>NZ_PIBO01000046.1:0-37583 GCF_002806725.1 Raoultella sp. T31
CAGGCATAGCGGTGATCTTATTGAATTTGTGGAAAAATCAGTAGATCACATCGCGTTATGCCTGTCTCGTTTTATCCTTCTTTTTCTGGGGATCCCTCAGCGCGAAAGCGGCCTTTTTTTGCGCCCTCATTTACGACAATGGATATTAACGCCGGTGCAATACCTGCCTCGCGACGGGCTTTCGGCGAGAGTGAATCGAGTTTACTCAGTGTTTCACGGGTATTTTTGAATACGGGTAGCGTTGCTGGCTGGCGGTACATCATCGCGGTTCTGCTGCGTGCTCACTGCCCGCAATATGGCGCCTGCCGAGGCAATCTGAAGATATTGAATAAGCTGATTCAGGCGTGGTGATTGTGGAATAAAAGCGCGCTGATGGTCCAATAATTAAAGGTTTATATTTAAATTTCGCCATATTTATGGTCTGTATCACTATTAAAATAAAATTTATTAGCATGATTTTTTACAGGCTGTTGCACGCCTCCTTCTTTGCTGTATTGTCGGTAACTAGCTGAATAATCATTAGTAAATGAGATGAGACGCACGCCGGAAATCAGAAATCTTACTTGCATTAAATGCTTATCCAGATAAGTTATTGAGTCTGAGTTTATTCTTCATCCTTCACGTTTTGGGGTCCTGGCATCCCATTTTCCAACGTTCGTTTAGCTGAAGCTTGAATGAAGCGGAATATCGATTTCTTATTTCCCGGAGAACGGCATGAGCCATTTTGTGATTCCAGAAATTAAAGCAGCTGAAGAAGAAATGATTGCGATCCGTCATTATTTACATGCCCACCCGGAATTAAGTCTGGAAGAGTTTAATACCAGCGAGCTGGTGGCGGAAAAACTGGCGCAGTGGGGCTATACGGTGACCCGCGAACTGGGGAAAACCGGGCTGGTGGGATCGCTAAGCAAAGGGCATTCATCACGTACGATTGGGTTGCGCGCCGATATGGACGCGCTGCCGATTGTTGAAACCACGGAATTACCCTGGGCCAGCACCGTGGCGGGAAAAATGCACGCCTGCGGCCACGACGGCCACACCACTATCCTGCTGGCGGCGGCTAAATATATTGCCTCGCCGGCCTGCCAGTTTAACGGCACGGTGCACGTCATTTTCCAGCCAGCGGAAGAGGCCATCGGCGGCGCGGACCTGATGATAAAAGACGGGTTGTTTGAGCGCTTCCCCTGTGATTGCGTGTTTGCGCTGCACAATATGCCCGGGCTGCCGGTCGGCAAGCTGGGCTTCTACGCCGGCAACTTTATGGCGTCGGCGGATACCGTCAAGATAACCATTCACGGCTACGGCGGCCACGGCGCTCACCCGGACCGCGCGGTCGATCCCATTCTCGCCGGCTCGGCGCTGGTGATGGCCCTGCAAAGTATCGTCGCCCGTAACGTGCCGCCGGGGGAAACCGCCGTGGTGACCGTCGGCACCTTCCAGGCGGGCATCGCCTCCAATGTGATCCCGGAAAGCGCGGTCATGGAGCTGACCGTGCGGGCGATGAAGCCGGAAGTGCGCGATCTGCTGATCAAACGGATTCACGACATCACCGAATTTACCGCCAAAAGCTACGGCGCCACCAGCGAGATTGAGGTCTACGACTCCTACCCGGTGCTGACCAATAGCGTGGAGGAGACCGCCTTCGCCAAAGCATTAGCGCTGGAGGTCTTTGGCAGCGAACAGGTACTGGAATCCGTTGCGCCGATGAACGCCAGCGAGGATTTCGCCTTTATGCTGCAGGCGCGTCCGGGCTGCTATTTCCTGCTGGGTAACGGCGAGAAGGGCGATAAAGGCGGCTGCATGGTGCATAACCCTGGCTATGACTTTAACGATGACATTATTACCACCGGGGCGTCGTTTTTCGCCCGCTTAGTTGAAACACACTGCCGTTGATCTCTGGAGCTCGTAAATAATGAAAAAATCACTACTGCTGTGGGTCGCGCTGATGGCGTCCACATCGGCACTGGCCGCAGAACAAAAAGAAATTCGTTTTGGCGTCGATCCCACTTTTGCACCGTTCGAATGGAAAGACCCGCAGGGCAAGCTGGCGGGTTTTGATATTGATTTAGGCAACGCCATCTGCCAGCGGTTGCAGGCGAAATGCGTGTGGGTGGAAAGCAACTTCGACGGCATTATTCCGGCGCTGAAGGCGCGTAAATTCGACGCGATTCTCTCCGGCATGTATATGACCGAGAAACGCAAAGAGCAGATTGGCTTTAGCGACAAGCTGTACAACGGCCCGGTGTTCCTCGTGGCGCGTAAAAATACGCTGACCGGCAATACGCCAGAGCAGCTCAAAGGCAAAACGATCGGCGTGGAGCAGGGCTCGGCGCAGGAGACTTACGTCAACCAGCACTGGCGTCCGTCGGGCATTAATATCGTGGCCTATCAGGGCGCTGACAGCGTGGTGCGGGATCTGGAATCCGGGCGTATTGATGGCGCGGTGCTCTCCGGAATGATGGCGGACTACAGCTTCCTGCAACAGCCGCAGGGTAAAGATTTCGCCTTTGTTGGCGGAAATTTACAGGATAATAAGCTGTTCGGTGCCGGGGCGGCGATTGGCCTGCGAAAAGAGGACGATGCGTTGCGTCAGGAAATTAACCGCGCGATCGCGCAGATTCTCACCGACGGAACCTATAAAAAACTGTCGGGTAAATATTTTAGCTTTGACGTCTATTCCGGGACATAATGTTGTAATGCATCCGGCGGGCACGGACAGGCCCGCCGCAAGATTCCTTTTCTGACTCTCCACTCATGGTTCTTTCCCGCCCGTTGCGGCCTGGCGAAGGATGCAGAATATAAGCGATAAGGAGTGAACGGCATGAATACACGTCCATTGGGCAAAACCGGATTTTCCATCGCGCCGCTGGTCTTCGGCGGCAACGTGTTTGGCTGGACCTGCGATGAAAAAACCAGTTTTGCCATTCTTGATGCTTTTGTCGACCACGGCTTTGACGCCATTGATACCGCCGATGTCTATTCCCGCTGGGCGGACGGCAATCAGGGCGGCGAGTCGGAAACCCTGATTGGCCGCTGGCTGCAGGCGCGTCCGGGGATGCGTGATAAGGTCAAAATCTTCACCAAAGTGGGCTCGGATTTAGGGCTGCCCGGGCAAAAAGGGCTGCAGAAAGCCTGGATCCAGCAGGCCGTGGAAAACTCACTGCGCCGTCTGAACACCGATTATATCGATCTCTACTTTGCCCACTGGCCGGACCCGGAAACCCCCGTTGCCGAGACGCTGAGCGCTTTTCACGCGCTACAGCAGGCGGGAAAAATTCGCGCGACCGGGGCTTCGAATCTGGATGCCCAGCAGCTTTCCGCGGCGCTGGAGGTGGCGCGTAAAGAGGGGCTGCCGGCCTGGCAGGTGCTGCAACCGGAATACAATCTCTATCACCGCGCCGCTTTTGAGGGGGCGCTGTGCGACCTGTGCGTCAGCCGGGAAATTGGCGTCGTCACCTACTACAGCCTCGCCTCCGGCTTCCTGACTGGTAAATACCGCCAGCAGGCCGATCTGGCGCAAAGCCAGCGCGGCAGCGGCATTGGGAAGTATCTCAACCCGCGCGGAATGCGGATTATCGATACCCTGGAAGAGGTCGCCGCTCAGCACCATGCAAAACCGGGTGAAGTGGCGCTGGCCTGGCTGATGAGTCGGGAAGGGGTGACCGCGCCGATTGCCAGCGCCACCAGCGTGGCCCAGGTCGAAAGTTTTGCCCGCGCCGCTCAACTGACGCTGAATGCCGCCCAGCTGGCGCGGCTGGAGATTGCCAGCGCCTGACGACGACGTGCCGGAGCCGTCAGGCTCCGGCGCTACGCTCAGGACGCATGGTTCGTCACATTCAGAATCTGCGCGCTGGCCCCGACCGGGAAATTGCTCAGCGCGGCAAAATCGCTTCCCTGATAGCCGAGAATCTTGCCGTCGGTGCGCATCAGTTGCAGATCGATAAGGATAACCCCCAGCGTCGGAATGATTTTCTCGCGCCAGACGAACAGCGTCAGATCGTCCGCCACCTGCACGTAGTGACAGCGATCGACATCCGCCAGACCTTTCTCCACGCCGTCCAGACACTGCCAGGCATAGAAGTTATCGTTGAGATAAATATGCTCATAACGTTCAGTCGGGCTGTAGGTGTACTGGTTACGCATCCCCACCAGCGCGCGGGTGAAGGTCGGCAGCGGCCCCGGCTCGCGGTTCAGACGGGCAAAATGAAAGTGGACGTCGACTGCCGTCAGCGGCAGACCCTGCTCGACGCGGCTGAACGCATCGAGGCGTGCGGCCTGCTCCGTCGGCAACTGACCGTAGACCAGGGTAGCGTTATTTTGCGTCAGGTTGCACACCGCACTGATGCTGGCGTTTTCCTTACCGGGATCGAGAAAATCGATCAACAGTACATCGGGGCGAATGGCGGTCACGCGCCCGGCAACGAGCTGCCCGTCCCAGAGCAGGGCGTGGGCATCAACCATCGCCAGCCGGTGACAGGCGCCGTCGGCCAAATAAAAGGTCAGGGATGTTCCATCAGATATCGAGGCGGCCGGCAGGACGTTGCCGTGAGGGGCAAAGCCGTCTGCAAGCGCCCCGACCTGAATAAATACGGCTTCTGAAGTCATGTGAGATCCTTGTGGTGTAAAAACGTTAAGCAAATGCCAGCGTCGGGACATCCACCGCGCTGGCGCCGCCGTCGGCAACCAGCGTCGCGCCGCTGATAATCGACGCCTGCGGGGAGCAGAGGAACTGGCAGGCGAGGGCAATCTCCTGCGCGCTGGCCGGACGGCGCAGCGGGACGTCGCGACACACCTGCTGATAGGCCTGCTCAAGGTTGATGCCCTGCGCGGCCATCAGCGGCTGCATCTCCTCATCGGCCATCGGCGTGGTTACCCAGCCGGGACAAATGGCGTTGGCGCGTACCCCTTGCGGGCCATAATCCCGCGCGACTGAACGCATCAGACCGATCGCTGCGTGTTTGGCGGTCACGTAACCACAGGCCTGCGGCCCGGCGGCGAGGGAGGCTATTGAGGCGACAAACAGCACGTTGCCGCGCCGGGCAATCAGCGACGGCAGGCAGGCGCGGACGCTGGCAAACGCGCTGTCGAGATTGCTCTCCAGCGCCGCACGCCACTGCCGATCGCTGGTCTCGACGGCGGCGCCGTTGCCCATGCCGCCCGCGCTACAGATTAAAACGTCGATATGGCCCGCGCGTTCAACAATCGTCGGCAGCAGATGCGTCTGCCACTCATCGCCGCTGGCGGCATCGCCCGCCAGTGCCACGGCGCCGGTCTCTTCCGCCAGCGTTTGCAACGGAGCGAGACGGCGGCCGGTAATGAACACTGTCTCGCCCGCCGCCACCATCAGTCGCGCACAGGCGGCGCCAATCCCGGTACCGCCGCCGGTAATCACTACCACTCGACCCATCGTCTCTCTCCCCAAAAGCGTCTGCTTTGTCCTTTAGATAAGCCTGAACAGTCCGCCTGCTCAGTATTCATCACCAAACCCGTCCGATATCGGCGCCGGGCCGTGCTCGCGCACTCAGCCCCGGTTTATTCTTTTTGCCCGCGTCTCTTTCCGGGCAGCAGAAAATCCTGCGCTTGCCTGAAGAGTTAAGCGCCTGATGAAAATGATTTGCGTCATATTTATCAGGTATAGAGGAGTCATTTAAAAAGACTATCGTTCTAAAGGACGAGATCGCGGCTGAAAAACGTGAGAATGTGAACCGGGCGGCGTCAGAACATAAAGTTAATAACTTTTGTTTATGTTTTAACGTTATTTCGATAACACAGCGACATGCTGAATATTAATGCTTTAACTAACAGTTAGTTAAATAAAATTTTGTAACCGATATCACATTGTTAATATGTTAATGATTGTGTTACTTAAATGTGAAATGTATGCTTCTTGTATCGTTGCTCATCCGCGTTTAACGCACTTTCACCTCGACGGGAGGGATCATGTCTGCTTTATTAAAAGCCAGTCGTAATGATGCGATAATTGCCCGTTGTTTACTGACTATTTCACAGTTAATTCCACTGTCGTCGGCGGTGTTTTATCGGGTCAATAATGGTTTAAAACCAGAACATTATATTTTGCATAACATTTCCGCGAATACGCACCAGCAATATCTGGAGTGTTTTCAGCCGTTAGATCCGCTGCTGCCGTCCCGCTTTAGTCATCAGGCGATTACCATGGCGGCGATGACCCCAGGCGTCTGTGACCGCAACCGTCATTACTATCATGAGTTTATGTTGCCGAATAATGTTCGCGACATGACCGAAGTCTTTATTCGCCGCGACCGGCGGATTATTGCCGGTATCTCCTTAATGCGCGACGTCGCGTTTTCCAGCGAGGAGCGTCTGCGCGCCCAGGCGGTGTTGCCGCTGGTGGAACTGGCCATCCACGATTGCCTCCAGCAAGAGGATGACCTGCCGGCGATGCTGACGGCGAAAGAGCGTGAAATTGTTGGCATGGTCCGCGAAGGGGCCAGTAATAAGCTGATTGCCCGTCAGCTGGATATTTCTCTCTCCACGGTGAAAACCCACTTACGCAATATTTTTGCCAAGACCGAAGTGGTCAATCGTACCGAGCTTGTTTCCCGAACCTGGATGCCATCCGCTCAGCGCACGCTGCATCTGTAATCTGACTCATCGCATCCCGCGCGCGCCGCTGACCGCGGCGTTTTCCTGATGCCTGACGGTATCACTCCCAGGACTGCTGTCCGGGGGGAGACTTTTTGACTGGAGCACGCACCACGATGTCGAGTACGCCTGTTGCCGAAAAGCTTTTATCCCAGCCGTCCGGGCTGGTTTTCACCGCCCGCCTGCTGGCGGCTATCGTCATTTTCGCGGCCGTTGCGCCGGGGATTCTGATGACCGCGCCAGCGGTCGCCGCGCAACTGGCCAGCGAATGGCAGCTGACGCCCGTAGAGATCGGCTATCTTTTTCCGCCGAACTTGGCGCCATGAGCCTTGCGACGCTGCCGGCATGGTGGTGGATGAGTCGTCTGGACTGGCGCCGCGTGGCCCTGTGTGCCTGCGCGGTCTTTCTGGTGGCGAATCTTGTCTCATCGGCGGTCAGTCAGTACGAAACGCTGCTGATCGTCCGCTTCATCGCCTCGCTGGCGGGGGGCACTCTGATGATCCTGTGTATCAGCTGTGCGGCCGGAACGGCCAATCCTTCCCGGGTGTATGCCTTCTGGGTGCTGGGACAGCTGCTGCTGGGCATGGTGGGATTGCTGGTGTTACCGGCGCTGTTTGCCAGCTTCGGCCTGAAGGTGGTGTACCTGATCCTCGCCGCGATCATGCTCTGCTGTCTGCCGCTGGTCCCGGCATTTCCTTCGCGCTTTCAGCCGATGTCCGCCGCTTCCCGCCAGCCGCCCGCGATCGCGCCGTTACGTAAACTGTGCGCGGTGCTGGCGGTGCTCACTTTTTACATCAGCCTCAGCGCGGTGTGGACGTTTATCGGCACCATCGGCAGCGCGGCGGAATTGAGCGCGGCGCAAATCGGCATGGTGCTGGCGGCCGCGACGGTGTTCGGCATTATCGGCGCGGGCGGCGCTGCGCTGCGCGGTACGCGGCGCCCGGACCGGATACCGGTCTGGCTGGGCTACGGCCTGCTGATCCTCAGCATTGTGCTGCTCCTCAGCCATCCGCTGCTGGTGCGCTTCGCGCTGGCCGCGTTGCTGTTCAAATTCACCTGGACCTTTGTGCTGCCGTTTATTCTCGCGCGGGTTGCCGGGCTGGATAACAACGGTCGCCTGATGAACAGCATCAATCTGGTGATTGGCGGCGGGATGGCGGCCGGTCCGGCGCTGGCCGGGG
Organism: Raoultella sp. T31; assembly: GCF_002806725.1. NCBI lineage: Bacteria > Pseudomonadati > Pseudomonadota > Gammaproteobacteria > Enterobacterales > Enterobacteriaceae > Klebsiella > Raoultella sp. T31. The sequence continues at coordinate 7,806 of NZ_PIBO01000046.1, forward strand.
CGCTGCTACAACGTTTTTCCAGCGCCGATGCGCTGCTTGCGGCGGCAGGCGGCTGCGCGCTGATCTCAGCAGGATTAATTCTGGCGGCCTCGTCCGCCGGGAAGAGTGAGCCAACGGGAGGATAGAGTGAAAAGAAAAACCGGTTTCTTCTTTGATGAACGTTGTTTCTGGCACAGTACCGGGCTGCATGCGGTGACGCTGCCGGTTGGCGGCTGGGTGCAGCCTCCGGCAGGGGGCGGCCATGCGGAATCGCCGGAAACCAAGCGCCGGATGAAAAATCTGATGGATGTCGCGGGCCTGACTGCGCAGCTTCAGCTGCGCGGTGCCGCGGCCGCCAGCGAAGAAGATTTGCGCCGTATTCACCCGGCGCATTATCTGGAGCGCTTTAAGGCAATCAGCGATAGCGGCGGCGGCCTGCTGGGCAAAGAGGCGCCGCTGGGGCCGGGCAGCTATGAAATCGCCTGCCTTTCTGCCGGGCTGGCCTGCGCCGCGGTTGAGGCGGTGCTGAGCGGCGAGCTGGATAATGCCTACTCGCTGTCGCGACCGCCGGGGCACCACTGCCTACCGGATCAATCGATGGGCTTCTGCTTTCTCGCCAACATTCCCATTGCCGTGGAGCGGGCGAAGGCGCGGCTCGGGCTGGGGAAAGTGGCGATCCTCGACTGGGATGTGCACCACGGGAACGGTACGCAACATATCTATCTGCAGCGTGACGATGTGCTGACCATCTCGCTGCACCAGGACGGCTGTTTTCCGCCGGGCTATGCCGGAGAGGACGATCGCGGGATCGGCGTCGGCGCTGGCTACAACATCAATGTTCCGCTGATGGCCGGCGCCGGGGACGACGGCTGGCGCTATGCGCTGGAAACGATCGTGCTGCCAGCGCTGGCGCGCTTTGAACCAGAGCTGATTATCGTCGCCTGCGGCTACGATGCCAACGCCATGGACCCGCTGGCGCGAATGCTGCTCCACAGCGACAGCTTCCGCGCCATGACCGAACGGGTGCAGGAGGCGGCCGATCGCCTGTGCGGCGGCAAACTGGTGCTGGTTCATGAAGGGGGCTATGCCGAATCCTATGTGCCGTTCTGCGGGCTGGCGGTGATGGAAGCGTTAAGCGGGGTAAAAACCGAGGTTGAGGATCCGCTGCTGACGTTTATTCAGCAACAGCAGCCGCGTGAGGCCTTTACCCGCTTCCAGCGTCAGGCGATTGATGAACTGGCGCAGCGGTGTGGGCTGAAGTAATCTCCATCGCTTCTCCGCTATCGATACAGGCGGAGAAGCGCTCTCCTGGGTGGGACTCTGTTTCACTTCTCTTTTATGTCATTTCTCTGTCGCCGTTTGCGTCATCCACTGACCGATCGCCTGATGCAGCATATTCATAACGCTCAACAGCAGCATCCGCTGGTGCTTTTCGAGGCGCAGATAGCGGCGCAGCGGCGGCATTTTGCAGACCACTTCGCTGGCGGCCCACGGCTCAATGCAGCAGCGCCAGCGCTGGTTATCAATGGTTAAAGAGAAGCGGCGGTAGTCCAGTTCGCTCAATGTCTGCTGTAAACGCGGAAACAGGTTGAGGTAACGGGCGAGGTCGGCGGCCGGTTTCGCCGCCCGGAAGGTCACCGGCTGGCGTTTAAGCCAGCCGGATTGATGGGCGCGAATGTTACCCTCAGCGGGCCGGGTGACCGGCCCCTCGACAACAAATTCGCAGCTGTGAATGCTGGCCATAAACAGCCGTTTCTGGCGAACGCTGAAAGTGACGTCGGTGGTGGCGTTCAGGTGCAGCACCGCACTGCGCTCGCTGAGCTTTTCGCTGTCCCAGCCGGCTAAATCGCGCTGCACCGCATTCATCAGCGGCGTACTAAACGAGGGGACGGAGGGCATCTGGCGTCATCTCCCCTTGGTTCTGTTTCTCATAGTTGCCAATCGCGCGTTCCACCACCTCTTCAACCGGTACCGGGCGGAACGGGTTGACCCGCTGGACGCACACCGTCCAGAAGAGGGCATAGGCGGCGGTCAGGCCGAGCATGATGCCGAACGGCACCAGCACTTCGCGCTTGTCCATCCCCGGCGGGGTGATATTGATGATGGCGATAATAATCCCGACGCTGGAGATAATCTGCGGCAGCGGGAACCACGGCGAGCGGTAGGCGCGGGGCAGGTCCGGACGACGAATACGCAGCAGCACCACCGAGAGGGTCACCAGCAGATAGGCGACGCCCCAGGCGCAGACGGCGGCAAGGATCAGCGGCACGATACGATCGATATTGCCGTTCAGATACCAGGCGTGCAGGCAGGGAATCGCCACGCCAATGGCAATGGCGATAACCGGCGTTTTGAAGCGCGGGTGCAGCCAGGTCAGGAAGCGCGGGAGCGCGCCATCCAGCGCCATGCCGTAGATAATCCGCGGGACGGCGGCCATCAGAGTATTAATGGTCGCGCAGCCCGCCAGCAGCAGGCCGACGCCCAGCCAGTACTGTCCGGCGTGGCCCATCACCCGTTCGGCGAAGGCCGGAATGGCCATCGGCGTATCCAGCAGATGGACGTTGTTGGCCGCGTCCAGCACCACGTTCTCGACCTGGCGGTTGATGGCTGCGCCATAGATAAACATGCAGCTTGCGACGCCCAGCAGGCCCAGCGCCATCGCACGCGGAATGGTCCGGTGCGCCTGTTTGATTTCCGGGGCCATGGGGGTGACCAGCTCGCAGCCGACGAACATAAACATCGCCATGCCGATATAGCCGAACAGGCCCGAGAGATCGCTGACGTTAAGCGGCGTGCCGAACCAGCCGGAGAGGTGGGTCACCGGCGCCATAAAAATCCCGCACAGGCCGAAGATGGTCAGCGTGCTCCACATCCCGAAGGTCAGTACCACTTCAACCTTACCGAAGATCTCGACGCCAATAGCGTTCAGCAGGCCGAACACCACCACCATCCCGACGCCGACCATCCAGGTATTCTGATGAGCGGCCATCTGGCTGCTGATGGACTCGAAGTTCACCAGCGCCATCACCCCGGCGAGAATGGTTTCCGCGGTGCCGGCAAAAATATGTACGATCAGATAGGCGCACAGCGCGCCGGTAATGGCGAAAAAGCGCCCCATGCCGCAGGCGATATAGTCATATACCGAGCCGGTAGTGGGGATCAGCGTCGCCGCTTCGGCAAAGGTGGTGACCTGCGCCTGCATCATGATAAACGCCAGCAGGACCGCCAGCGCGAAGGTATCGCCACCCATACCGAAACCGCTGGTCACGGTCAGGATAACCGGGCTGGCCATAATCAGTCCGACGGAGCTGGCGAGGGTAGTAGGAAAGCCGACGACGCCGCGTTCAAGATGGCCGGCGAGTCTTTTACTGAACATAGTCAACCTCTGCACAAGAGTGGTTAGGGCAGGGAGTGGCTGGAAGTGAATAGCCATTCCGGATAGTCATAATTTAGGTTGGCATCCGGCTCAATGAATATCGTCCTGAAGGTGGAGAACGGCGGGTGAATCTGTGATCGGGTGCATGAATACAATCCCCGCCGCCGGGCACCGGGGATTGTCTGCGTTTATTAGCGGCTTTCGACGTTCGCCAGGTAGTGTTTGACGAAGCGCGGGGTGAGAATTTTCCACTCCACTTCGGTGCCCTGTTTCACAAACCAGCTGTCGCCCGGGGAGAAGCGCTGCGGCTGGCCGCCCGATACGGTCAGCTCCACTTCGCCTTCCAGTACGGTGGCGTGTTCGGTAAACGGATAGGTCATGGTGAAACTCCCCTGAGTCGATGAAAACAGCCCGCAGGTAAAGGCGTCCTGCGGTTCGCCGTAAACCATAGCGCCCGCTACCTGCGGATCGCCTTCGGTTGGCGTTGCGCCCAGCAGGCTGACGCTGCCGATAGGCTGCAGTTCAGGAACCGGTTGATCGAGTTTGAATGCTTGCATGATGTTCTCCTGGTTAACTCCGGCCTTTCCAGTAGCCGGCGGTTTGATGCATGAGTTTTCCGGCGGTGACCAGCAACAGACGCAGGCTGTCACGACCGTGGATTGTCGCGTGGGGAATACTGCTCATCAGGCGGTAACGATCTGAGCCGCCGTTAATGCCTTCGGCGAGAATTTTGCACACGATATGCGAGGGGGTAACGCCAAACCCGGAATACCCCTGGACGTAAAAGACGTTATTGCGATCGCGCAGGGTGCCGATTTGCGGGAACAGGTTCGCGCTACAGGCCATCGGGCCGCCCCAGGCGAAGTCGATTTTGACATCCTTAAGATAGGGGAACACTTCCGCCAGCAGCGTGCGGTTCCAGGCAGCAAAATCGTTCGGCGTATATTCAAGGTAGCGCGTGGCGCTGCCGAACAGCAGGCGGTTTTCCCGGGTAATGCGGTAGTAGTTGATGACCGGGCGAATATCGCTGAAGGCGCCGCGCAGCGGGCTGATACGTTCGATCAGCTCATCGGAAAGGGGTTCCGTTGAGACCTGATAAGAGTAGGTCACCAGCGTCTTGTTGTAGATCTCCGGCTCCAGATTATTGAGGAAGCTATCGCAGGCCCACAGCAGCTTAGCCGCCTTTACGCTGCCCATCGCCGTGCGAACCCGCACCTCTTTGCCGTAATTCACCTCAACGACCGGAGAGGATTCGAAAATTTTCACCCCTAATGAGTGGGCCGCTTTTGCCGAACCCAGCAGCATATTCAGAGAGTGGATCTGCCCGCCGCCCATATGCTTGAGCGCGCCGCAGTAGACGTCGGAGCCCACGATTTGCTGCACATCGCTGCCGGTATAGAGCGCGATATCCTCATCCGGAGTGGCGGCCTTAAACTCTTTTTCCCACTGGCGCAGGGTCTTCAGCTGACGCTGGTTGTAGGCCAGATAGCCGTAGCCCGCAACAAAGTCGGCATCGATATTGTATTTCTTAATCCGTTCGCGAATGATTCCGGCGCCAAGGTTCGAGATTTTAAACAGCGTCTCCAGCCCCTCTTTACCCACGTGTTTTTTCACCGCTTCGATGTCGTGACCAATGCCGGCCATGACCTGGCCGCCGTTGCGGCCGGTGCCGCCGTAGCCTAAATGACGGGCTTCGAGTACCACCACGTTGGTGATGCCCTGTTCTGCCAGCTCCAGCGCAGTGTTGATACCGGAAAAGCCGCCGCCGATGATCACCACATCGGCTTCAATATCATCCTGCAGCGCCGGAAAATGCAGCTGATATTTTTTGGTGGCGCCGTAGTAGTTCAGCGCATCGATTTTGATATTCATAGCGTTACCCTGTCTGTCTCGCCTGGCTAAGACCCCCATCACAGCATGGCGGCGGGGCGCTGAATATCGTCCGAAAGAATGACGTTCTTTAGAACGATAGGCAGCCTGTTTCCGGCGTGATGTGATGGGGAACATTTCCTGCAACAACGGGTGCCACCGATGAGCGACGTGACCTTACTTGCTGAAGTAACAGCTTTTTTACGCCAACCGCACGGGCAGTTTATTGCCGGAGAGGTTTTGCCCGGCAACGGACCGACGCTGGCGGTGATAAACCCCGCCACCGGCAAAGCGATTGCCGAAGTGACGGCGGCGGACGTCGGGCAGGCGGATTTGGCGATGGCCAGCGCCAGCCAGGCGTTTGACGGCTGGCGCGCGATGCCGACCCTGCAGCGCGGCACGCTGCTGCTCAGGCTGGCCGATCTGCTGGCCAGCCATCGTGAGGAACTGGCGCAACTGGAGAGCCTGTGCTCCGGGAAAACCATCGGCCTGGCGCGAATGCTTGAGCTGGATCAGTCGGTGGCGTTCCTGCGCTACTTTGCCGGCTGGGCAGGCAAGGTGACCGGCGAAACGCTGGATGTCTCGCTCCCGTCAATGGCCGGAGAGCAGTACACGGCCTTTACTCGCCGCCAGCCGGTTGGCGTAGTGGTAGGGATAGTGCCGTGGAACTTCTCGATAATGATCGCCATCTGGAAGCTGGCGGCGGCGCTGGTGTGCGGCTGTACCATCGTGATAAAGCCGAGCGAATATACGCCGCTGACGCTGCTGCGGGTTGCGGAGCTGGCGAAAGAGGCGGGGATCCCGGACGGGGTGATTAACGTGGTAAACGGCGCGGGCGGCGACATCGCCCAGCGACTGATCGCCCACCCGGCCTGCGCCAAGGTCAGCTTCACCGGTTCGGTGGCGACCGGCGAGAAAGTTCAGCAGTCGGCGATCGGCGCCGGAAAACGCGTCACCCTCGAACTGGGGGGCAAAAACGCCGCGCTGTTTCTCGACGATCTCACCCCCGAGGCGATGGCGGGCGGCATTATCGAAGCGGGCTATCTGAATCAGGGGCAAATCTGCGCCGCCGCCGAGCGCTTTTATCTGCCGCAGGGCAAGCTGGATGCGGTGCTGGAAATACTGAAACAGCGCCTGTCAGCGCTACGCCCCGGCTCGCCGCTGGATGAGCAGACGCTGATGGGGCCGCTGGCTAATCGGGTGCAGTTTGAGAAAGTACTGCAGCTGATTGAGAAGGCGCGGGAAGAGGGGGACACCATCGTGTGCGGCGGCGAAGCGCTGCCCGGCGACGGCTATTTTGTCCTGCCGACGGCGGTGAAGGTGCGGAGCGAAAACAGCACGCTGATGCAGGAGGAGACCTTCGGTCCGGTGTGCAGTTTTATCGGCTACCAAAGTGAAGAGGAGGCGCTGTCCCGCATTAACGCTTCGCCATTTGGCCTGGCCGCCAGCGTCTGGTCGGAGAATATCCGCAAGGCGCTGCGCTATTCCGGGGCGATTAACGCCGGGATCGTCTGGGTGAATATGCATACCTTCCTCGATCCGGCGGTGCCGTTTGGCGGCATGAAAGGCTCGGGAATTGGCCGCGAGTTCGGCAGCGCCTTTATCGATGATTACACCGAACTGAAATCGGTGATGGTGCGCTATTAGTCCGGCGTAACTGGCCGGGATTGTTGGCCGCTCATCCCATGTCAGGCCGCGCTCTGCGCCGGGCGCGGCCGGTTTATTTGCCGTCTCCCATCCGGCTGGCGGCACCCATTGCCGCGCAATCAACGCATCTGCAACTTGAAGTCGGGCGAGCAGAAGTGTTAAAAGGTGCCCCTTCATCAACACTCACAGGGGAAAGACGTGAAAGACGCGTCAACGCAGTCAGATGCCACAGCGGAGAGCGGCCCGACGCTTCATCGCGGTTTACAGAACCGACATATCCAGCTCATCGCCCTCGGCGGCGCTATCGGTACCGGCCTGTTTCTCGGGATCGGACCGGCGATTCAGATGGCCGGTCCGGCGGTTCTGATCGGCTATGCCATCGCCGGGATCGTCGCTTTTCTGATCATGCGCCAGCTTGGCGAAATGGTGGTCGAAGAGCCTGTATCCGGCTCCTTTGCCCACTTCGCGTATAAATACTGGGGGCCGTTTGCTGGTTTTCTCTCCGGCTGGAACTACTGGGTGATGTTTGTGCTGGTGGGGATGGCAGAACTGACCGCCGCCGGCATCTATATGCAGTACTGGCTGCCGGATGTGCCGACCTGGGTCTGGGCGGCGGCCTTCTTTATCATCATCAACGCCGTTAACCTCGTTAACGTTCGCCTGTATGGCGAGGCGGAGTTCTGGTTTGCCTTAATTAAAGTGCTGGCGATTATCGGCATGATTGGCTTTGGCCTGTGGATGCTGTTTGGCGGTCACGGCGGCAGCAAAGCCGGATTTGACAACCTGTGGCGCCACGGCGGCTTCTTCGCCACCGGCTGGCATGGCCTGGTGATGTCCCTGGCGGTGATTATGTTCTCCTTCGGTGGCCTGGAGCTGATTGGTATTACCGCCGCCGAAGCGCAAGATCCGCAAAAGAGCATTCCGAAGGCGGTAAACCAGGTGGTGTACCGTATTCTGCTGTTTTATATCGGTTCGCTGGTGGTGCTGCTGGCACTCTATCCGTGGCTGGAAATCAAGTCCGACAGCAGCCCGTTCGTGATGATTTTCCATAATCTTGACAGTAACGTGGTGGCTTCTGCGCTGAACTTTGTCATTCTGGTAGCATCGCTGTCGGTCTACAACAGCGGCGTATACTCCAACAGCCGCATGCTGTTCGGCCTGTCGGTACAGGGCAATGCGCCGAAGTTTCTGGCCCGCGTCAGCAAACGCGGCGTGCCGGTCAATTCGCTGCTCCTCTCCGGGGTGATAACCTCGCTGGTCGTGCTGCTGAACTATCTGCTGCCGCAGAAAGCGCTGGGTCTGCTGATGGCGCTGGTGGTGGCGACGCTGCTGCTGAACTGGATAATGATCTGCATGGCGCACCTGAAGTTCCGCGCGGCCCAGCGTCGCAAAGGACGCGAGCCGAAGTTCAAAGCGCTGCTGGCGCCCGGTGGCAACTACCTCTGTATCGCCTTCCTCGCGCTGATTCTGCTGCTGATGTGCACCATCGACGGCATGCGTCTGTCGGCCATCCTGCTGCCGGTATGGATCCTGTTCCTGTTTATTGTCTTTAAGCTGCTGCGCCGTCCGGCGTAATGTCTCCTTGCCCCGGCCTTCGCCGGGGCAGTCCGCCTTTTCTTGCGATCGTCTTCGCGCTTAGCGTATTTTGCGCAGGATCTTCTTTTTGTCATCGATTGCTTTTTTGAGGGCGGACAACATGGCATCAACGACGCAAGGGCGTGAAGCGCTGGCGTGCGGCACCGGTTTCTGGTGCCACGCCATGGCTTATTTCACGCCGAGATACCCGTCGAGATAGGTGGCGGAAAGTTCGTTACCGAACAGCAGCGCATCCTTCTTCTCCATGTCATTATTCCAGGTATCGCTGGCATTGCCGGTAAAGGTGTGTTGTGAGCGGGTCCCCTTCAGGGCCTGTTGTTTAATGGCATCGGCGTTACGTCGGGCATCGCTTTCGCTGACGCCGGCGCGGCGGTCCTGTTTGCCGCGGTTGTAGATTTCGCTGAAGGTCGGCAGATTTAAGCGATAATTTTCCTGGCGGTTTACGGCAAAATTACCGCCGACAAAATCAGAACGATGGGCGACAAAATAGTACGCATGGCGCTCCGGCGATGGTTTTGAGGCGGTGCAGCCGCTGAGGGCGGTGAGAGAACAGCTGAGGGCAAGCAGTGCGACTCGAATCTTCATTGATGACATCATCCCTAACCTATTGATAATAAAATTTATAATTTCTGGCGTCTGAGCGCGGCGCTTATTTTACCCGCAAAATCATCGCGCTTAACAGCTGGGGAAAATAGCCCTGATAATTGATAGTTTTCTATGGCAATAGTCAGGACCGCCTGCGGCCCTGCGCGCGATTGCGCAGGCCGGACTGCGGGTGCCGGACGATATTGCGGTGATGGGGTTTGACGGCACGGAGCTGGTCTCGCCGCAGCTGACCACCGTGGAACAGCCGTCGCGCGACATTGGCCGCACGCCGGTGACCCTGTTGCTGCAAAAAATCGACAACCCGGATGCCACCGCCGAACGGGTGATGATGGACTGGCGCATTATTGCCCGCGCCAGAGCCAGAGCCTTACCGGTGATTTACCGCCGCCAGCGAACGAATATCGTTGCCGGTCGGCGACTGGTGGATACGCAGCCCGAACTCGTCAACCACGGCGAAAATATGGTCAAAAATATCCGCCTGGATGCTCTCATACTCTGCCCACACCACGGTGCTGGTGAAACAGTAGATCTCAATCGGCAGGCCGTTGGCGTCCGGCGCCAGCTGGCGCACCATCATCGTCATATCTTTGCGCAGCCGCGGGTGGTTGCGCAGATACTCCTGCAAATAGGCGCGGAAAGTGCCGATATTGGTCATCTTGCGCAGGTTCAGCACCGAATGGTCGGCGGCGTTTTGCTGGTTCCACTCGCTAATTTCCTGATAACGCGAGTCCATATAGGGCTTAAGCAGTCGGGCCTGAATTAAGCGCTGCTGCTCCCGCTCATCGAGAAAATGAATACTGGTGGTATCAATATTCAGGCTGCGCTTAATGCGACGCCCGCCGGAGGCGGACATCCCGCTCCAGTTTTTAAACGAGTCGGACACCAGCGACCAGGTGGGGATCGTGGTGATGGTGTTGTCCCAGTTGCGGACTTTCACCGTGGTGAGGCCAATATCAATGACCGCGCCGTCGGCGCCGTATTTCGGCATTTCCAGCCAGTCACCGAGCTTGAGCATATCGTTGGCGGAGAGCTGAATACCGGCGACCAGACCGAGGATCGGGTCTTTAAATACCAGCATCAGTACCGCAGCCATGGCGCCGAGGCCGCTTATCAAAATTGCCGGCGACTGGCCAATCAGCAACGAGATAACCAGGATGCCGATAATAATCGCGCTGACCAGCTTAATGCCCTGGAAAATCCCCTTCAGCGGCAGCTGTGATGCGGTGGCGAATTTCTGCGATAAATTGAAGACCACATCGAGCAGCGAAAAGAACGAGAGCAGAGCATAGATCATGACCCACAGCTGGGCGCAGGTGGTTAATATATTGGCGGCTTCACTGCCTTTTTGCAGCCACAACACCGCCTGCACATTGACGATAATCCCCTGCAGGGTAAAGGCCAGCCGGTGAAACAGTTTGTTCTGGGTGATGATTTGCAGCCACAAATGGCTGCTGGCCTGCGCGCGCTTTTCGAAGGCGCGCAGCACCCCTTTATGCAAAATAAAATGCACGACAATGGCGGTCAGAAAAATAATGCCGAAGATAATAATGAGTGAAGTGGTGGGGGTAATTTCGATGCCTAAGGCGGCAATGTGTGAGATTAATTCCTGCATAACGTCTCCTGTACATCCAGCGGTAATGATGACCGCTGGATGTATATTATGCAAATCAGGCGTTATGCCAATGTGGATTATGAGGCGGTCGCTACCGGGTGAATAGTGAGGTGATGGCGCAGCCACAGGGCAATCGCGCCTAAGAGCAGCATCATTGCTACCTCCACGGCGAGGAAATCGATCAGCGCCTGAGGATAGTTGCCGCCGCCGTGGCGGGCGAGGGTTAAAAACAGCGAGCCGAGGATCGCCGGACCTAATCCCAGCGTCGCCTGCTGCAGGGTGCTGAGAATGGCGCTTCCGGCACCGGCATCGCTGGCGCTGATATCGCGCATGCCAATGCGATAAAAACTGTTAACGATCAGCGCCTGGCCGTAGCCGATAAGCGCGGTAGACGGCACCATCGCCAGCGGCGAGGTGTGAGCGCCGAAGTGGCTGAAGGTCGCCATCAGCAGCAGCAGACCGGCTATCTGCACCACCAGCCCAATCAGCAGAATACGTCCCATGCTGTAGCGGGCAATCAGCCTCGGCGCGTACAGCGCGGAGAGAAAATAGGCCACGCCGAGGGCGATAAAGCTGTTGCCTGACTGCCAGGGCGCCATGCCGAGACCGGTCTGCATGGTCAGCGCCATGCAGAACATGAAGCCGGACCAGGCGCTGAAGAACAGCAGGGCGATAGCCATGCCAAAGCGAATGCTGGTGAGCTTCAGCAGTCGGGGCGGCAACAGCGGCTGTTCGCCGCGCTGCTGCTTACGCAGAGCGCTTACCCGCATCCAGAAAAGCAGCGGCAGTATGGCGACCAGCAAAAGGCGCAGCGCCCACGGCCAGTGAAGTTCCGGACCCAGCGCCATCGGAAACAGCAGGCAGCAGAGGATCAGCGCCAGGCTGACGGTGCCCTGCCAGTCGATAGCCGAATGGGCATCGCGACGGGTTTCCGGGACATAGCGGGGGCTAAGCGCCAGCACCAGCAGACAGATGGGGACATTGATAAAGAACGCGTTGCGCCAGCCCAGCCCGGCGATATCCGCCGACACCAGCCAGCCGCCACCCATCTGCCCGACGATAAAAGCAATCCCGCCAATCCCGCCATACAGACTGATGGCGCGCGCATGGGCAGTGCCTTTCAATGTCACATGCAGGGTGGTGAGGATTTGCGGCACGATCAGCGCCGCGCCTGCCCCCTGCAGCGTGCGGGCCGCCAGTAGCCCGCCGATGGAGTTGGCCATGCCGCACAGCAAAGAGGCGAGGCCAAAAAGCGCGACCCCCCACATAAACAGACGGCGGCGGCCGTAGTTATCGCCCAGCTTGCTGCCCATCGCCAGGCACACCGCAAAAGAGACGCCGTAGAGGGCGACGATCAGCTCCAGCTGGGTGGCGCTGGCATCCAGCGAATGGGTGATGGAGTCCAGCGCCACGTTGGTAATTGAGGTGTCGATCAGCGGCAGCATCTGGCCGGTCAACAGAAGCAGTAAACCGGCGCGGCCGGGTGAAACAGCAGACGAATTCATCGGATCTCTCCATTGCGTCATTCAGCGGATAGCCGTAGCATTACCGATAAATTAAACGGGTACCAGTTCCTGTCTATACTGGTATTGGTACTACCATGCTGGAGTCAATATGACGGGAATGCCGCAACGTGAAACGGTGCTGATAGCGCCCGACGATAGCCGTAAACAGCTGGGCGCCTTTCTGCGCTCCCGCCGCGAAAGCCTCGACCCGCAGCGTCTCGGTCTGCCGCGAGTCGGGCGGCGGCGCACGCCCGGTCTGCGCCGGGAAGAGGTGGCGATGCTGGCCGATGTTGGCGTGACCTGGTACACCTGGCTGGAACAGGGGCGTGAGGTCAATCCGTCGGAATCGGTGCTGATGGGCGTCGCCAATGCCTTGCAGTGCAGCCCGCTGGAGACGCGCCACCTGTTCGTGCTGGCCGGGCTGACGCCGCCGGAAACGACGCAGGTGAGCGTATGCGAGGGGATAAGTCCTGGGACCCGGCGGATGCTCGATAGCCTGATGCCGCAGCCGGCCAGCATCCAGAAACCCAATTTCGATATCGTGGCGTGGAACGACAGTTTTTGTCGGCTGATGGGCGTCGATTTTGCCGCGCTTCCCGAAGAGAACCGTAACTGTATTTATCTCTATCTCACCCATGACGCCTGGCGCAGCCGTATTGAAAATCGCGATGTGCTGCCGACCTTCGTCTCTTACTTCCGCGCGGCGATGGCCGAACACCGGGGCGACCCGCTGTGGGAAAATAAGCTGGCGCGCTTTTTTGCCGCTTCCGCCGAGTTTGAAGCGCTGTGGCATCAGCGCTATGACGTCCGCGGCGTGGAAAATCAGGTGAAGAATTTCAACCATCCGCAGCTCGGGCGCTTTAGTCTGCAGCAGATGTACTGGTATTCCGCCCCGCGTAATGGCTCGCGGCTGCTGGTGTATCTGCCGATGGATGAAAGCGGCGAGCAGGCGCTGGCGTGGCTGGATAACCAGGATTCTCTCTACTGATAGCGACAGGGAACGCAGATGAACGTGACGAGGAAACAACAGCGGGTGATTCGGCGTGCGCTGGACGAATGGCAGGCCGCGGGGGCGTTGAGCCACGCGGAAAGCCAGCGGCTGGCGGCCACCTTACGGGTGAGCGCCTTTGACTGGCAGCGTCTGAGCCGCTACGCCTTCTGGACGGCGCTGGCCTGCCTGCTGATTGCGCTGGGCAGCCTGTTCGCCGATAGCGAACTGATCGCCTGGTTGACGGATCTGTTCAGCGACTCGGCGCTGGCGCGAATTGCGCTACCGGCGGCGGTGGCGCTGGTTTGCTACCTCTGGGGATTTCGCCGTCAGCGGCGGGCCTCGCGCTGGCACTACAGTACCGAGGCGATTCTGTTTGTCGGTGTGGTATTTACCGCGCTGGCGTTATGGCAGCTCGGCGTACGGCTGGATGACGGCAGCGGCCATATTGCGCCGCTGTTTCTGGCTGGCTGCGCTATCTATGGCGCCATCGGCCTGGCGGCCCGTTCCGGGCTGGTGTGGCTGTTCTTCCTGCTGGCGCTGGGCAACTGGTTCGGCGCACAAACCGGCTATGTGTCGGGGTGGGGGGCCTACTGGCTGGGCATGAACTATCCGGTTCGTTTTGTGCTGTTCGGCGGCGCGCTGCTGGCGCTCTGTTTTATGCTGCAAAAGTGGCTGCTTCAGCGCCGGCTGTTTACCGTCAGTAAGGCCATGGGGCTGACGTATCTGTTTATCGCGCTATGGATTTTGTCGATTTTTGGCTATCGGGATCCCGATGCCTGGTACGGCATATCACCGATGCAGCAGCTACCGTGGGCGCTGCTATTCGGCGTCGCGGCGGGCGTCTGTATTTATATCAGTCTGAAAACGGATGACGGGATGCTGCGCGGCTTTGGTCTGACCTTCCTGGCTATCAATCTCTATACGCGTTTCTTCGAGTTTTTCTGGGACGGGATGCACAAGGTGATGTTCTTCGTGATCCTGGCCGTCTCGCTGGCGGTGATTGGCCGCTATGCCGAAAGAATCTGGCACGCCGGCGAGCGGCGTGCGCGGGAAGATTAAATCTCGGTGATGGTCGTCGCCTGCGGCAGGCGCGACTTCGGTAGCGTGGCGTTGAAATCTTCCACGCTGTGGTGGCCGACCGGTACGATAACAAGGCTGGTAAAGCCTTGCGCGGTCAGGCCAAATTCGGCGTCAAGAATCGCGGCGTCGAACCCTTCAACCGGCACGGCGTCCAGTCCCATCGCCGCGACGCCGAGCAGGAAGTTGCCGACGTTGAGGTAAACCTGTTTCGCCATCCAGTGGTTGTCGTCCTGCAGATCCTTACGATGGATATCGGCAAAGAAAACGCGGCCTTTGTGGTTGGCGGCTTTAGCTTCCGGAGTGGCGAAGCGTCCGTCGACGTCTTCCTGGTCCACCACGCGCTCCAGCCAGGCGTCGTCCATGGCGGTTTTGGCGCAGAACACCACGACATGAGAAGCATCAAGAATTTTACGTTCGTTGAAAACATAGGTGCCGCTGGCGGCTTTCGCCACCCGCGCTTTCCCTTCATCCGTGCTGGCAACGATAAAGTGCCACGGCTGGGAGTTGGTGCTCGACGGGCTGTATTGCAGCAGCGTTTTCAGGTTTTTGGCTTCTTCGGCAGTCAGTTTTTTTGTGGCATCGAAGGCTTTCGTGGAGTGACGCTTTAAGGCGACGGAGACGATATCCATAACTCTTCCTCAGGGTTTATGCTCAAGATAATTCGAGTTTACAGCCCCTTACGGGGCGTTTAGTGGGAGAAGAGTACAGCGAAGACGGGGAAATGATAAGAGACAAAAATGCGATAACACTTATCGCGTTAGCCTGAAAATCCCGCCGGACGTAGCCGCAGCCGATCTTTTTTCGCCAGTTTATTCACCACCTGATTCCAGGAATCATCGATCAGTTCGGCCAGCAGACTCTCGCTGATATCCTCGCCGGGAACGACGGTAATCCAGTGTTTTTTGTTCATGTGATATCCCGGCTCAATACTGCGATAAATCTCCCGATTGAGCAGCGCTTTCTGCGGTTCGGCTTTCAGATTCACCAGCGCGCGACCGCGAAGGGTCATGGTGAGCATAAAAATGCGCCCGCCAACTTTGAACACGTCATACTCCGGGCCGAACGGCCAGCAGTGTTCGGTAAACGGGTAGGTGAGCGCAATCCGGCGGGCGCAGGCGTGCAGCGAAGCGTGGTCCATCAGGCGTCGTTCTCGTGAAGCGCCAGCCACATGGTCTCAAAACCGAGGGCGATCAGTTCGCGGGCGCGCTGCGGATCGTGGCTGGCAAATTCGGTGGTGGTTTCCGCCAGCGCCAGAAACAGGGCGTCGCCAAAGGCGCTGTAGGTGTCGCTCAGAAACACCGGCTTGACCGACAGCTGGCACATTTCGTTGAGCTCGGGGAACATCTCTCTCACCCGGGTTCGGGTTTCATCGGTGATGCGCTCGCTGAGCGCCACCCGGCGAATCGCCTTGTGCTCCATCGGGTGGCGCATACTCCAGTCGATATAGCCGTCCCAGATATTACGGGCGTTCTCTTTCGGTCGTTTTTCGTTTGGCGTCAGCCCGGCAACCATCGCTTTAACTAACCCGGACTTGAGCGAGAGGTACAGCTCGTTGAGTAACTCATCCTTGGTGGCGAAATAGCGGAACAGCGTCCCCTCGGCAACGCCGGCGCTGCGCGCAATGGCCGACGTTGAGGCGGCGACACCCGACTGGGCAAAGGCGACCGTGGCGGCCTCCAGCAACGCTTGTTTTTTATCTTCACTCTTAGGACGAGCCACTACATTTTACCTCACGCGAAATCAAACCCCGATCTAAACATGCCATGTCATGGCGCTGCAACGGTGGATGTTAAAAAAATGAAAATCGTCTTGACGACTTTCATATTCATCCTAATAATGAGTGCGTACTCACTCATAATCAAGTTATATCACCAAACTCTCATCATAGGGAGTTTCATCTGGTCAGGTTATGAACCGTGTCACTTTCAGCGTGGTCGCCATTATGCTATTAGCCTCAGCAACAGCTTTGCCGTTTGTCTTAAATGCCGGGTTTGGCCGGGCGCCGCAGGGCGCGCAGCTCAGTCTGGTGGAACAGTCGCCGTACTATCGCGATGGTCAGTTTCATAATCAGCTCCCCACGCCGGGATTCACCGGGCAGAAAAATATGCTGTCCGCCTGGTGGTCGTTTCTGGTGACTAAACGCGAAAACGCCCGTCCCGCGCAGCCGTTGCCGCTGGTCAATACCGATCTCGCCAGCCTGCCTCTCGGGCAGGATACGATGGTGTGGCTCGGCCACTCCTCCTGGTATTTGCAGCTGTCGGGGAAACGCATCCTGATAGATCCGGTCTTCAGCGACTATGCCGCCCCGTTCTCATTTATTAATAAAGCTTTCCCGGGTGACTATCCGTGGCGTGCGGAGGGTATGCCGGAGATAGACCTGCTGATCATTTCGCACGACCACTACGACCATCTGGATTACGCCACCATCAAAGCGCTGATGCCCAAAATTAAGCGCGTGGTGACGCCGCTCGGCGTCGGGTCGCATCTGCGTTTTTGGGGCATGGAGAGCGCCATCATCAGCGAAGCGGACTGGAATCAGGCGCTGCCGGTTAGCGACGAGCTCACCGTGCATGTGCTGCCGGCCCGTCATTTCTCCGGTCGTGGGCTCAAGCGTAATCAGACGCTGTGGGCCAGCTTTATGTTCGTCACCCCGCAGCAGAAAATTTACTACAGCGGCGATGGCGGTTACGGCCCGCACTTCAAGGCCATCGGCGAACAGTTTGGCTCCGTGGATCTGGCGATTATGGAGAACGGTCAGTACGACCAGGACTGGAAATACGTTCACATGATGCCTGACGAAACCGCCCAGGCCGCCGACGATCTCCGCGCTCGCGCGGTGCTGCCGGGGCATGCGGGGCGCTTTGTGCTGGCGAAACACAGCTGGGACGATCCCTATAAGCAGCTTGCTGCGGCCAGCCAGCAAAGACCGTGGCGGTTGTTAACGCCGATGCTTGGCGAGCCGGTTTGGGTTGCCGATAAGACGCAATCATTTACTACCTGGTGGCAATAAATACTGCTTCGATTCAAGAGGAGAGGACTTATGACTATTTCCGCTCAGGTGATTGAGACTATCGTCGGGTGGATTGATGATAATTTGCATCAACCGCTGCGTATTGATGATATTGCTCGTCACTCTGGTTATTCGAAATGGCATCTGCAACGACTCTTTTTGCAGTACAAAGGGGAGAGTCTGGGGCGCTATATCCGCGAACGTAAACTGCGGCTGGCGGCGCGCGATCTGCGCGACACCGATCAGCGGGTTTACGATATCTGTCTGAAATACGGCTTTGATTCACAGCAGACCTTTACCCGCATTTTTACCCGCACCTTTCATCAGCCGCCGGGTGCCTACCGCAAAGAGAATCACAATCGCGCCCACTGAGGCGCGTCCGCCGGAAAGACCGGCGGACGCATTTTGGGCTTCTACCAGGCGTAGTTTACCGTCATCGTCACCGTACGACCCACACCATAGAAACAGGCGCTATCGCCGGCGCACGAGGCAACATATTTAGTGTCGGCGATATTGTTGATGTTGAACTGCGCTTTCGCCCCTTTCAGGCTCGAGCTCAATTCGCCTAACTCATAGCTGACCATCGCGTCATACAGATCCACCGCCGGTACCTTGAAGGTGTTTTTCGCATCGCCGTAGCTGGTGCCGATATAACGCACGCCAACCCCAGCGGTCAGGCTTTTTAGCGCGCCATTGGGCAGGGTGTAGCTGGTGAACGCCGAGGCCATATGGGTCGGAATGCGCGCCGGGGTTTTCCCTTCGGTGCCGGCGACGGTGGTATTCACGGTTTCCGCGTCGGTCCAGGTGTATGAAGCAATCAGGTTGAGGTTGTCAAAGAAGGTAGCGTGCGCTTCGGCTTCCACCCCCTTCGAGCGGACCTTACCGCTGTTCTCATACCATCCCGCCGCGCTGTTCCAGGTCGCAACGTTGCTTTGGGTCAGGTCGTACATCGCCAGAGTCATCAACGCCGTCGGCGTAGGCTGATATTTCACACCCACTTCCACCTGTTTCCCTTCGCTGGGGTCGAACGGAGCGACGCCCGGCGCACGATTGGTTTGCAGGTTGGGTTCGAAGGAGGTGCTGTAGCTGATATAGGGCGACAGGCCAAAGTCAAAGGCGTACAGCAGACCGGTACGCCAGGTAAACTTGCTGTCGTTTTTCTGGGTGCGACTGCTGTCGGTAAAGTCGGTGGTACGCACTTCCGCCCAGTCATAGCGGCCGGAAAGCAGAAGCTCCCAGTTTTCCAGGCTCAGCTGATCCTGCAGGTAGAGGCCAACCTGATCGAGATTCTGCTGTTCATCGCTGGCGGTACGGAAGGTGCTTTCATCGACCTTCACGCCATAGACCGGGGCACGCCAGTCGAGATCGTACTGTGAACCGCCGGCGCGACCGAGGTACTGCTTATCCTTGCTGGTTTTGTAGTCCAGGCCGCCGAGAACGGTGTGCGCCAGCTGACCGGTCGTGAACTGCGCCTCAAGCTGGTTATCGATACCGAACTCATCGGTTTGCCGCTCCTCATGCTGGGCGCGACGCGAGAGCACGGAGCTGTTGGCTGCGCTGTTGGAATAGACCAGATAGCGATATTTCTGCTTTATCGTCCCATAGCGCGCGTTCTGCCGTAGGGTCAGCATGTCGTTGAGCTGATGCTCAAATTCATAACCGATGAGAGTCTGCTCGCGCCAGGATTGATTGTAGCCGGGGTCGCTGACGTTAAAGTCGCGCGGAATATAGCTGCCATCGACGCTGTTGACGGTGCCGTAGCGCGGCAGGAAGTTGCGATAACCGGCGTCGGGATCTTTTTGATAGCTGGTCAGCAACGTGAAGCGCGTCGCATCGTTGGGATACCACGTCAGCGCCGGCGCAATGGCGATGCGCGTCTCTTTATAATCCTCGACCTGGCTGTTCTGGCTGCGGGCGATACCGTTGAGGCGATAGAGCAGGTGGCCGTCGTCGCTTAACGGCCCGCCGACATCAAAGGCGCCTTCCGCCAGATTGTCGTTGCCGGTACGGAACTGGATTTGATGTACCGGCTGGCTGGTGGGACGCTTGCTGGTCATGCTGATAAGCCCGCCGGGGTTGACCTGGCCAAACAGCACCGAGGCCGGGCCGCGTACCAGCTCGACGCGCTCCAGCAGCCACGGATCCATCGTGCCGGTTTGCGACGACGCGGTGGCGCCATAGCTCAGGCCGTCGAGATACTTCGGTACATAGCTGAAGCCGCGGACGAAGACTTCGTCATTGCGGTTGGACGATCCGCGATACTCGGTGAACACCCCGGCGCTATAGCGCAGAGCCTGTGACACCGACGTCACGTCCAGCGCCGCCATCTGATAGCGGGTGATGACCGAGACCGACTGCGGGGTTTTCACCAGCCCAGCGGCGGTTTTCGTCGCGGAAAGCGTTTTCGTCGCCACGATCCCTTTGACCGGGGCGGTCGGATCTTCATTACTGCTCGCGGTGACCACGAGGGTCTCCTCCGCCAGCGCCTGCCCGGCGAGTGTCGCCACGGCAAGACCCGTGACCCAGAGTTTAGTTATCTTATTATATTTAAACATTTTATTTGCTATGTCCTTGGTTGAAATTGCCATAATCATCCCTTTCCCCCATCAGAAAAATCTAATGGCCTGAACGAGCGGAGTTTATGTTATTGCAAATAATTACCATTTGCATTAGCGTTAGTGACAGCTTTTTACAGGGATAAATCGGGCGATGAAAATGGCATGGGGTGGTCTGCTGATCGGCATGAGTGCGCTACCGGCGGTGGCAATGAACTGCGAATCTTCTTCGCGGCAGGGAGAGCTGCAGGGAAAATTCGATGCCAGCGGCGAAGTCTGTTTTGATCTGCCGACGTTAGGGGAAAACTACGTTTCGGCGACGATTTCCGGGGTAACGGATGCCCGCCTGCTGGATGAAAATAACCGTCGGCTGCGTACGCTGCTGGCTGGAGGGCCGCCGGATGGCGAGCAAACGCTGCTGTTCTCCCTGCCGGTGAACCGCGCTTCAGCGCTGGTGCTCCACGGCGAAGAAGGCACCCGCTGGCATTTCCGCTGGCGGATGAAGGAGACCACCGCGCTGGCGAAAACCCAGGCACTGGATCCCGTCAGTCCCCGTTTGCAGCAGCTGATGCAGGAGCTGGCGGCGGGTGGCTCTACGACGCATTTCTGGCAGGAGCGTGAACAGGAAGGGACGCCGATGGTGGAACCGGTGGATGCAGGACACAAGCGCGTCACCTTCCTGTGGCGCGGGGCGAGAAAAAACGTCTTCCTGCTGGGATCCCCGGCGGGCGATCACGATCCGCTGTTTCGGCTTGGCCATTCCGATGTCTGGTTTCGCAGCTACGTGGTACCGGCAGATACCCTGATGCAATATAAGCTGGCGCCGGATGTCCCGCAGGTCGACGGCGTCGGACACGAGCAGCGGCGGGCGATTCTGGTCAGCGCTCAGGCCGATCCGCTGAATCCGAACAGCGTCAACCGCGCCAGCGATCGCTGGAACCGCTATTCGCTGCTGGCGCTCAATCCGGCGCGCTACTGCACGCCGCAGCGTAGGGCGCAGCCGTTGCGCTATGGCACTTTGACCCGCCATCAGCTGCGCAGCGATTTTTTGCATAATACCCGGGAAGTGATGATCTACCGTCCGCGCTTGCCGCAGCCCGCGCGCTGGACGCTGATGTTGTTTGATGGCAAAACCTATCAGGATGAATACCGCTTCGCCAACGTGCTGGACAGCCTGATCGCCAGCCATGTGCTGCCGCCGATCAACGTGGTGTTTATTGATAGTCTCGATCACCCGCGCCGGGCGAAAGAGCTGCCGCCCAACCCCTTCTTCGCCGATTTTATGGCCCATGAGCTGCTGCCCTGGCTGCGACAACAGGGGCTGGATGCCATTCGCCAAAAAACCGTTGTCGCCGGCTCCAGCTACGGCGGCCTGGCCGCATCGTGGGTCGCGCTGCGCTATCCGCGGCTGTTTGCCAATGTCCTCAGTCTGTCGGGCTCTTACTGGTGGGCGCCCAAAGGCGAGGAAGCCGGCTGGCTGACGCGCCAGTATCAGCAGTCGCCGCGCTATCCGATACGTTTCTGGCTCCAGGCAGGCCGGTTTGAGACCTCGGGAGCCGATGGCGGGATCTACAGCAATACCCTTACCTTTGAACAGGCGCTACGCGATAAAGGCTACCGCGTCAGCTTCCATCCTTCATCAAGCGGCCATGATTATGCCGCCTGGTGCGAGGCGCTGGTGGCGGGAATGCGTGACTTTACCGGGTTAGCGCTCAAGGGAAAACCAGCGGCGCCAGACCCAACGCAGCACCACATATTCTATCGCGCCCAGCGCTAAGAACCACAGGCAAAAGAGCAGGGTATAGAGCTGGTTGAGATCCATCAGATGGAAGGTATCGACCAGTTTTTGCGCCAGCGTTAACCCAAGGGACGGCGCTGGCAGCAGTAAACAAGAGAGCAGGGCCAACACTAAAATGCCTGCGGCAGCGATCAGCGTTTCGAGCGGATGTTTCATTACTTGTTAATCATCAGTTAAAAAACATATTGTCCGGTAAAATGACAGGCAACGCAATATACTTTCCTGAGTGATTATTTTACGTCATTATTCGTAGCGCTAATATTATATTTTTATTTCTCCTGTTAATATTTTTTGCGTTGTTTGTAATTAAATTAATTACACCTTAATGTCAATTAACGTCATTATTAAAGCGTATACTTTACAAAAGTATAGGTGCTATATCCCACCGCTGTGGCAATAATAATAGCCAGCAGGATGTACAGCGCCAGGCGGCGTCCGCGGTAGATTCCAAACATAATTGACCTCGTTTAATATATGTTTATTAATATTCTGTAATAGTTGTTTAAGGAATTAACTTATCATGAATTTTAAATTTTGCGAGGGGGTGTAAATTGTCCTGGATCAACTTTTACCTCGCTATATAAAATTATATTCGTTCATTGGCCAGAAATGATCTCAGGCTTTCCGAATGACGGAATTTATAAGGAAAATTTATTTTGACCAGAATGATTCATCCCCATAATACCCCCCCTGCCGGGGACACGGCATCGCAGCCCGCTTACCAGCAGAGCGTAGATCGGGTGCTGGCGCAGAACAAAAGCCGCGCCGAGGGATTACGCTCCGCCGAAGCCGCGGAGCGCCTGGCCTCCTTTGGCCCTAACGCGCTGCCGGAAAAGAAAAGCAAGCCAGCCTGGCTGCGTTTCCTCGCCCACTTTAACGATGTGCTGATTTTCGTCCTGCTGGCCGCAGCGGCGCTGACGGCGGTGATGGGGCACTGGGTCGATACCCTGGTTATCCTCGGCGTCACGGTCATTAACGCCCTGATTGGCCACGTGCAGGAGAGTAACGCCGAAAAATCGCTGCAGGGGATCCGCAACATGCTCTCCAGCAACGCGCGGGTACAGCGCAACGGTAAACACGAAACCCTGCCCACCCGCGAGCTGGTGCCGGGGGATATCGTTATTCTGCGGGCGGGCGACCGCGTTCCGGCGGATATGCGTCTTATCGAAACCCACAACCTGCGCGTGGAAGAGGCGATCCTGACCGGCGAATCAACGGTGGTGGATAAAATCACCGATGCGCTGCAAGGCGAGCTGCCGCTGGGCGATCGCACCAACATGGTGTTTTCCGGTACGACCATCAGCGCCGGCGGTGGCGTCGGCGTGGTGACGGCGACCGGGCAGGAGACGGAACTTGGGCACATCAACCAGATGATGGCCGGTATCGAGAAGCATCGCACGCCGCTGCTGGTGCAGATGGATAAGCTGGGGAAAGCGATTTTCGTCATTATCCTCGCCATGATGGTGGCGCTGTTCGTCTTCAGCCTGGCCCTGCGTGATATCCCGATGGGGGAGCTGCTGCTCTCGCTGATTAGCCTGGCCGTTGCGGCGGTCCCGGAAGGGCTGCCGGCGATTATCTCGATCATTCTCTCCCTCGGGGTGCAGGCGATGGCGCGCAAACACGCCATTATTCGCAAGCTCCCGACGGTAGAAACGCTAGGCGCGATGACCGTGGTCTGTTCGGATAAAACCGGTACGCTGACCATGAACGAAATGACGGTCAAAGCGATTATCACTGCCGACTGCTGCTACCGGGTTGAGGGCGACAGCTACGAGCCGCAGGGCAATATTTATCTGGAAGGCAGGGATGAGCCGGTACAGGTTCATGCCGGAAGCGTGCTGGAAACGTATCTGCGTACCATTGACCTGTGCAACGACAGCCAGCTGGTGCAGGACGCGCGCGGCCTGTGGGGCATTACCGGCGGGCCGACCGAAGGGGCGTTAAAAGTGCTGGCGGCGAAGGCAAAACTGCCGCCGGTTGAGACGCAGCTGATAGCCAAAATTCCGTTTGATTCCCAGTATAAGTACATGGCGACGCAGCAGAAAATCGACAATGTTGAGCGCGTGCTGCTCACCGGCGCGCCGGATGTGATTTTCGCGCTGTGCCGCGAGCAGATGACAAAGCAGGGCACGGTTCCGTTCGAGCGCCAGTACTGGGAGGATGAGATCTCGCGCTTCGCCAGTCAGGGGCTGCGCATGGTTGCCGCCGCCTGTAAACCGGCGCAGGCCGGTAGCACGACGCTGACCCACGACGATCTGCGTGAAGGTCTGGTGTTCCTCGGCATCGCCGGAATGATGGATCCGCCGCGTCCGGAGGCCATTGAGGCGATTCACGCCTGCCAGACCGCAGGGATCCGCGTGAAAATGATCACCGGCGATCACCCGCAAACGGCAATGAGCATCGGCCAGATGCTGGGGATCACCAACAGCCACCAGGCGATGACCGGCTATCAACTGGAGCACATGGACGATGGCGAACTGGCGAAGGCCGCCGTGGAGTACGACATTTTTGCCCGTACCAGCCCGGAGCATAAGCTACGCCTGGTCAAAGCGCTACAGGATACCGGCGAAGTCGTCGGCATGACCGGCGATGGCGTGAACGATGCCCCGGCGCTCCGCCAGGCCGACGTCGGTATTGCGATGGGGATCAAGGGCACCGAAGTGACCAAAGAGGCGGCCGACATGGTGCTGACGGACGACAACTTCGCCACCATTGCCAGCTCGGTGAAAGAGGGGCGTCGCGTCTACGACAACCTGAAGAAAACGATTCTGTTTATTATGCCCACCAACCTGGCACAGGGGCTGCTGATTATTATCGCCCTGCTGGCGGGGAACATTATTCCGCTGACGCCGGTGTTGATTCTGTGGATGAACATGGCGACCTCCGCCACGCTCTCTTTCGGTCTCGCTTTCGAAGCCGCGGAGCGCAACGTGATGAACCGTCCGCCGCGGAAAACCGGCCAGCACGTCATGGATGGCTTCGCCATCTGGCGCGTCGCCTTCGTCGGCACCATGATTGCCGTCGCCGCCTTTATTCTTGAGGCCTGGCTGGCGCCGCGCGGCCATAGCGCCGAGTTTATCCGTACCGTGCTGCTGCAGATGCTGGTGACCGCGCAGTGGGTGTACATGATTAACTGCCGTCGCAGCGAGGGCTTCTCATTAAATACCGGCCTGCTGCGCAACAAAGGCATCTGGCTGGTCAGCGGCGTGCTGCTGCTCCTGCAGCTGGCGATTATCTACCTGCCGTTTATGCAGACCATGTTTGGCACCGAGTCGCTGCCGCTGCGCTACTGGTTTATCACCCTGGCGATTGCCATCGTGATGTTCCTGGTGGTGGAAGTCGAGAAGCGGCTGACCCGTCCGTTCCGTAAAACCGCCTGATCCGCCCGTCGTCCCTCTCCGTTCAGGGGAGGGACGCTGCGCCGCCAGTAAGGAATCCCGATGACAAACATTTTGCGCCTGGTCTTACTGACCCTTGGCCTGACAGGTTATGCCCTGACGGCCGCCGCCGCACCTGCCATTCCGGTTCGCGCGGCCATCGTTCAGCTTCTGCCGCATGTAGCCGAACGCCCGCTTCCTGGCCGCATTGAAGCGATTCATGACGTGGAGATCCGCGCGCGCACCGAGGGGACGATTGTCCAGCGCCACTTCCAGGACGGGCAGTACGTCAGCAAAGGCGAGCGCCTGTTTACCCTCGATGATGCCCAACCCCGGGCTGCGCTGGCGCTGGCCGAGGCTGAACTGAAAAGCGCGCAGGCTTCGCTGCATCAGGCCCGGCAGCTGCTGACCCGCTATCAACAGTTGAAAAACAGTCACTCCATCAGCCGCAACGATGTCGATAACGCCCGCATGCAACGCGATGTGGCCGCCGCCGCCGTCGAACAGGCGAAAGCGCGCGTCACCGCGCAGCGAATTACGCTGGATTATATGCGCATCGACTCGCCGCTAAGCGGGCGTATTGGCCACAGCCGCTTTCATGTCGGCAGCCTGGTGGGGCCGAGCAGCGGCATGCTGGTAGATATCGTCCAGCTCGACCCGATTCGCGTCTCTTTCGCCTTAGATGAAGCCGCCTTTTACAGTAAAGCCGGGCAGCATGCCGATATTGGCGCGCTGAAGCAGGCGTGGCTGGCGCAGATCGAACCCGACGGCAGGCGGGAAGATGGCGTGCTGACTTCGGTCGATAACCGGATTGATACCCGTACCGCCAGCGTAGTGCTGCGCGCCGAATTCGCCAATCCGCAGCATCGCCTGCTGCCGGGCGGCAATGTGCCGATCATTCTTCGCCCGCGCCAGTCGCCGGAGAGTCCGATGATCCCGCTTGCCGCCGTCCAGCAGGATGCGCAGGGGTTCTATAGCTGGGTGGTGACGGAGCATAACACCGTTGCGCTGCGCCGTTTGACGTCGGGCGGCCAGCAGGGGCAGCAGTTTGTCGTGGCGGACGGCCTGCAGGCGGGCGAGCGCGTGGTAACGGGCGGCGCGCAGCGTCTGCGTGACGGTGCTGCCGTTCAGGTGCTGAAATAAGGAAGGAGAAGGGATGCTGACGTTTTTTATTCGTCGCCCGCGTTTTGCGATGGTGATTGCGCTGCTGCTGACCTTTATTGGCGCGGTATCGCTGAAGCTGATTCCGGTGGAGCAATACCCGCAGATTACGCCGCCGGTGGTCAACGTCAGCGCCAGCTGGCCGGGCGCCAGCGCGGCGGATGTCGCCGAGGCTATCGCCGCGCCGCTGGAGACCCAGCTCAACGGCGTTGACCATATGCTGTATATGGAGTCCACCAGTTCCGATGACGGCGCCTACAGCCTGAGCCTGACCTTTGCGGCGGGCACCGATGCCGATTTGGCGGCGATTGACGTGCAAAACCGGGTGTCGCAGGCGGTAACGCAGCTCCCCGTCGATGTGCAGCAGAACGGCGTACAGGTGCGCAAGCGGGCGAGCAACCTGCTGATGGGCGTCAGCCTGTACTCGCCGCTGGAGACGCTCTCTCCGCTGTTCGTCAGCAACTACGCCAGCACCCAGGTGCGCGAGGCGCTGGCCCGTCTGCCGGGCGTCGGCGAAGTACGGATGTTCGGCGCCCGCGATTACAGCATGCGTATCTGGCTGCGCCCCGATCGCATGAACGCGCTGAATGTGACGACCGACGATATCGCCCAGGCGCTGCGTGAGCAGAACGTGCAGGGGGCGGCAGGGCAGGTCGGCACGCCGCCGGTATTCAACGGTCAGCAGCAGACGCTGACCATCAACGGCATCGGTCGCCTGAGCGATGCGGAAAGCTTCAGCCAGATAGCGATCCGCAGCGGAGAACACGGCCAGCTGGTTCGCCTCGCCGACGTGGCCACCATTGAGCTGGGGGCGCGCAGCTACAGTTCCGGCGCGCAGCTGAACGGCAAAGACTCCGCCTATCTCGGTATCTATCCGACGCCAACCGCCAACGCCCTGCAGGTCGCCGACGCGGTGCGCGCCGAACTGACCCGCCTGCACAGTCGCTTTCCGGCCGACCTGACCTGGGAGGTGAAGTTCGATACCACGCGTTTTGTGGCGGCGACGATGAAAGAGATTGCCGTCTCGTTGGCGCTGACCCTGCTGGCGGTGGTGATGGTGGTATTGCTGTTTCTGCAAAGCTGGCGGGCGACGTTGATTGTCGCCCTGGCGATCCCGGTGTCGCTGATTGGCAGCTTTGCCGTGCTTTATCTGCTGGGCTATAGCGCCAATACGCTGAGTTTATTCGCTATTATTCTTGCCCTGACCATGGTGGTCGATGACGCCATCGTGGTGGTGGAGAGCGTAGAAACCCATCTCGCCGAAGGCGTGGGACGGGGAGAGGCGACCGCGCTGGCGCTACGGCAAATCGCCGGGCCGGTTATCGCCACGACGCTGGTGCTGCTGGCGGTGTTTGTGCCGGTGGCGCTGCTGCCGGGGATCGTCGGCGAGCTGTATCGCCAGTTTGCGGTCACGTTGTCGACGGCGGTGACGGTGTCGAGTATTGTCGCGCTCACCCTGACGCCGGCGCTGTGCGCGCTGCTGCTGCGCCCGAGGCCCGCGCGGCCTGCCGCCATCTGGCGGGCTTTTAATCGCGCCCTGGCGACGGTGCGCGACGGCTACTGCACGCTGGTTGGCCGGATGAACCGTCGTCCGTGGCTGGCGCTGGTGGCGACGGCCGCCGCCGCTGGCCTGGTGGCCTTTAGCTTTAGCCAGATGCCGAAAGGCTTTCTGCCGCAGGAGGATCAGGGCTACTTCTTCGCCAGCGTACAGCTGCCGGAAGCGGCGTCGCTGGAGCGCACCGACGCGGTGATGAGCCAGGCGCGCACGCTGCTGCTGGCCAATCCTGCGGTTGCGGATGTGATTCAGGTGTCCGGTTTTAATATTCTCAACGGGACCAGCGCCTCCAACGGCGGCTTTATCTCGGTGATGCTGAAAGAGTGGCATCAGCGGCCACCGCTGAATGAGGTGATGAGCAAGTTGCAGGGACAGCTGATGGGGCTGCCGGAGGCGACCATTATGACCTTTGCACCGCCCACGTTGCCGGGGCTGGGCAATGCGTCCGGCTTCAATTTACGTATCCTGGCGCAAGCCGGGCAATCGGCGGCGGAGCTGGAGCAGGTGACGCAGCAGGTGCTGCAGATGGCGAACCAGCATCCGCAGTTGAGCCAGGTGTTTACCACCTGGAGTAGCAACGTTCCGCAGCTGACGCTCAGCGTCGACCGTGACCAGGCGGCGCGGCTGGATGTGCCGGTATCGCGGATCTTCAATAGCCTGCAAACGGCGTTTGGCGGGACGCGCGCCGGGGATTTCAGCATCAATAATCGCGTCTACCCGGTGGTGGTACAAAACGAGATGCCGTGGCGGGAGCGGGCGGAACAGATCGGCGAGCTGTACGTGCGAAGTCTTCACGGCGAGCGGATCCGGCTGAGCAATCTGGTGACCGTCACCCCTACCGTCGGCGCGCCGTTTATTCAGCAGTACAACCAGTTCCCGTCGGTGTCGGTGAGTGGTTCAGCGGCTGAAGGCGTCAGCAGCCGCACGGCAATGGCGGTGATGGAACAAATCCTGCTGTCGAATTTGCCGCAGGGGTATGGTTACGCGTGGAGCGGTATCTCCTGGCAGGAGCAGCAGACCGGCAACCAGGCCATCTGGATAGTCCTGGCGGCGGTGGCGATGGCGTGGTTGTTCCTCGTCGCCCAGTATGAAAGCTGGACGTTGCCGGCCAGCGTGATGCTGTCGGTGTTGTTCGCTATCGGCGGGGCGCTGCTGTGGCTATGGATAGCCGGCTATGCCAACGATGTGTACGTGCAGATTGGGCTGGTGTTGTTAATCGCGCTGGCGGCGAAAAACGCGATATTAATCGTCGAGTTTGCCCGGGCCAGACGGGAGGAGGGGATGTCGGTTGTGGATGCCGCCCGCGAGGGAGCCTCCCGGCGTTTTCGGGCGGTGTTGATGACCGCCATCTCCTTTATTATCGGTATTATGCCGATGATGCTCGCTACCGGTGCCGGGGCGCAGAGTCGCCGGATTATCGGCACCACGGTGTTCAGCGGCATGCTGGTGGCGACGGTGATTGGGATTGTGTTTATTCCTTCGCTGTTCGTGCTGTTCCAGCGCCTGCGCGAGTGGGCGCATCGGCGGATGTAAGAGCGCTTCTGTCGGCAATATCTGGTCGCCCGGCCAGATGCGCTGACCGGGGCTACGGGGTCGTGCAGTCAGGTAGCCCGGATAAGGCGCTCGCGCCGCCATCCGGGTGGCCCGCAGGTGTCGGGAAATATTCCCCGGTGGCGCAACGCTGACCGGGGCTACGAGGACGTGCGGTCGGGTATCCCGGATAAGGCGCTCGCGCCGCCATCCGGGTGGCCCGCTGGTGTCGGGAAATATTCCCCGGTGGCGCTACGCTGACCGGGGCTACGGGGTCGTGCGGCCGGGTAGCCCGGATAAGGCGCTCGCGCCGCCATCCGGGTGGTTTTCCGCGGGGGCCTGGTAAAATCCCCGGTGGCGCTGCGCTGACCGGGGCTACGGGGACGTGCGGTCGGGTAGCCCGGATCAGGCGCTCGCGCCGCCATCCGGGTGGTTTTCCGCGGGGGCCGGAAATATTCCCCGGTGGCGCTGCGCTGACCGGGGCTACGGGGACGTGCGGTCGGGTAGCCCGGATCAGGCGCTCGCGCCGCC
>NZ_PIBO01000047.1:0-35915 GCF_002806725.1 Raoultella sp. T31
CGATGGTAGTGTGGGGTCTCCCCATGTGAGAGTAGGGAACTGCCAGGCATCAAATTAAGAACGCAATCACAGCGATGTTGTGAGTGGTTCGACAGTTAAAGTAGTCAACCGGGGTGACAACCGGTAGCAGTAAAACAGAATTCGGTGGAGCGGTAGTTCAGTCGGTTAGAATACCTGCCTGTCACGCAGGGGGTCGCGGGTTCGAGTCCCGTCCGTTCCGCCACTTATTAAAAGTTAAGCCTGCTAAGTCAATTAGTGGGCTTAATAGTAGGAAATTTAGGGGCGTAGCTCAGTTGGTAGAGCACCGGTCTCCAAAACCGGGTGTCGCGAGTTCGAGTCTCTCCGCCCCTGCCATATATAATCCTTTGCCCAGGCAAAGGATTTTTTTTGTCCGTTATTTTCCATCTCCAGAATTTCCCGGCATCCTCCGTCCCCGGGTCCCCGGAGGCGTGCATTATTCCAGTATGTTTGTCTTCAGTATTTCGCGGATCTGTACCTGTTTATCGCTGTTTTGTAGCCAGATAGCGTACAGGGGCCGAGATAGCGTTGTACTGTCCGTCACCGTATGCAGGCCGCTTTTATCCTTCGCCCAGCGTGTCGGCAGCCATGTGCAGCCATTTAGCGCGGCGAGTTGCTGACAGGCCAGTTCAGCAGAACTGGTTGTCAGCAGCGGAACATCATCACCGCCAATCAGTCCGACTTCATTTTGTTGGAAGTCCGGGCCCCATTCCAGGCGCAAATAATTCAATTCATTCTTCGTCTTAAATGGCGAGGCGCAGTAGAGTGCCAGGGTAAAATTACCGAGTAACTGGCTGCTTAATTCGTCCATTTTCGGCGATTCTGTTGTGATCAGTAGATCAAGCTGTCGTTCATGTAACTGTTTAACAAGCGATTGTCGCTGCGCAATCCGCGCTTCAAACTGCAGGTTACAGGGCTCTTTGTAGAGCTTCCCCAGCCATCCGTTAAGCATGCATTCCCACAAAGATGCGCTGCCGCCAATTGAGAATTCATTATGCCGGGAAGCGTTTGCAACCTCTTTTCGTGCTGCCTGCCAGGTGTTCATCAGGGTTTCGGCATACGGCAGGAGTTTATCGCCGGCTGACGTCAGGCGGATGTTATTGCGATGGCGGGTAAAAAGGTTAACGCCGAGCTGGTTTTCCAACTGACGAATACGAAAGCTGACGGCCGACTGCGTCAGATAAAGCGCCTCTGCTGCTCGTCCAAAGTGGCGAGTTCTGCTCACCTCAAGGAAAGTTTTGAGCAATTCCGTATCCACACTCTTCTCCGCAAAATTATTTGTCGTAATGATTTAAATCTTTTGTTTTACACTCTGTCAAGCGTAACTAATACTCCGCGCCATAAATAGCTCGGCCAAAGAATCAGGAGCGTGTAGGATGGCGGAAAGCTTTATGACGACTAATCGTTTTTTCGATAATAAACATTATCCGCGCGGGTTTTCCCGTCATGGTGATTTCACCATCAAAGAGGCACAACTGCTGGAACAGCATGGTTATGCCCTGAACGAACTGGAACTGGGTAAACGCGAACCTGTCACCGAAGATGAAAAACAATTTGTTTCGGTATGTCGTGGTGAACGTGAGCCAGCCACGGAAATGGAACGCGTCTGGCTTAAGTATATGGCGCGTATTAAGCGGCCTAAGCGTTTTCATACGCTGTCCGGCGGTAAACCGCAGGTTGAAGGCGCTGAAGATTACACCGAAAGCGATGATTAAGAAAAAGGGCGTAAGCCCTTTTTTTACGCCATGAGTTTTTGCAGATGGTTCAGCATTCTGTCTATCGCTCGATAGCCAAGGGCCTCCTGCAGGTGGCGGCGCTCAATACGGGATTCACCTCCTATGTCGGCGATGGTCCGGGCGACTTTCAGCAGACGCTGCCAGGCGCGGATAGAAAGCCCCAGCTGCGATAGCACCTGTTCCAGCCAGATAGCATCCTCTTTACTGAGCGGACACCAGATTTTCATTTCATTACTCTCCAGGTCGGCATTGAGTTTCTCCTGCCGGGCCAGCTGTTTGTCTCGGGCGGCGAGAACCCGCTTCCTTACGCTGGCGCTATTTTCCACGCCAGCGACGGCCTGGCTGAGCACGCCTGGAGGCGGGAGCGGAATTTCCAGCGAGAGATCGAACCGGTCGAGAAACGGCCCGGACAGGCGCCCCAGATAGCGTAAGATTTGTTCCGGTGATGCGCGATTATGATGACCCTGGTAATGCCCGGTTGGGCTGGGATTCATGGCCGCGATAAGCTGAAAATGTGCCGGGTAGTCAATTTTCGCACGCGTTCGTGAAATATGTATTTTCCCGGACTCTATCGGCTCCCGCAAAGCATCCAACACCCGACGTTCAAACTCCGGTAGTTCATCCAGAAATAGCACCCCGTTGTGTGCCAGCGAGATCTCTCCGGGGATCGGGATTGAACCGCCTCCCACCATGGCTGCGAGAGACGCGCTGTGATGTGGGCTGCGAAACGGCCTCCTGCGCCACTGTTTAGTGGCATGATGGCGGTTCAACAGACTAAGGATGGCGGCGCTTTCGAGCGCCTCCTGATTACTTAATGGCGGCAGAAGACCTGGCAGTCGGCTGGCAAGCATGGTTTTTCCTGTACCGGGAGGGCCAATCAACAGCAGGTTGTGACCCCCTGCGGCAACGATTTCCAACGCACGTTTTCCTTGCTGCTGGCCAATAACATCGCTCAGGTCAGGTAGCGGGTCATCAGGATGTTCTTCCTCCGGCAGGGAAGGGGTGAGCGCATGGCGTCCCTCGAGAAAGGCACACACTTCCTGCAGATGCCCGGCGACAAGGCACTCATGGCCCTCAATGAGCCCCACTTCCGCGGCGTTATCCTCGGCGACGATAATTTGTCGTCCGGCTTTTATCGCCTCCATTGCGCTGGAGATAGCGCCAGGAACGCCACGTAGCGCCCCTGTGAGCGCGAGCTCGCCGATAAACTCATATTGATTCAACCTGGACGCATCTAGCTGCTCTGAGGCGACCAGAAGCGCGAGAGCGATGGGGAGATCATATCGCCCGCCTTCTTTTGGCAAATCGGCAGGAGCCAGATTGATGGTGATCTTTTTGGCCGGGAACGTATAGCCGCTGTTAATTATTGCGCTGCGTACCCGGTCGCGAGCCTCTCTTACCGTGGTTTCAGGAAGCCCTACCATGGTTAACCCGGGAAGCCCGTTGCTGATATGAATTTCGATCGTAATAAGCGGGGCACTGATACCGAAAGCAGCCCGTGTGTAAATAATCGCGAGTGACATAATGCCTCCTGAGTACGGGCATTATGTCGGTTTAATAATGGTCAGTAAGCAGTAAAAAATATATTCTGCGCGGCATGTTCCAGCGAATATCGCCGGATAGCGTGACATTTCACTCATGGTGGAATCGGCATCGCAGGCGGTCAACATAGTGAAATAGGGTATTGGGGAAACTGCCGCATCGTCATAAAAAAGAGCGATAAATTGAATTTTTTTCATTTTATATTTTTTCTATTAAAAACAAATGTTTTACAAAAAATTGTTAGCGCGATCAGTAAGTAATGTATAAAAAAATCTTGTGTTTATTGTCATATCTGTGGTAACTCTTTAGGCATTCCTTCGAACAAGAAGCCAGAAAGTACAGAAAATGACAGCCCTTCTACGAGTGATTAGCCTGGTCGTGATTAGCGTGGTGGTGATTATTATCCCACCGTGCGGGGCTGCACTTGGACGAGAAAAGGCTTAGAAATCAAGCCTTAACGAACTAAGACCCCCGCACCGAAAGGTCCGGGGGTTTTTTTATAACTTAAAAATGATAAGCGAGGAGCAGAGAATGACGAGTAGCATAAAATTCTGTTTCTCCCGAACTATGACGGGGAACTAACTATGAATGGGGCGCAGTGGGTAGTACATGCTTTGCGGACACAGGGGGTCGACACGGTTTTTGGCTATCCTGGTGGCGCGATTATGCCGGTTTACGATGCATTGTATGACGGCGGCGTGGAACACCTGTTGTGCCGCCACGAGCAAGGGGCGGCGATGGCCGCCATCGGCTATGCTCGTGCCACCGGCAAAACCGGCGTGTGTATCGCCACATCAGGTCCAGGCGCGACGAACCTGATCACCGGTCTGGCTGACGCGTTACTGGACTCTATCCCGGTTGTCGCCATCACCGGTCAGGTCGCGGCGCCGTTTATCGGTACCGATGCTTTCCAGGAAGTGGATGTCCTTGGTTTGTCTCTGGCTTGTACGAAACATAGTTTCCTCGTGCAGTCGCTGGAAGAACTGCCGCAAGTGATCGCTGAAGCTTTCCAGGTCGCAAACTCTGGCCGCCCAGGCCCGGTTCTGGTTGATATCCCAAAAGATATCCAGCTGGCGAAGGGCGAACTTGAACCGTATTTCTCAACGGTTGATAACGATATTGCCTTCCCTCACGCAGAAGTTGAGCAGGCGCTGCAGATGTTAGCCACCGCGCAAAAACCGATGCTGTACGTTGGCGGTGGTGTGGGCATGGCGCAGGCGGTTCCTGCTTTACGCGAATTTATCGCCGTGACGCAAATGCCGGCTACCTGCACGCTGAAGGGGCTGGGGGCTGTTGATGCGGGCTATCCGTACTATCTGGGAATGCTGGGGATGCACGGCACCAAAGCGGCCAACCTGGCGGTACAGGAATGTGACCTGCTGATCGCTGTCGGCGCACGCTTCGATGACCGTGTCACCGGGAAACTGAACACCTTTGCTCCGCACGCCAGGGTTATCCATCTGGATATCGATCCGGCGGAGCTGAACAAGCTGCGTCAGGCGCATGTCGCCCTGGTGGGCGATCTGAATACGTTGTTGCCAGCGCTGCAGAAACCGCTGACTATCGACGCCTGGCGCCAGCATAATCAGGCGCTGCGTGACGAGCACGCATGGCGCTATGACCATCCGGGTGAGGGCATTTACGCGCCGCTGCTGCTCAAACAGCTCTCCGACCGTAAGCCGGTCGATAGCGTTGTCACAACCGACGTGGGTCAACATCAAATGTGGTCAGCGCAGCATATGACCTATACACGCCCTGAGAATTTTATTACCTCCAGCGGTTTGGGCACGATGGGTTTTGGCCTGCCTGCTGCGGTTGGCGCTCAGGTTGCCCGTCCGAACGATACCGTTATCTGCGTCTCCGGCGATGGCTCGTTCATGATGAACGTGCAGGAGCTGGGTACGGTGAAACGTAAACAGCTGCCGTTGAAGATCCTGTTACTGGATAACCAGCGTTTGGGCATGGTGCGTCAGTGGCAGCAGCTGTTTTTCGAGGAGCGCTATAGCGAAACCACCCTCACCGATAACCCCGATTTTGTCACGCTGGCCAGCGCCTTTGGCATTCCTGGTCAGCACATCACCCGTAAAGACCAGGTTGAAGCGGCTCTCGACACCATGCTTTCGAGCCAGGGGCCATACCTGCTTCATGTCTCAATCGATGAACTTGAGAACGTCTGGCCGTTGGTACCGCCCGGTGCCAGTAATGCAGAAATGCTGGAGAAATTATCATGATGCAACATCAGGTCGCTTTACAGGCTCGCTTCAACCCGGAAACCTTAGAACGTGTGCTGCGCGTGGTACGCCACCGCGGCTTTCAGGTTTGTTCCATGAATATGGAAACCACGGCAGATGCCGGCAACATAAATATTGAATTGACCGTTGCCAGTCAGCGGCCCGTCGAATTACTGTTTAGTCAATTAAGTAAGCTGGTCGACGTCGCCTGCGTCGAGATCCAGCAACCAACATCACAACAAATCCGCGCATAAGCGCAAGGGAAGAAAAATGACGACGAAAAAAGCTGATTACATTTGGTTCAACGGTGAGATGGTTCCGTGGGGAGAGGCGAAGGTTCACGTGATGTCTCACGCGCTTCACTACGGCACTTCCGTGTTTGAAGGCATCCGTTGCTACGACTCGCATAAAGGACCCGTGGTGTTCCGTCATCGCGAACATATGCAGCGTCTGCATGACTCAGCCAAAATCTATCGTTTTCCGGTCTCTCAAAGCATTGATGAGCTGATGGAAGCCTGCCGCGAAGTTATCCGCAAAAATAACCTGACCAGCGCTTATATTCGTCCACTGATCTTTGTTGGCGACGTCGGCATGGGCGTTAACCCGCCTGCGGGATACAGTACTGACGTGATCATCGCGGCGTTCCCGTGGGGAGCTTATCTTGGCGCTGAAGCGCTGGATCAGGGGATCGATGCGATGGTTTCTTCCTGGAACCGTGCCGCGCCCAACACCATCCCGACTGCCGCAAAAGCCGGTGGTAACTACCTCTCTTCCCTGCTGGTTGGCAGCGAAGCGCGCCGCCATGGTTATCAGGAAGGAATCGCGCTGGACGTCAACGGCTATATCTCCGAGGGCGCGGGTGAGAACCTGTTTGAAGTGAAAGATGGCGTGTTGTTCACTCCGCCATTTACCTCTTCTGCGCTGCCGGGCATTACCCGCGACGCGATCATTAAACTGGCAAAAGATCTGGATATTGAAGTCCGCGAGCAGGTGCTGTCCCGCGAATCTCTGTATCTGGCGGATGAAGTCTTTATGTCTGGTACTGCTGCGGAAATCACCCCGGTACGCAGCGTTGACGGTATTCAGGTTGGCGAAGGTCGCTGCGGCCCGGTCACCAAACGTATTCAGCAAGCTTTCTTTGGCCTCTTCACCGGTGAAACCGAAGATAAATGGGGCTGGTTGGATCAGGTTAACCCGTAAATATATTCAAGCATAAGCATAAAAAAATGGGGCGGCACGCAGCGCCCCATGTCACAGAGACTGGGAGTAACTAAAGCATGCCTAAGTACCGTTCCGCCACCACCACTCATGGCCGTAATATGGCGGGTGCCCGCGCGCTGTGGCGCGCAACCGGGATGACCGATGCCGATTTCGGTAAGCCGATTATCGCCGTTGTTAACTCCTTCACCCAGTTCGTGCCGGGTCACGTACATCTGCGCGATCTGGGTAAGCTGGTTGCTGAGCAGATTGAAGCCTCAGGCGGCGTTGCCAAAGAATTCAACACCATCGCGGTGGATGATGGGATCGCTATGGGGCATGGGGGTATGCTTTATTCACTGCCATCCCGTGAACTGATCGCCGACTCGGTTGAGTACATGGTTAACGCGCACTGCGCCGATGCCATGGTCTGCATTTCCAACTGCGACAAAATCACCCCGGGGATGCTGATGGCGTCCTTACGCCTGAATATTCCGGTGATTTTTGTTTCCGGTGGCCCAATGGAAGCCGGGAAAACCAAGCTTTCTGATAAAATCATCAAACTCGACCTCGTCGATGCGATGATTCAGGGGGCGGATCCAAAAGTCTCCGACGAACAGAGCGATCGGGTCGAGCGTTCCGCCTGTCCGACCTGCGGTTCCTGTTCGGGGATGTTTACCGCTAACTCAATGAACTGCCTGACCGAAGCGCTGGGTCTGTCCCAGCCGGGTAACGGCTCTCTGCTGGCGACTCACGCCGACCGTAAGGAGCTGTTCCTTAACGCAGGGAAACGCATCGTTGAGCTGACTAAACGCTATTACGAGCAGGATGATGCGTCAGCGTTGCCGCGCAACATCGCCAGCAAAGCGGCATTTGAAAACGCCATGACCCTGGATATCGCCATGGGCGGTTCGACGAATACCGTTCTGCACCTGTTAGCCGCTGCGCAGGAAGCGGAAATCGACTTCACTATGAGTGATATCGATAAGCTGTCCCGCAAGGTTCCGCAGCTGTGTAAGGTGGCGCCGAGCACGCAGAAGTACCATATGGAAGATGTGCACCGTGCGGGCGGCGTGCTGGGGATTCTTGGCGAGCTCGATCGCGCCGGGCTGCTGAACCGCGATGTGAAAAACATTCTCGGCCTGACGCTGCCGCAAACGCTTGAGCAATATGATGTCATGCTGACTAAAGATGACGCGGTGAAAAAAATGTTCCGCGCCGGCCCGGCGGGTATCCGGACGACCCAGGCTTTCTCGCAAGACTGCCGCTGGGATACGCTGGATGACGATCGTGCCGAAGGGTGTATCCGTTCGCTGGAGCATGCTTACAGCAAAGACGGCGGCCTGGCGGTTCTGTACGGCAACTTTGCGGAAAACGGTTGCATCGTTAAAACCGCAGGGGTGGATGACAGTATTCTGAAATTCACCGGCCCGGCGAAAGTTTACGAAAGCCAGGACGATGCGGTTGAGGCTATCCTCGGCGGTAAAATCGTTGCAGGCGATGTGGTGGTGATTCGCTATGAGGGGCCGAAAGGCGGGCCGGGGATGCAGGAAATGCTTTATCCGACCAGCTTCCTGAAGTCGATGGGCCTGGGTAAAGCCTGTGCGCTGATAACAGACGGCCGTTTCTCCGGCGGCACCTCGGGCCTGTCGATTGGTCACGTCTCACCGGAAGCGGCCAGCGGCGGCAATATTGCGATCATTGAAGACGGCGATATGATTGCCATTGATATTCCGAACCGGGGTATTCATCTGCAGCTGAGCGATGCCGAAATCGCCGCGCGTCGCGAAGCACAAGAGGCCCGCGGCGATCGCGCCTGGACGCCGAAAGCGCGTGAACGTCAGGTTTCCTTTGCACTCCGTGCGTATGCCAGCCTGGCAACCAGCGCCGATAAAGGCGCGGTGCGCGATAAATCGAAACTGGGGGGTTAATGATGGCTGAATCGCAACCCCTGTCTGCCGCCCCCGAAGGGGCGGAATATCTCAGGGCGGTGCTACGCGCGCCGGTCTATGAAGCGGCGCAGATTACGCCGTTGCAAAAAATGGAAAAAATCTCGTCGCGTCTTGATAACGTGATTCTGGTGAAGCGCGAAGATCGCCAGCCGGTTCATAGCTTCAAGCTGCGCGGGGCCTACGCAATGATGGCAGGCCTGACGGAAGAGCAAAAAGCGCAGGGGGTGATTACCGCTTCTGCGGGCAACCACGCCCAGGGAGTGGCGTTCTCGGCATCGCGTCTTGGCGTGAAGGCGCTGATCGTGATGCCGGTTGCCACGGCGGATATCAAAGTGGATGCCGTGCGTAACTTTGGCGGCGAGGTACTGCTGCACGGCGCTAATTTCGATGAAGCGAAAGCGAAAGCTATCGAGCTGGCGCAACAGCAGAACTTCACCTGGGTCCCGCCGTTTGATCACCCGATGGTGATTGCCGGGCAAGGCACCCTGGCGCTGGAGCTGCTACAGCAGGATGCGCACCTGGATCGCGTGTTTGTCCCGGTGGGTGGCGGTGGGCTCGCCGCAGGCGTAGCGGTGCTGATCAAGCAGCTGATGCCGCAGATCAAAGTGATTGCGGTGGAAGCGGAGGACTCCGCCTGTCTGAAAGCGGCGCTGGACGCCGGGCACCCGGTCGATCTGCCCCGTGTCGGGCTGTTTGCCGAAGGCGTGGCGGTGAAACGTATCGGTGACGAGACCTTCCGCCTCTGCAAGGAGTATCTTGACGATATTATCACCGTCGACAGCGATGCGATTTGCGCGGCGATGAAAGACCTGTTCGAAGATGTTCGCGCCGTGGCTGAACCGTCTGGCGCGCTGGCGCTGGCAGGAATGAAAAAGTATATTGCGCAGCATAACATCCGTGGCGAACGCCTGGCGCATATCCTGTCCGGTGCTAACGTCAATTTCCACGGTCTGCGCTACGTTTCCGAACGCTGCGAGCTGGGAGAGCAACGTGAAGCGCTGCTGGCGGTGACCATTCCGGAGGAGAAAGGCAGCTTCCTGAAGTTCTGTCAGCTGCTGGGCGGCCGTTCAGTGACCGAGTTCAACTACCGTTTTGCTGATGCCAAAGATGCCTGCATTTTTGTCGGGGTTCGTCTGAGCCGCGGTGTGGAAGAACGTAAAGAGATTCTGAGCCTGCTGCACGAAGGCGGCTATAGCGTTGTCGATCTTTCCGATGACGAAATGGCGAAACTTCATGTGCGCTATATGGTCGGCGGGCGGCCGTCAAAACCGCTGCAGGAGCGCCTGTTCAGCTTCGAATTTCCCGAATCGCCGGGAGCGCTGCTCAAGTTCCTGCATACGTTAGGCACCCACTGGAACATCTCGCTGTTCCACTACCGTAGCCACGGAACCGATTATGGTCGCGTGCTGGCGGCGTTCGAGCTTGGCGATCATGAGCCGGATTTCGAAACCCGACTCCATGAGCTGGGTTACGACTGCCACGATGAAACCAACAACCCGGCGTTCAGGTTTTTTCTCGCGGGTTAACGCCTGATGGCGCTGCACTTACCCGGCCTGCCATCAGATCACAGGCCGGGTAAGGCGTTTGCGCCGCCACCCGGCAAAAATATCAGTGGTTCGGCAAAATAGACCAGAAAGCATCAATAAGCGGCTCATACAGCCGCTTTTTTTGTGCGCACACGCCCAGCTCAAACGGCGTTTTCTCATCGCTGCGTTCCAGAATCATTACGCGATTGCGTACCGGTTCCGGACTGTTCTCCAGTACCACTTCCGGAATTAAGGCCACGCCGCAGCCGAGCGCGACCATCGACACCATCGCTTCATGGCCGCCGACGGTGGCGTAAATCGAGGGATTGCTGATTTTATGGCGGCGAAACCACAGTTCGATACGGCGGCGCACCGGTCCCTGATCGGCCATGATAAACGGTACGGTTGACCAGTCGGGCTTCTCCTGGCTGACCTGGGTACGTACCGGGCAGGCTAATGCCGGGGCGATCAGCACCACCGCCAGGTTTTCCAGCATCGAAAACGCCACGGACCCCGGTAGCGTTTCCGGCTTGCCGGCAATCGCCAGATCGGCCTCGCCGGTGACGACTTTCTCCATCGCATCGGCGGCATCGCCGGTAGAAAGCTTAATCTCCACCGAAGGGTGGGCAGCGCGGAAGCGATCGAGAATTGGCGGCAGGTGGCTGTAGGCTGCCGTCACCGAGCAGAAGATATGTAGCTCGCCGGAAAGTGAAGGACCTTGCTGATCGATGGCATGACGAAGCTGCTGGTACTGTAGCAGCGTCTGCTGCGCGAACAGGCGTAGCTCTTCGCCAGCCTCGGTCAGGGTGACGGTGCGATTATCGCGAACAAACAGCGGCTGTCCGAGATCTTCTTCCAGGCGTTGGATCTGGCGTGAAAGGGTGGAAGGGCTGACGTGCATCGCCCGCGCGCTGCGGCCAAAATGGCGGCTTTCAGCCAGATGCAGGAAGGTTTTCAGATCGCGTAAATCCACAGGCCGTACTCCACGATTTTATATTGCATAAATTGCAACATGACGTTGTGAATATATCAATTTCCGCAATAAATTTCCTGTCATATAGTAAGTTCATTCTCGCAAAAGCGAACCGAACAATAAGACAGTACAACATCACGAGGTATCACCATGGCTAACTACTTTAATACACTGAATCTGCGCCAGCAGTTGGCGCAGCTGGGTAAATGTCGCTTTATGGGCCGCGATGAATTCGCCGATGGCGCGAGCTACCTTCAGGGTAAAAAAGTGGTCATTGTCGGCTGTGGCGCGCAGGGCCTGAACCAGGGCCTGAACATGCGTGATTCCGGCCTGGATATCTCCTATGCGCTGCGTAAAGAAGCGATTGCTGAAAAGCGTGCATCCTGGCGTAAAGCGACCGAAAACGGCTTCAAAGTCGGGACCTATGAAGAGCTGATCCCGCAGGCTGACCTGGTGGTTAACCTGACGCCGGACAAACAGCACTCCGACGTTGTGCGTTCCGTTCAGCCGCTGATGAAAGACGGCGCGGCGCTGGGCTATTCCCACGGCTTCAACATCGTCGAAGTGGGCGAGCAGATCCGCAAAGACATCACCGTGGTGATGGTGGCACCGAAATGTCCGGGTACGGAAGTGCGTGAAGAGTACAAGCGTGGCTTCGGCGTACCGACGCTGATCGCGGTTCACCCGGAAAACGATCCGAAAGGCGAAGGAATGGCGATCGCCAAAGCATGGGCAGCGGCGACCGGCGGCCACCGTGCGGGCGTACTGGAATCGTCCTTCGTTGCGGAAGTGAAATCTGACCTGATGGGCGAGCAGACTATCCTGTGCGGTATGCTGCAGGCTGGTTCTCTGCTGTGCTTTGACAAGCTGGTGGCTGAAGGTACCGATCCGGCTTACGCCGAAAAACTGATTCAGTTCGGCTGGGAAACCATTACCGAAGCGCTGAAACAGGGCGGTATCACCCTGATGATGGACCGTCTGTCCAACCCGGCGAAACTGCGTGCTTACGCGCTGTCCGAACAGCTGAAAGAGATCATGGCGCCGCTGTTCCAGAAACATATGGATGACATCATCTCCGGTGAATTCTCCTCCGGTATGATGGCTGACTGGGCCAACGACGATAAGAAACTGCTGACCTGGCGTGAAGAGACCGGTAAAACCGCGTTCGAAACCGCTCCGCAGTTTGAAGGTAAAATCGGCGAGCAGGAGTACTTCGATAAAGGCGTTCTGATGATCGCGATGGTGAAAGCGGGCGTTGAGCTGGCGTTTGAAACCATGGTGGATTCCGGCATCATCGAAGAGTCCGCTTACTACGAATCACTGCACGAACTGCCGCTGATCGCGAACACCATCGCGCGTAAGCGTCTGTACGAAATGAACGTGGTTATCTCCGATACCGCAGAATACGGTAACTACCTGTTCTCTTACGCTTGCGTACCGCTGCTGAAAGAGTTCATGACCACGCTGCAGACCGGCGACCTGGGTACAGCGATTGCCGAAGGCGCGGTAGATAACGCTCAGCTGCGTGACGTGAACGAAGCCGTTCGCAGCCACGCTATCGAGCAGGTTGGTAAGAAACTGCGCGGTTATATGACCGATATGAAACGTATTGCCGTAGCGGGTTAACCCGATTGTCGGGTGGCGCTCCGCTTACCCGACCTACAAAATACAAAACTGCAAGATGTAAGCCGGGTAAGGCGTAGCCGCCACCCGGCTTTTTATTGGTTCACGCTTAAGCGCGATGAACCTTTTTATTTGCGGTACAGGACTTTGATGATGTGGTAACCGAACTGCGTGTGCAGCGGGCCAGTCGGCTCCAGCTCAGGGCAGGAGAAGACGACCTTATCAAATGCCGGAACCATCTGGCCCTGTTTGAATTCGCCTAAATGACCGCCCTTTTTACCTGACGGACAGGTGGAGTGCTTCTTCGCCAGTTTCTCGAAGTCGGCGCCGTTTTTAATCTGCTCCAGCAGGTCGAGTGCCAGTTTCTCTTCTTTTACCAGAATGTGCATTGCTGCCGCTGTTTTAGCCATGATCGTGCCTTGATAGGTTGCGATAAATCAGGATGCAATATTAGCATGCGCTAGCGGCGATACAGCACCTTAATGATGTGGTAGCCGAACTTCGTTTTTACCGGCCCGTAGGGTTTCAGTAGCGGGCAGGTGAAGACCGCGTTATCAAACGGTCCGACCATCGTCCCCTGTTTGAACTCGCCTAAATCTCCGCCGTTACGTCCGGAGGGGCAGCGTGAA
Source organism: Raoultella sp. T31 (assembly GCF_002806725.1). NCBI lineage: Bacteria > Pseudomonadati > Pseudomonadota > Gammaproteobacteria > Enterobacterales > Enterobacteriaceae > Klebsiella > Raoultella sp. T31. The sequence goes on from NZ_PIBO01000047.1 coordinate 13,428, forward strand.
TAACGCTTCGCCAGATGATCGAAGCTGATACCTCGCTCCAGTTTGGCGAGGATCTCCTGGGCCAGTTTTTCTTCTTTTACCAGGATATGCAGGGCGGCGGCTGACTTTGTCATTGTTTTGCTCTCTGGATTATCGGTGTTGCCAACACTTTACCATTAGCCGGTAAATCTCCCCCCGGCTTTCTGCTACAATCCCCACCCCGTTCGAAGATTGAGCAAAACTCCCATGCGTTTAAACCCTGGCCAACAACAAGCCGTCGAATTTGTAACCGGACCGTGCCTGGTGCTGGCGGGCGCCGGTTCCGGTAAGACCCGCGTTATCACCAATAAAATCGCGCACCTGATCCGCGGCTGCGGCTATCAGGCGCGCCATATTGCGGCGGTGACCTTTACCAACAAAGCGGCACGTGAAATGAAAGAACGTGTCGGTCAAACGCTGGGGCGTAAAGAGGCGCGGGGCCTGATGATTTCCACCTTCCATACTCTGGGACTGGATATTATTAAGCGTGAATACGCCGCGCTGGGGATGAAATCTAATTTTTCTCTGTTCGATGATACCGACCAGCTTGCGCTGCTCAAAGAGCTGACCGAAGGGCTGATCGACGACGATAAGGTCGTGTTGCAGCAGCTGATCTCGACGATCTCCAACTGGAAAAACGATCTGCAAACCCCGGCGCAGGTCGCGGCGGGCGCAAAGGGTGAACGGGATCGGATCTTTGCCCACTGCTACGGGCTTTATGATGCCCATATGAAAGCCTGCAACGTGCTGGATTTTGACGATCTGATCCTGTTGCCGACCCTGTTGTTGCAGCGCAACGCAGAGGTACGTGAACGCTGGCAGAACAAGATTCGCTATCTGCTGGTGGATGAATACCAGGATACCAACACCAGCCAGTATGAGATGGTGAAGCTGCTGGTGGGGCAGCGCGCGCGCTTTACCGTCGTCGGCGATGATGACCAGTCGATCTACTCCTGGCGCGGGGCACGGCCGCAGAATCTGGTCCTGCTGAGCCAGGATTTCCCGGCGCTGCAGGTGATCAAACTGGAACAGAACTACCGTTCTTCCGGGCGCATACTGAAAGCCGCTAACATTCTGATCGCCAACAACCCGCACGTCTTCGAAAAACGTCTGTTTTCCGAGTTGGGGTATGGCGTAGAGCTTAAAGTGCTTTCAGCGAACCACGAAGAGCATGAAGCGGAACGGGTGACCGGGGAACTGATCGCCCACCACTTTATCAATAAGACGCAATATAAAGATTACGCCATTCTCTATCGCGGCAACCATCAGTCGCGGGTCTTTGAAAAGATGCTGATGCAAAACCGCATCCCGTACAAAATTTCTGGCGGCACGTCGTTCTTCTCGCGGCCCGAGATTAAAGACCTGTTGGCCTATCTGCGCGTGCTGACCAACCCGGATGATGACAGCGCTTTCCTGCGTATCGTCAATACGCCAAAGCGCGAAATCGGCCCGGCTACCTTGCAAAAACTCGGCGAGTGGGCGATGACCCGGAACAAGAGTTTGTTCACCGCCAGCTTTGATATGGGTCTCAACCAGACGCTAACCGGTCGCGGCTATGATGCGCTTACCGGCTTTACACAATGGCTGGGTGAAATTCAGCGCCTGGCGGAGCGCGAACCGGTCGCCGCAGTACGCGATCTGATTCGCGGGGTGGATTATGAATCCTGGCTGTATGAGACCTCCCCAAGCCCGAAGGCCGCAGAAATGCGCATGAAAAACGTCAATCAGCTGTTCAGCTGGATGACGGAGATGCTGGAAGGCAGCGACATAGACGAGCCGATGACCCTGACCCAGGTGGTCACCCGTTTTACCCTGCGCGATATGATGGAGCGCGGCGAGTCCGATGAAGAGTCGGATCAGGTGCAGTTGATGACCCTGCATGCCTCGAAGGGGCTGGAGTTTCCTTACGTCTATCTGGTGGGCATGGAAGAGGGGCTGCTGCCGCACCAGAGTAGCATCGATGAAGACAATGTGGATGAAGAGCGCCGCCTGGCGTACGTCGGAATTACCCGCGCGCAGAAAGAGCTGACCTTCACGCTGTGTAAAGAGCGCCGTCAGTACGGAGAGCTGGTGCGCCCGGAGCCCAGCCGTTTTCTGCTGGAATTGCCGCAGGATGATCTGATCTGGGAGCAGGAACGCAAAGTTATCTCACCGGAAGAGCGGATGCATAAAGGGCAGGCCAATGTCGCCAATATTCGGGCGATGCTGGCAAAAGCGAAAGGGAAATAGTTCGAGTGCGTATCCCCGGTGGCGCGCACCGGGCGATTTTACGGAATATCAGGCGGAATTAAGCCACCTCAAGGGTCCAGTGGACATAGCTTTGCCACTGGCACTCCTGCTCCACCAACTCCCGACCCAGCGGATGATCTTCCAGCCACCCCTCCGGCAGCGTCAGCACCAGTTTCTCGCCTGCGACAGTCAGTGAAATGGCCGGCAGCAGATCGTCGCGACGGCGGCTGGCAAAGAGGATCGCCAGACGCAGCAGCCGACACAGGTGTTCCGCAACCCGTGGTTTCACCGCATTTTGCTGATGAAGTGAGGAGAGATCGATGGTGTTAGTCTGGTTGAGCAGCAGGGTTGCGAGCAGCTTTTTCTGCGCCGGCGTGAAGCCGGGGAGATCGAGGTTGCTCACCAGATAGGCGGCGTGCTGCGGGGCGCGTTTAAAATCGACGCTCAGACCAATTTCGTGCAGCTCGCAGGCGCTGGCGAGCAGTTCGCGGCTGAGCGATTCCAGCTCCCAGGCGCCGTCCAGCTGATTCACCAGATGCGCTGCGAGTTGGGTTACGCGCTGGGCCTGCTCGGTGTCTATCATAAAGCGGCGTTGAATATTGCGCAGCGTACGGCTACGGATATCCTGATCGACGGACAGATGCAGCATGCCGTAAACCAGGCCTTCGCGGAGCGCGCCGCCCGCGAGGGTCATACACTGAATTTTCAGTTCGCTGAAGATGGCGATAAGTATGGCCAGTCCGCTGGGGAAAACCAGCGCTCGCTCTAAGGTTAAGCCTTCGATTTCCAGCTCTTCCAGGCGCCCGCACTGAATCGCACGCTGCTTGAGCTGCTGCAATTTAGCCAGGGTGATTCGCTCGTCCATCCCCTGCGCCATCATAATTTCCTGCAGGGCCTGAACGGTACCGGATGCGCCGACGCAAACTTTCCAGCCGTGGTAATTCAGGGTGTCAGTAATCGGACGCAGAACTTCCCGAGCCGCATTTTCTGCCAGATCGAAGTTTTCTTTTGTCAGGTTACGATCGGCGAAGTAGCGCTCCAGCCAGGTCACGCACCCCATCGACAGGCTAAAAAGAGAGGTGGTCTGTGCCCCCGTGCCAGTCACCAGTTCGGTACTGGCACCGCCGATATCGACAACCAGGCGCCGGTCTTCGCCGCCGGTCGTATGGGCGACGCCTTGATAAATCAGGCGGGCTTCTTCTTCACCGCTGATCACCTGCACCGGACAGCCGAGGATTTCCCGGGCCTTTGCCAAAAACGCATCGGCATTGACGGCCAGGCGCAGCGTGGCGGTCGCCACAACGCGAATTTGAACGGGTGGGATATCCTGCAGGCGTTCGGCAAACAGACGCAGGCACTGCCACCCACGCTCCATCGCTTCCGCGGAGAGCGTGTTATCGCTGTTCAGGCCAGCGGCCAGACGTACTTTGCGCTTGATGCGGCTGAGCGTCTGGATGCTCCCGGCCACCTCGCGTACAACCAACATATGAAAGCTATTAGAACCAAGATCGATAGCTGCATAAAGCGAGGTGGAACTGAGCATAGATTTATTTAACCTGAACGACGACGATTACGAGGCGGACCGCTGCGACGCGGGCCATTGCCAGTGCGCGGGCGCGTCAGGCGCAGTGGCTTAGGCAAATCTGTCATGAGTGCATCTGGATTGTACTTGCTGACCGGAATAGAGTGACCGGTGTAGGTCTCAATCGCCGGAAGATTCAGCGCGTACTCTTCGCAGGCCAGACTGATGGAGTGACCGCTGGCGCCCGCGCGACCGGTACGGCCGATGCGGTGAACGTAATCTTCGCAGTCGTCCGGCAGGTCATAGTTAAAGACGTGCGTGACGGCCGGGATATGCAGACCACGCGCAGCAACGTCAGTCGCCACCAGAATGTCGATATCGCCACGGGTGAACTCTTCAAGGATCCGCAGGCGTTTTTTCTGGGCGACGTCGCCGGTCAGCAAGCCGACGCGATGACCGTCCGCCGCCAGGTGTCCCCAGATATCTTCGCAACGATGTTTAGTGTTGGCGAAAATAATGGCGCGATCCGGCCACTCTTCTTCCAGAAGCGTCTGTAACAGGCGCATTTTTTCTTCGTTGGAAGGGTAGAACAGCTCTTCTTTAATCCGGTGACCCGTTTTCTGTTCCGGCTCGACTTCAACATATTCGGCGTTGTTCATCTGTTCAAACGCCAGTTCGCGAACACGGTAAGAAAGGGTTGCGGAGAACAGCATATTCAGACGCTGATTGGTCGGCGGCATGCGACGGAACAGCCAGCGGATATCTTTAATAAAGCCGAGATCGTACATGCGATCGGCTTCATCCAGCACGACGACCTGAATCGCGCCGAGGTTAATGTGATTCTGTTTGGCGTAATCAATCAGACGACCAGTGGTGCCAATCAGAATGTCGACGCCGCTTTCCAGCACTTTCAGCTGCTTATCGTAGCCATCGCCGCCGTACGCCAGACCCAGCTTCAGGCCGGTGGCCGCAGCCAGCGGTTCTGCATCAGCGTGAATTTGTACCGCCAGCTCGCGCGTAGGAGCCATGATCAGCGCACGCGGTTGGTTTACCTGGCGGTCAGCGTTGGCCGGGTGAGAGAGAAGATAATGAAACGTTGACGTCAGGAACGCCATCGTTTTTCCGGTACCGGTTTGCGCCTGCCCGGCGACATCACGACCTTCCAGCGTTAGCGGAAGAGCGAGTGCCTGAATGGGCGTGCAATTATGAAACCCTTTCTTTTCAAGGGCTTCAATCACTGCCGGGTGCAGGGCGAAGTCGGAAAACTTCTGTTCTGTTAAATGTGTTTTGCTCATAGTGTGGTAGAATATCAGCTAACTATTGCATTAAGAAAGCGTATCCGTTGAAATAACGTCAACCTTTCGTTGGCTATACGCGAAATGACTTAAGGTGCATCTACGGCAACCTGATGAATCCTCGAAAGCTTAGACTACTCAGCGCGTCGAGGTGGATTAATCTACCGGAAACGGTTTGAAGGCGGTTTGCTTTGGCTTCTGCAAGACGACATCCATGAGGGATCGGATCGCGCAGTGGCCAGTACATATGCCAGTACATAGAGGCATCCTGAACAATAACGTGTATAACGTAGCATCGGCACGTCGTTGATGTCTGCGACACCAACACACCAGGCTTATTCCTGTGGAGTTAAATATGAGCGATAAAATTATTCACCTGACTGACGACAGTTTTGACACGGACGTACTCAAGGCTGACGGGCTAACCCTCGTCGATTTCTGGGCAGAGTGGTGCGGTCCGTGCAAAATGATCGCCCCGATTCTGGATGAGATCGCTGAAGAGTATCAGGGCAAACTGACCGTTGCTAAACTGAACATCGATCAGAACCCAGGTACTGCGCCGAAATACGGCATTCGCGGCATCCCGACTCTGCTGCTGTTTAAGAACGGCGAAGTCGCGGCAACTAAGGTTGGCGCGCTGTCTAAAGGCCAGCTGAAAGATTTCCTCGACGCCAACCTGGCGTAAGCAGTTTGCCATTCCGGCGTCCGGGTTCCTATTTTTAGCGGAACTCTGGACGCCCGGCCAGAGTCGTGCTAAGTTAACTTCAGACTTCGTTTTAAACATACCTTATTGTTTGAATCTTGTTTTACCCGAAGCGTCCCGCAGCAAATGCGCGAGAGGCTACAAATTCCGGGCTTTTCACTCATTCCGTTTTGTCGTTCCAGCTCTGCGTTCTTTCCTGTGACCAGGCAACGTACAGGCACGAGATGAAGGCCGTTAACAGGCATGGATGTTCCTGCCATACCATTCACAACATTAAGTTCGAGTTCTACCCCGAGTTTAAGAACCCACACCATTATGAATCTTACCGAATTAAAGAATACGCCGGTTTCTGAGCTGATTACTCTCGGCGAAAATATGGGGCTGGAAAACCTGGCCCGTATGCGTAAGCAGGATATTATTTTTGCCATCCTCAAGCAGCATTCGAAGAGTGGCGAAGATATCTTTGGCGATGGCGTACTGGAGATACTGCAGGATGGATTTGGTTTCCTCCGTTCCGCAGACAGCTCCTACCTCGCCGGTCCCGATGACATCTACGTATCCCCAAGCCAAATCCGCCGTTTCAACCTCCGCACTGGTGACACCATTTCCGGTAAGATTCGTCCTCCTAAAGAGGGTGAGCGTTACTTTGCGCTGTTGAAAGTTAACGAAGTTAACTACGACAAGCCGGAAAACGCGCGTAATAAGATCCTGTTCGAGAACCTGACGCCGCTGCACGCGAACTCACGTCTGCGTATGGAACGTGGTAACGGTTCAACCGAAGACTTAACCGCTCGCGTGCTGGATCTGGCCTCGCCGATCGGCCGCGGTCAGCGTGGTCTGATTGTTGCGCCGCCGAAAGCCGGTAAAACCATGCTGCTGCAGAATATCGCGCAGAGCATCGCGTACAACCATCCTGACTGCGTGCTGATGGTGCTGCTGATCGACGAACGTCCGGAAGAAGTGACCGAGATGCAGCGTCTGGTTAAAGGCGAAGTGGTTGCTTCCACCTTTGACGAACCTGCTTCCCGTCACGTTCAGGTTGCCGAGATGGTTATCGAGAAGGCGAAACGCCTGGTTGAGCACAAGAAAGACGTTATCATTCTGCTCGACTCCATTACCCGTCTGGCGCGTGCCTACAACACCGTTGTGCCGGCTTCCGGTAAAGTGTTGACCGGTGGTGTGGACGCTAACGCCCTGCATCGTCCGAAGCGTTTCTTCGGTGCCGCGCGTAACGTGGAAGAGGGCGGTAGCCTGACCATTATCGCCACCGCGCTGATTGATACCGGCTCCAAAATGGATGAAGTTATCTACGAAGAGTTTAAAGGCACCGGTAACATGGAGCTGCATCTCTCGCGTAAGATCGCGGAAAAACGCGTCTTCCCGGCTATCGACTACAACCGTTCCGGTACCCGTAAAGAAGAGCTGCTTACCACCCAGGAAGAGCTGCAGAAGATGTGGATCCTGCGTAAAATCATCCATCCGATGGGTGAGATTGACGCGATGGAGTTCCTCATCAACAAACTGGCGATGACCAAAACGAACGATGACTTCTTCGATATGATGAAACGCTCGTAAGTTAAAAAAAGCCCAAAAACGCCACGCAATCGCGTGGCGTTTTGTTTTTTGGGTTTGTATGATCCAGAAAGGGAAAAGGAAGCAGGGATTATCGTATGATTAGCGCGCCACGCGAGGCAGTGATAATTTTAACAGACTAAAATCTATACAATAAATTTGTAATGTTCTGCTTTACCCCTTCAGGAGTTGAGACATCGTCGTTATACTTCCCGGATTAACCATGCTGAGAGCACATGTGTTGTGAATTTACTCACTGCTATTACTGAATTAATCAGTATTTTCTTATTCACTACCCTTTTTATATTTGTTGCCCGAAAAGCAGCAAAAAAAGTCGGGTTAGTGGATAAACCTAACTATCGAAAACGGCATCAGGGTTTGGTTCCGTTAGTGGGTGGCATCTCAGTTTATGCTGGCATTTGTTTTACTTTTGCCATCGCTGATTATTACATTCCCCATTCATTCTTATATCTGTCCTGCGCCGGCATCCTTGTGCTGGTCGGTGCGCTGGATGATCGGTTTGATATCAGTGTAAAAATTCGCGCGGTGATTCAGGCCGCCATTGCCATTGTCATGATGACGGCAGGGAACCTGCACCTGAGTAGCCTGGGCTATATTTTTGGTTCGTGGGAGTTGGTCCTCGGCCCCTTTGGCTTCTTCCTCACCCTTTTCGCCGTCTGGGCCGCGATTAACGCCTTTAATATGGTGGATGGTATCGACGGCCTGCTCGGCGGTCTGTCATCGGTCTCATTTGCGGCAACCGGCATTATTCTGTGGTTTGACGGTCAATACAGCCTGGCAATGTGGTGTTTTGCGATGATAGCCGCCATTCTGCCCTATATTTTACTTAACCTCGGCGTGCTTGGCCGTCGTTACAAAGTTTTTATGGGCGATGCTGGCAGTACCATGATTGGCTTCACCATCATCTGGATTCTGCTGGAAACGACCCAGGGCAAAACGCATCCCATTAGCCCGGTGACCGCCCTGTGGATTATTGCGATTCCGTTGATGGATATGGTGGCGATTATGTATCGTCGCCTGCGTAAAGGGATGAGCCCGTTCTCTCCGGATCGCCAGCATATTCATCACTTGATTATGCGTGCCGGGTTTACTTCCCGGCAGGCTTTCGTCCTGATCACGCTGGCGGCCGCGCTGCTGGCGCTGGTGGGCGTGGTGGCGGAATATACCCGTATCGTTCCTGAATGGGTGATGTTAATTCTCTTTTTGTTGGCCTTTTTCCTTTATGGCTACTGCATTAAACGCGCATGGAAAGTGGCGCGACTGGTTAAGCGCATCAGACGCAGAATACGGCGACACAGCGGCAATAAGCCAAAATTAACCAAGTAGAACTGGGGACGTGATGACTCAACCATTACCGGGAGCACAAGCAGTGAACGTTGAGAATGAACTGGATATTCGCGGGCTGTTTCGCGCCTTATGGGCAGGAAAAATCTGGATAGCCGGGATGGCCGTGCTATTTGCGCTGATCGTTCTGGTTTACGCCTTCTTTGCTCGCCAGGAGTGGAGCGCAACGGCGATAACCGATCGGCCAACCGTGAATATGCTGGGTGGTTACTATTCTCAACAGCAGTTCTTACGCAATCTGGATATTAAAGCCAATCTGGTACCGGTCGACCAGCCGTCGGCGATGGAGCAAGCTTACAAAGAGTTCATCATGCAGCAGGGGTCCTGGGATACCCGTCGCGATTTTTGGTTGCAAACGGACTATTACAAACAGCGCCAGTCGGGCAATGCCCGTGCGGACGCTGCGCTGCTGGACGATTTGATTAACAACATTCAGTTCATGCCGGGCGACCCGGTAAAAAATGTTAACGACAGCGTGAAGCTGACGGCCGAGACCGCGCCGGACGCCAATAATCTGCTGCGTCAGTACGTGGCCTTCGCCAGCCAGCGTGCGGCAGGACATCTTAATGACGAGCTGAAAGGCGCCTGGGCGGCCCGCACCGTGCAGATGAAAGCGCAGGTGAAGCGCCAGGAAGAGGTGGCGCGCGAAATTTTCAACCGTCGTACCCACAGCGTGGAAGAGGCGTTGAAAGTGGCGCAGCAGCACAACATCTCCCGCAGTGAAACCGATATCCCGGCCGATCAGCTGCCGGATTCCGAGCTGTTCTTGCTCGGCAGGCCAATGCTGCAGGCGCGACTGGAAAATTTGCAAGCTGTGGGGCCGGAATACGATCTCGACTATGACCAAAGCCGTGCCATGCTGAATACGCTCAACGTCGGACCGACATTAGATCCGCGTTTTCAGACTTACCGGTATTTGCGTACGCCGGAAGAACCGGTAAAACGCGATAGCCCGCGGCGCGTATTTCTGATGGTGATGTGGGGTATCGTGGGCGCGCTCATTGGCGCAGGCGTTGCATTATCGCGACGCAGAGTCCAGTGAATGCGGCCTGTGATGAAGAATTAATCAACTTCATCATCTAATCGAAGAGAATCGATGTGAAAGTACTAACGGTATTTGGCACCAGACCCGAAGCCATCAAAATGGCACCGCTGGTTCATGCGCTGGCAAAAGATCCTCACTTTGAGGCGAAAGTTTGCGTCACGGCGCAGCATCGGGAGATGCTCGACCAGGTGTTGAAGCTTTTTTCTATCGTGCCGGATTACGACCTCAATATTATGCAGCCAGGTCAGGGCCTGACGGAAATCACCTGTCGTATCCTCGAAGGGCTAAAACCGGTGCTGGAATCGTTTAAACCGGACGTTGTGCTGGTGCATGGCGATACCACGACGACGATGGCGGCAAGTCTGGCCGCGTTCTATCAGCGTATCCCGGTCGGGCACGTTGAAGCGGGGTTGCGAACCGGCGATCTGAGTTCGCCGTGGCCGGAAGAGGGGAACCGTACGCTGACCGGACATCTGGCAACGTACCATTTTGCCCCGACAGAAACCTCGCGACAGAACCTGCTGCGCGAAAATATCGCCGCTGACCACATCACGGTTACCGGCAACACGGTCATTGATGCGTTGTTCTGGGTTCGCGATCGGGTGCTGGGCGATGAGGCTCTGCGTAGCGAACTGATGCAGCGCTATCCTTTCCTGGCGAACGGCAAGAAGATGATTCTGGTCACCGGCCACCGGCGGGAAAGCTTTGGCCGCGGGTTTGAGCAAATTTGCCACGCGCTGGCGGAAATCGCCGCCAGCAATCCCGATGTCCAGATTGTCTATCCGGTGCATCTGAACCCGAACGTCAGCGAGCCGGTGAAACGTATTCTCGGTCATGTCGATAACGTCATGTTGATTGAGCCGCAGGATTATCTGCCGTTTGTCTGGTTGATGGATCGCGCCTGGCTGATCCTCACCGACTCCGGCGGTATTCAGGAGGAGGCACCCTCGTTAGGGAAGCCGGTACTGGTGATGCGTGAAATGACGGAGCGCCCGGAGGCGATTGCTGCAGGCACCGTGCGTCTGGTCGGGACCGACAGCCAGCGTATCGTCGCTGAAGTCACGCATCTGCTGCAGGATGATGCCGCGTATCAGGCAATGAGCCGGGCGCATAATCCCTACGGTGATGGTCAGGCATGTCGCCGTATTTTGTCCGCACTTAAAAATAATCAGGTAACGCTATGAGTTTTTCTACCATTTCAGTGATTGGCCTTGGATATATTGGCCTGCCAACCGCTGCCGCGTTCGCCTCCCGGCAAAAGCGGGTGGTCGGCGTTGATATCAATCAACATGCCGTGGAGACCATTAACCGTGGCGAGATTCATATCGTGGAGCCGGATCTGGCGAGCGTGGTCAAAACGGCGGTTGAGCAGGGCTATTTACGTGCGACGACCGAGCCAGTCGTGGCGGATGCGTACCTGATTGCCGTACCCACCCCGTTCAAAGATCTGCATGAGCCGGATATGGTCTTCGTCGAGTCGGCGGCAAAATCCATTGCGCCGGTACTGAAAAAGGGGGCGCTGGTGATTCTGGAGTCCACTTCTCCGGTTGGTTCGACGGAGCAAATGGCCGCGTGGCTTGCTGAAATGCGCCCGGACCTGAGCTTCCCGCAGCAGGCTGGCGAAGCGGCGGATGTCAATATTGCCTACTGCCCGGAGCGCGTGTTGCCGGGTCAGGTGATGGTCGAGCTGATTAAGAATGACCGCGTCATCGGCGGTATGTCGCCGGTTTGCTCCGCCCGCGCCAGCGAGCTGTATAAAATTTTCCTCGAAGGCGAATGCGTGGTCACCAACTCCCGCACCGCCGAGATGTGTAAGCTGACCGAAAACAGCTTCCGCGACGTGAATATTGCGTTCGCGAACGAGCTGTCGCTGATCTGCGCGGAGCAGGACATTAACGTCTGGGAGCTGATTCGCCTGGCGAATCGTCATCCGCGCGTCAATATCCTGCAGCCGGGACCGGGCGTCGGAGGACACTGCATCGCAGTCGACCCGTGGTTCATCGTGGCGCAAAACCCGCAGCAGGCGCGGCTGATTCGTACCGCCCGTGAGGTTAACGATCATAAGCCTGACTGGGTTATCGAGCAGGTCAAAGCCCGGGTGGCCGATTGTCTGGCCGCCAGTAATAAGCGCGCCAGCGAGTTGAAAATCGCCTGCTTTGGCCTGGCTTTTAAGCCGAATATCGACGATCTGCGCGAAAGCCCGGCGATGTCGATCGCCATGCAAATCGCCCGCTGGCACAGCGGTGACACGCTGGTTGTGGAACCCAATATCCACCAGCTGCCGACCAAACTCAACGGTCTGTGCACGCTGGCCTTGCTGGATGACGCATTGGCGAACGCCGATGTGCTGGTGATGCTGGTTGACCATCGTCAGTTTAAAGCCATCAGCGGCGATAGCGTGACGCAGGATTATATTGTCGATACCAAAGGAGTGTGGCGGTGAGTACGGTTCTGGTCACTGGCGGAGCTGGGTTTATTGGCTCAGCAGTTGTTCGCGAAATCATTCGCGAAACTTCCGACACGGTTGTCGTCGTCGATAAGTTGACCTATGCCGGCAATTTGCAGTCGCTGTCTCCCGTTGCCCGGAATGCCCGGTTCGCTTTTGAACAAGTGGATATTTGCGATCGGACCGAACTCGATCGCGTCTTTTGCCTCTACCAGCCTGACATCGTGATGCATCTTGCGGCTGAAAGTCATGTCGATCGCTCCATTGATGGCCCTGCGGCGTTTATTGAAACCAATATCGTCGGGACCTGTACGCTACTGGAAGCCGCACGCACCTACTGGAATGGGGCTGATGAAGAGAAAAAATCGGCGTTTCGCTTCCACCATATTTCGACAGACGAGGTATACGGCGATCTCCACGATAGCGGCGTGTTTTTTACCGAAACGACGCCTTATGCGCCGAGCAGCCCTTATTCCGCTTCTAAAGCCAGCAGTGATCATCTGGTGCGCGCATGGCAGCGTACCTATGGCCTGCCAGCGCTGATCACCAACTGTTCAAATAACTACGGCCCGTATCACTTTCCTGAGAAGCTGATTCCGCTCACTATCCTCAATGCGCTGGCGGGTAAACCGCTGCCGGTATATGGCAATGGTCAGCAAATTCGCGACTGGCTGTACGTTGAAGATCACGCCAGAGCACTGTACCTGGTGGCAACACGCGGCAAGCCGGGCGAAACTTACAATATCGGCGGGCACAACGAGCGTAAGAATATTGAGGTGGTGGAAACCATTTGCGATCTGCTGGAAGAGCTGGCGCCGTATAAACCGGATGGCGTGGCGCACTATCGCGACCTCATCACCTTTGTTGCCGATCGCCCAGGACACGATCTTCGCTACGCCATTGATGCGTCGAAAATTGAAGCTGAACTAGGCTGGACGCCGGATGAAACATTTACCAGTGGTATGCGTAAAACGGTTCAGTGGTACCTGGCAAATGAAACCTGGTGGCAACAGGTTCTCGACGGTAGCTATCAGGGCGAGCGTCTGGGACTGCAGGCCTGAACGCCTGGGAGAGAAAAATGAAAGGTATTATTCTGGCTGGGGGATCGGGCACTCGTTTGCATCCCATTACCCGCGGAGTGTCAAAGCAGCTGTTGCCTGTCTACGATAAGCCGATGATTTACTACCCGCTGTCGGTGCTGATGCTGGCCGGTATCCGTGAGATTCTGTTGATCACCACGCCTGAAGATCAGCGTGACTTTCAGCGCCTGCTCGGCGACGGGGAAGAATTCGGTATTCAGCTGCATTATGCCGTGCAACCAAACCCGGATGGCCTGGCACAGGCCTTTATCCTCGGAGAAGAGTTCCTCAATGGCGAACCCTCTTGTCTGGTGCTGGGGGATAATATCTTCTTTGGCCAAAGCTTCAGTCCTAAGCTACGCAGCGTTGCGTCGCGTACTCAAGGTGCGACGGTCTTTGGTTATCAGGTTATGGATCCAGAACGTTTTGGTGTAGTGGAGTTCGACGATAATTTTCGCGCACTTTCTCTGGAAGAAAAACCGCAGCATCCCAAATCTAACTGGGCGGTAACGGGCCTCTACTTCTATGATGGCAACGTTACTGAATATGCGAAACAGGTTAAACCGTCATCGCGTGGCGAGCTGGAGATCACCAGTATCAATCAGATGTATCTGGAGGATGGCGCGCTGACCGTAGAGCTTCTCGGACGCGGTTTTGCCTGGCTGGACACCGGTACGCACGATAGCTTGATCGAGGCGAGTATGTTCGTACAAACCGTGGAAAAGCGTCAGGGCTTCCAAATCGCCTGCCTGGAAGAAATTGGCTGGCGTAACGGTTGGCTGGATGATGACGGCGTGAAGCGGGCAGCCAAACGCCTGGAAAAAACCGGCTATGGCCAATACTTACTGGATCTTGTCCGTGTCCGTCCACGCCAGTATTGAATCCCTGGAGTGGGAAAATCGTTTCTTCGGCATCCAGAGCGCGATTGTGCGCTTTCGCGATGACGCCCCGCCGCTGACCGCTCAGGCGCTGGCCGGCTGGTCGCGTTTGCAGGCGAAGATTGCGGCGGATGATAGCGTGCGGCTGGATGCACTGCAGCAGCTGGGCTTCCAGCTCGTGGAAGGCGAAGTCGATCTGGCGCTGCCGGTCGGTCAGCCTGCCGATACGGGCTGTGAAGTGGCCACGGCGGCAGAGATTCCACGCTTGCGCGAGCTGGCGGCGCAGGCCTTTGCGCAAAGTCGCTTCCGCGCGCCCTGGTATGCCGCAGATGCCAGCGGTCGTTTCTACGCCCAATGGATTGAAAACGCGGTGCGGGGGACCTTCGATAACCAGTGCCTGATTTTTCGCGCCGCTGATGGCGACATTCGCGCTTTTGTTTCTCTGCGTCAGCTTAATGAAACGGATGCCCGAATCGGTCTGCTGGCCGGTCGCGGCGCGGGTGCTGAGCTGATGCAGGCCGCACGGCATTGGGCCGAACGTCGCGGACTTTCTACACTGCGGGTGGCAACCCAGATGGGGAACACTGCCGCGCTTAAACGTTATATTCTCAGCGGTGCGAATGTGGAAAACACCGCGTACTGGTTATACAGGTGACATGATGATTCCATTTAACGCACCGCCGGTGGTGGGAACCGAGCTTGATTATATGCAATCCGCGATGGACAGCGGAAAACTGTGCGGCGACGGCGGATTCACCCGCCGCTGCCAGCAGTGGATGGAGCAGCGGTTCGGGACGGCCAAAGCGCTGTTGACGCCTTCCTGCACCGCTTCGCTGGAAATGGCGGCGCTGCTGCTGGATATCCAGCCGGGCGATGAAGTGATTATGCCGAGCTATACCTTCGTCTCCACCGCCAACGCCTTTGTATTGCGCGGTGCGAAAATCGTCTTTGTCGATATTCGTCGCGATACGATGAACATTGATGAAACCAAAATTGAAGCGGCAATCACGGAGAAAACCCGCGCCATTGTGCCGGTACACTATGCTGGCGTGGCCTGCGAGATGGACACCATCATGGCCCTTGCCAGCGAGTACAATCTGTTCGTGGTGGAAGATGCCGCGCAGGGCGTGATGTCGACTTACAAAGGGCGAGCGCTGGGCACGATCGGCCATATCGGCTGTTTCAGTTTCCATGAAACCAAAAACTATACCGCCGGCGGTGAAGGTGGCGCGACGCTGATTAACGATCGCACGCTGATCGAGCGCGCGGAAATTATCCGCGAAAAAGGCACCAACCGTAGCCAGTTCTTCCGCGGGCTGGTGGATAAATACACCTGGCGCGATATCGGTTCCAGCTATCTGATGTCTGACCTGCAGGCGGCATACCTGTGGGCGCAGCTGGAAGCGGCGGAACAGATTAACCAGCAACGCTTAACGCTCTGGCAACGCTATTACGATGCGCTGCTGCCGCTGGCACGGGCTGGTCGCATCGATCTGCCGGTGATTCCGGCCGACTGCGGACACAACGCGCATATGTTTTATATTAAGCTGCGCGATATTGACGATCGCAGTAACCTGATAGCCTGGCTAAAAGAGGCGGAAATTCTGGCGGTGTTCCACTACATTCCGCTGCATAGCTGCCCGGCAGGGGAGCACTTTGGCCAATTCCACGGCGACGATCGTCATACCACCCAGGAGAGCGAACGCCTGCTGCGCCTGCCGCTGTTCTATAACCTGTCGTCAGCCAATCAGCGTACGGTGATTAATTCGCTGCTGAGCTATTTCTCCTGATATGTCGCTGGCTAAAGCTTCACTGTGGACCGCCGCGTCCACGCTGGTCAAAATTGGCGCCGGACTGTTGGTGGTTAAACTGCTGGCGGTCTCCTTTGGCCCGGCAGGGGTGGGTCAGGCCGGTAACTTTCGCCAGCTGGTGACCGTGCTTGGCGTGCTGGCGGGCGCCGGTATTTTCAACGGCGTCACCAAACTGGTCGCGCAGCATCATGACGATCGCCCGCAGCTGAATAAGGTCGTCGGTACCTCCTCTGCGATGGTGCTTGGCTTCTCAACGCTACTGGCGCTTATTTTTCTGCTGGCGGCCGCGCCGATAAGCCAGGGGCTGTTTGGTCATACGCACTATCAGGGGCTGGTGCGCCTTGTGGCGCTGGTGCAGATGGGCATCGCCTGGGCAAACCTGCTGCTGGCCTTGATGAAAGGTTTTCGCGATGCGGCGGGCAATGCCCTGTCGCTTATCGCCGGTAGCCTGATTGGCGTCGTGGCCTATTACGCCTGCTATCATTTCGCGGGTTACCAGGGGGCGCTGCTCGGGCTGGCGCTGGTGCCGGCGCTGGTGGTGATCCCGGCGGCAATCGTGCTATGGCGGCGCGGGACGATCCCGCTCAGCGCGCTTCGTCCGCGCTGGGATAACGCTCTCGCCGGGCAGCTTTCTAAGTTTACCCTGATGGCGCTGATTACCTCGGTGACGCTGCCGGTGGCTTACGTGATGATGCGTAACCTGCTGGCGGATCATTATGGCTGGGAGGCGGTAGGGATCTGGCAAGGGGTTAGCAGTATTTCCGATGCCTACCTGCAGTTCATCACCGCATCGTTCAGCGTGTACCTGCTGCCTACGCTCTCCCGATTGACGGCCAAACCGGACATTACCCGCGAGATCGGCAAATCATTAAAATTTGTCCTGCCGGCGGTGGCGGCGGCGAGCTTAACCGTCTGGCTACTGCGCGACTTCGCCATCTGGCTGCTGTTTTCCGACCGCTTTACGGCGATGCGCGACCTGTTTGCCTGGCAACTGCTGGGCGATGTGCTGAAGGTCGGCGCCTATGTTTATGGCTATCTGGTGATTGCAAAAGCGTCACTGCGTTTTTATATACTCACGGAAATCAGCCAGTTCACGCTGTTGACCGCATTCTCGCACTGGCTGATCCCGGCGCATGGCGCGATTGGCGCAGCGCAGGCGTATATGGCTACGTATATTGTTTATTTCGCCCTTTGTAGTGGCGTGTTTTTACTCTGGCGTAAACGGGCATGACAGCACTGATACATGTACTGGGATCGGATATCCCACACCACAACCAGACCGTTTTGCGGTTCTTTAACGACGAGCTGGCCGCCGATGACGAGCAGGCGCGTCGGTTTATGGTCGTCGGTGATGCAACAGGCGTCCGCGAAGCCTACCCGGCATTGTCTGTCACCTGTTATCCCGGGAAAAAATCCCTGGCGCAGGCGGCGATCGCGCTGGCAAAAGCCGATCGACGACAGCGCTTTTTCTTCCACGGCCAGTTTAATACCGGGCTGTGGCTGGCGTTGCTGAGCGGGGGGATCCGTCCTGCCCAGTTTAACTGGCATATCTGGGGCGCCGATCTGTATGAAAATTCGTCCAGCCTGAAGTTTCGCCTGTTCTATCCGCTGCGACGGCTTGCCCAGAGTCGGGTCGGGCGCGTTTTTGCCACCCGGGGCGATCTCAGCTGGTTCGCCCGCCGCCATCCGCGTGTGCCCGGCGAGCTGCTCTATTTTCCGACGCACATGGACCCGGCGCTCAATTCGCTGGCCGATAGCGCACCGCGTGCCGAGACGCTGACGATTCTGGTCGGGAACTCGGGCGATCGCAGCAATGAGCATATTGCGGCGCTGCGTGCTATCCATCAGCAATTTGGCGATACGGTAAACGTGATCGTGCCGATGGGGTATCCGGAAAATAATACGGATTATATTAACGAGGTCCGTGACGCGGGCGCGGCGCTCTTTAGCGCCGCACACCTGCAGATTCTCAGCGAGAAGCTGGCGTTTCATGATTATCTGAATCTGCTGCGCCGCTGCGATCTGGGCTATTTCCTGTTTGCTCGTCAGCAGGGCATCGGGACGCTGTGCTTATTAATTCAGGCGGGTATACCCTGTGTGTTGAACCGGGAAAATCCGTTCTGGCAGGATATGACGGAGCAGCATATTCCGGTACTGTTTACCGGCGATGCGCTGGATGTTGCCGTGGTGCGTGAAGCCCAGCGCCAGCTGGCAAGCGTGGATAAGAACCAGATTGCTTTCTTCCGGCCGAACTACCTGGCGGGCTGGCAGCGGGCATTGCAGATTGCCGCGGGGGTCAATGCATGACATTAATGCAATTTTGCGGGCTGCTGGTGGTCTGGCTGCTGTCAACGCTGTTTATCGCCACCGCGACATACTTTGAGTTTCGCCGCGTGCGCTTTAACTTCAATGTGTTCTTCTCATTGTTGTTTCTGCTGACCTTCTTCTTTGGCTTCCCGCTGACCAGTATCCTGGTGTTCCGCTTTGATGTCAGCGTTGCTCCGCCTGATGTGCTGTTGCAAACCCTGCTGGTCTCAGTCTGTTTCTATGCGGTCTATTACGTGACCTATAAAACGCGCCTGCGCTCGGCCACGCACGACCGCCAGCGGCGGCCGCTATTTACGATGAACCGCGTGGAAACGCATCTGACATGGATCATTCTGCTGGGCGTGGCGCTGCTGTGCGTCGGGATTTTCTTTGCCCACAATGGTTTCCTGCTGTTTAAGCTCAACTCTTACAGCCAGATCTTCTCGGCCGAAGTTTCCGGCGTGGCGTTGAAGCGCTTTTTCTATTTCTTTATCCCGGCGATGCTGGTGGTCTATTTCCTGCGCCAGGATTATAAGGCGTGGATATTCTTCCTGCTCAGCACCGTGGCGTTTGGGCTGCTGACCTATGCCATCGTCGGCGGCACCCGAGCGAATATCATTATCGCTTTCGCCATTTTCCTGTTTATCGGCATTATTCGCGGCTGGATCAGTCTGTGGATGCTGGCGGCGGCGGGCGTTCTTGGCATCGTGGGAATGTTCTGGCTGGCGCTTAAGCGCTATGGCATGAACGTCAGCGGCGATGAAGCGTTTTATACCTTCCTCTATCTGACCCGCGATACGTTTTCGCCGTGGGAGAATCTGGCGCTGCTGCTGCAAAACTACGACAAGATCGCTTTCCAGGGGCTGGCGCCGATGATCCGCGACTTCTACGTTTTTATCCCCAGCTGGATGTGGCACGGCCGCCCGACGATGGTGCTCAATACCGCCAACTACTTCACCTGGGAGGTGTTAAACAACCACTCGGGGCTGGCGATTTCACCGACGCTAATCGGTTCGCTGGTGGTGATGGGCGGCATTTGGTTTGTTCCGCTGGGCGCTGTCGCGGTAGGGCTTATTATTAAATGGTTCGACTGGCTGTACGACCTTGGCAATCGGGAAAGCAATCGCTACAAAGCGGCTATCCTGCATAGTTTCTGTTTCGGCGCTATCTTCAACATGATAGTGCTGGCGCGCGAGGGACTGGACTCGTTCGGCTCCCGCGTGGTGTTTTTCCTCGTGATCTTTGGTATCTGCTTGTTAGCGGCGAAATTGCTGTACTGGCTCCTGGACAGCGCAGGATTGATTCATAAGCGGGCTAAACCGCTTTCGCAACCGCAGGTCTGATAAGGATGAACATGACTGAGAACACTTCCGCGCCGCAGTACGCGTTGCGAGGGCTGCAACTCATTGGCTGGCGCGACATGCAGCATGCGCTCAATTACCTTTTTGCCGATGGCGAACTGCGTCAGGGAACGCTGGTGGCGATTAACGCCGAGAAAATGCTGGCGGTAGAAGATAACCCGGAAGTTCGCGCGCTGATTGAAGCCGCCGAGTTTAAATATGCCGATGGCATCAGCGTTGTGCGCTCGATACGCAAAAAATATCCGCGCGCCGAGGTATCCCGCGTTGCCGGCGCCGACCTCTGGGAAGCATTAATGGAGCGCGCTGGCGCTCAGGGGACGCCGGTATTCCTGATTGGCGGCAAGCGGGAAGTGCTGGCGGAAACACAAGCGAAGCTGCGCGCGCGCTGGAACGTGAATATCGTTGGCAGCCAGGACGGCTATTTTACCCCTGACCAGCGCCAGCCGCTGTTTGAGCGGGTGCGAGAGAGCGGAGCGAAAATCGTCACCGTGGCGATGGGATCGCCGCGTCAGGAGATTTTGATGCGCGACTGTCGACGGGTTTATCCCGATGCGCTGTATATGGGCGTCGGCGGCACTTATGACGTCTTTACCGGCCACGTTCATCGGGCGCCGAAGTTCTGGCAGAACCTCGGCCTGGAGTGGTTTTACCGTCTGCTGTTGCAGCCGAGCCGGATTAAACGACAGCTCCACCTGCTGCGCTATTTACGTTGGCATTATTCCGGCAAGCTCTGATATTCCACTGCAATCAGGTGAGATTGCATACATATTCTGTGTAATGTCTTCATTCGCCTGATACTTTATTTGCCATTTCCGTAAAATTCATTAACCATTCGCATGCTTAATGCATGGCGGGCAGTATGTGCCGTCGTGCAAGCAGGGACATTTCCTTTCATTCATTAATAAAAATAACCGGTATATGGGCAAGACCATTCGCGGGTCGCGCCATGGCAAACCCGTCACTCTCCGGCGGCATGAAGCACTGTGCTACGGCAAGAGGTGAGGTTAGCCATCAGGCGCGCCGTTCGAAGGACGAGGAACAAAAACCGGAAGCAGGGCAAACACAAGAGGTTATATGACAGAGAAAAAAGTGGAACTTCAGCGCGGACTGGAGGCCAGACATATTGAGCTCATCGCCCTTGGCGGGACGATTGGCGTGGGGTTATTTATGGGGGCGGCGAGTACGCTGAAGTGGGCCGGTCCTTCGGTCCTGCTGGCGTATATTATTGCCGGTTTATTTGTCTTCTTTATCATGCGCTCGATGGGCGAAATGCTGTTCCTTGAGCCGGTGACCGGTTCGTTCGCCGTTTATGCGCACCGCTATATGAGCCCGTTTTTCGGCTATCTTACCGCCTGGTCATACTGGTTTATGTGGATGGCGGTCGGGATCTCGGAGATTACGGCCATTGGGGTGTACGTGCAGTTCTGGTTCCCGGATATGGCGCAGTGGATACCGGCGCTTATTGCCGTCGGGCTGGTGGCGCTGGCAAACCTGGCCGCAGTACGCCTGTATGGTGAGATAGAATTCTGGTTCGCGATGATTAAAGTCACCACCATTATTGTGATGATCGTCGTCGGGCTGGGCGTCATCTTCTTTGGTTTTGGCAATGGCGGGCACTCCATCGGATTTGGCAACCTGACCGAACATGGGGGCTTCTTCGCCGGCGGCTGGAAGGGGTTCCTGACGGCGCTGTGTATCGTCGTGGCCTCCTATCAGGGCGTTGAACTTATCGGCATCACCGCCGGTGAAGCGAAGAACCCGCAGATCACGCTGCGCAGTGCGGTGGGCAAGGTCCTGTGGCGTATCCTGATTTTTTATGTGGGCGCAATTTTTGTGATTGTCACGATTTTCCCGTGGAATCAAATTGGCTCCGGCGGCAGTCCGTTCGTCCTGACCTTTGCGAAAATCGGTATTACGGCGGCAGCGGGTATTATCAACTTTGTGGTGCTGACGGCGGCGCTTTCCGGCTGTAATAGCGGGATGTACAGCTGCGGTCGTATGCTCTACGCGCTGGCGCGCAACCGGCAGCTGCCTGCGGCGATGGCAAAAGTTTCGCGCAATGGCGTACCGGCCGTGGGCGTCGCGCTGTCGATTCTGATTCTGCTGATTGGCTCCTGTCTGAACTATATTATTCCCAACCCGCAGCGAGTCTTCGTCTATGTCTACAGTGCCAGCGTACTGCCGGGCATGGTGCCGTGGTTTGTGATCCTGATTAGTCAGCTGCGTTTTCGCCG
Source organism: Raoultella sp. T31 (assembly GCF_002806725.1). Classification (NCBI taxonomy): domain Bacteria; kingdom Pseudomonadati; phylum Pseudomonadota; class Gammaproteobacteria; order Enterobacterales; family Enterobacteriaceae; genus Klebsiella; species Raoultella sp. T31. The sequence goes on from NZ_PIBO01000047.1 coordinate 35,293, forward strand.
TGCGCATCAGGCGCAGATGGCCAGCCACCCGTTCCGCTCGCTGTTGTTCCCGTGGGCTAACTATTTTACGATGGCGTTTCTGGTTTGTGTGCTGATCGGCATGGGCTTCAATGACGACACCCGTATGTCGCTGTTCGTCGGGATACTTTTCCTGGCTCTCGTGACGCTTATTTATAAGGTGTTTGGTCTGGGTCGGCATGGAAATGTCGATAAAACGACGGAATAAACGCCAAAGTGCACAAAGCGTGAGCAAACAGAAATTTTATTTAAAAAGGCACTAGACAGCGGGGGGGGAAGTCCGTATTATCCGACCCCGCAACGGCGCTAAGCGCCCGTAGCTCAGCTGGATAGAGCGCTGCCCTCCGGAGGCAGAGGTCTCAGGTTCGAATCCTGTCGGGCGCACCATTTAACCCGGTGCTTGAGCTGCGGTGGACTGTGAATTTAACAGTGCCGCGTGAAAAGATTTGCAGTGGTGGCTATAGCTCAGTTGGTAGAGCCCTGGATTGTGATTCCAGTTGTCGTGGGTTCGAATCCCATTAGCCACCCCATTATTGAAAGAGTTGTGAATTGCGAAGGTGGCGGAATTGGTAGACGCGCTAGCTTCAGGTGTTAGTGTCCTTAGG
>NZ_PIBO01000048.1:0-34428 GCF_002806725.1 Raoultella sp. T31
CCGGTGGCGCTGCGCTGACCGGGGCTACGGGGTCGTGCGCTCGGGTAGCCCGGATTAGGCGCACGCGCCGCCATCCGGGGCCCGCGTTGGTTTATTTCGCCAGCGTGGCGAAGCGGGCGAATACGCTGTCAAAAATCGCCAGCCCTTTCGCAATCTGCCCGGCGCTGATGGTGCATGGCGGCACCACGTGAATGCGGTTTTCCACCACAAAGGTCAGCAGACCTGCTTCGGTTAACGCCCCCTTAATCGCCGCCATATCCGCTGCGGTTAACGGCGTTTTGCGTTCACGGTCGCTAACCAACTCCAGCGCCTGGAACAGGCCGCGGCCGCGGACATGACCGATAATGGCGTGTTTTTCCGCCAGCGCTTCCAGCCCCGGACGCAGGACCTGATTCCCCATCTGCGCCGCGTTTTCCACGATATTCTCCTCTTTCATGGCATCGATCGTCGCCACAATCGCCGCCATCGCCAACGGATGGCCGGAATAGGTCAGACCGCCGGCAAAGAAGTGATCGTCAAAATAGCGGGCAATCGGATCGCTAATCAGCACGCCGCCCGCAGGCACGTACCCGGCATTAACTCCCTTGGCAAAGGTCACCAGATCCGGCACTACGCCATCCTGCTCGAAGGCAAACCAGCTGCCGGTTCGGCCAAACCCGGCCATCACTTCATCAAGGATCAGCACAATGCCAAACTCATCGGCCAACGCCCGCACGCCCTGCATATAGCCATCAGGCGGCACCAGAATGCCCGCGGTACCGGGGATCGACTCCAGCAAAATCGCGGCGATGGCGCCAGGGCCTTCGCACTCAATGATGCGGCGCAGATGTGCCAGCGCGCGCTGGCACTCTTCCTCTTCCGTCGTGGCGTTAAACTCGCTGCGATAGAGGTACGGGTTAAAGAAGTGCACGTGACCGCGCGAATATTCATTCGGCACGCGACGCCAGTCGCCGGTGGCGGCGATGGCGCTGCCGGTATTACCGTGGTACGAGCGATAAGCCGACAGCACTTTATCGCGCCCGGTGTACAGCCGCGCCATGCGAATGGCGTTCTCGTTAGCATCGGCCCCAGCATTGGTAAAGAACACTTTGCTAAAGCCTTCCGGCGCCAGCTCGACAATGCGTTTCGCCGCTTCGCCACGCGCGAGGTTGGCGGTGGCGGGCGCGATGGTCACCAGCTCTTCCAACTGCGCTTTCATCGCCGCCAGCACACGCGGGTGCTGATAGCCGATATTGACGTTCACCAACTGACTGCTGAAATCAAGGTAGGTTTTGCCTTCGTAATCCCACAGTTCACAGCCTTTGGCCCCGGCGATCACCAGCGGATTTAAATTGCCCTGCATCGACCATGAATGAAACACATAAGCGCGATCCAGCTGCCGAACTTCATCATTACTTATCGCTACATCGTTCTGTATTGCCAGCTTCATACCCTGCCCTCTCTCATGTCGTTGTTGTTGGCACCATCATTGGCTGTTCAGGGGAGAAACGGATAGAGCCAGTAAGACGAAAACGATGTGACACCGTGTCACATCGCCGCACGCCGACTGGCCCTGTGCCCACGCGCGTAGGGTTTCTATAGTAGGAGTGACAACCTGCACAGGAGAATGAAATGACAACGAGCAAAGTGGTGTTTATTACTGGGGCGACCTCGGGTTTTGGGGAAGCGGCAGCGCAGGTCTTCGCCAATGCGGGCTGGTCGCTGGTACTGAGTGGACGCCGATTTGAGCGGCTGAAAAAGTTAAAGGATAAGCTCGCCTCGCAGGTACCAGTGCATATTATCGAGCTCGACGTGCGCGACAGCGATGCGGTCGCCGCGGCCATCGCGGCGCTGCCTGCTGAATTCGCCGATATCAAGACGCTGATTAACAACGCCGGGCTGGCACTGGCGCCGCAGCCGGCGCAGAAGGTCGACCTGCAGGACTGGAAAACGATGATCGATACCAACGTGACCGGTCTGGTTAACGTTACCCATGCGCTGCTGCCAACGCTGATTCAGCACGGTGCTGGCGCCAGCATAATCAATATCGGCTCCATTGCCGGTCAGTGGCCCTATCCGGGTAGTCATGTTTACGGCGCCAGCAAAGCGTTTGTCAAACAGTTCAGCTACAACCTGCGCTGCGATTTACTCGGCACCGGGGTGCGGGTGACCGATCTGGCGCCGGGCATTGCCGAGACCGAATTTACCCTCGTGCGCACCAAAGGCGACCAGGCGGCGTCCGATAATCTGTATCGCGGTACCACCCCTCTGAGTGCGCAGGATATCGCGGAGCAGATGTTTTATATCGCCACCCTGCCGGATCATATGAATATCAACCGTGTAGAAGTGATGCCGGTGCGCCAGGCCTGGCAGCCTTTTGCGATTGACCGGGATTGAGGGTAAACCAGCCTGATTTATCTCCCCCTCCCCGGTGGCGCGACGCTTAGTCGGGCTACCCGACTGCACGCCCTGTAGCCCCGGTAAGCGCAGCGCAACCGGGGGATTTTCCCAGGCACCGGCGGGAAACCACCCGGATGGCGGCGTGAGCGCCTTATCCGGGCTACCCGACTGCACGCCCTGTAGCCCCGGTAAGCGCACGCCACCGGGGAGATCGGCTGCAGATGATTGGGCCCGCCGCTGATTAGCGGCTGCTCTGCAAAAACTGGCGGACGCGTTCGGAGTCCGGGTTGGTGAAAAATTTCTCCGGTGGGGCTTTCTCAATCAACAACCCTTTTTCGAGAAACACCACTTCATCCGATACCTGACGGGCAAAGTCCATCTCATGAGTCACCACCACCATGGTGTAGCCCTCCGCCGCCAGCGCCTTCATCACCCCCAACACTTCGTTGACCAGCTCGGGATCCAGCGCCGATGTCGGTTCGTCAAACAGAATCACCTCCGGCGACATCGCCAGCGAACGGGCAATCGCCACCCGCTGCTTCTGCCCGCCGGAGAGGGTAATCGGCCAGGCGTCGGCTTTGTGCGCCATCCCGACCTTTTCCAGCTGCTGTATGGCTATGGCAGACGCTTCATCGCGTTTCATCCCTTTGACGTGGAGCAGCGCTTCGCTGACGTTCTGCTGCACGGTCAGGTGCGGCCACAGGTTAAAGCTCTGGAACACCATCCCCACCCGCTCACGAATCTTCGACAGCTGACGGTGGGACATGGCTTTGCCGTTCTGTTCATCAATCCCCAGCCGCTGGCCGCCGATATGAATCTCCCCGCGGTCCGGCTGTTCCAGCCAGTTCATGCAGCGCAACAGCGTCGATTTACCGGAACCGGACGACCCCAGGATGCTGACCACCGACCCCTTTTCAACGGTCAGATTGATGTCACGCAGCACTTCAATATTATCAAACTGTTTGGAGACGTTTTTAATGCTTACTGCAGTGGTATCAGGCATGACTCATTCCTCTTCTGGCTCCGTGGGCGCTCAGTCGCTTAATCAGCAACTCCAGCAAAATGCTGATCGCCCAGTAGAGTGCAATCGCGACGATAAAAGCGTTAAACGGGATGAACCAGGTCGCCTGCACGCTGTTGGCGGCGGCGGTAATTTCCTGCACGGTGATAATGCTGAGAAAAGCGGTATCCTTCAGGCAAATAATCAACTGGTTGCCAAACAGCGGCAGCGACGACGAGACGATATTCGGCAAAATAATCCGCCGGTATATTTGATAGCGTGAAAAGCCTTGCGCCACCGCGGCCTCAATATATCCGGCGGAGAAGACCCGGCGCTGGCTGCGCAGAATTTCAAAGAAATAGGCGCCGTGGTAAATCATCAGCGCCACCAGACCTGCGGTCCAGGCGTCCATACTGATCCCCACTTCCGGCAGGCCGTAATAGAGCAGATAGGCGAGGATTAAGAACGGAATCGCGCGCATCAGGCTGACAAACGCGATAATCACGCGGTTAAGCCAGCGCTTTTGATATTCGGTGACGTAGCACAGCACAATGCCAATCGCTAACCCCACAACGGCGGCCAGAATGAAGAGCTCAAGCGTAGCAATCAGGCCAGCAATAAAGCTGTCGCGCGCTGACCAGATAATGGCCCACTGATTCATAGATCCTCCTGTTGTTATCGTGCCAGGCGTTTTGCTTTACGCTCCGCCAGTCCCTGTAGCTTCAGCAGCATGCCGATTATCACGACGTAAAGCAGACCCGCCGCGAGAATCGGCGACAGGGGCTCATAGGTGACGGATGAGATACGGTTGGTGACGCGGGTCAAATCGACCACGCCGATCACCGCAATCGCCGGGCTGCCTTTAATCAGGAAAGACATTTCGTTCACCAGCGCCGGCAGGCTTTCGATCCACATTTGCGGCAGCATGATGTAGCGAAAATAGGTCCAGCGGCGCATCCCCACGGATTCTGCCGCCTCGCGCTGCTCGCGCGGGAAGGTGCGGAACGCATTACGCCAGATTTCAGCGTTAAAAGCCGAGGTATTGAGGGTCAGCGCTACGATTGCCGCGACGTTTTTATCAAGATTAATCCCCACCGTAGGCAGCGAGAGAAACAGAAACAGCACCAGCGTCACCAGCGGCGTGGCGCGCGCCAGGCTGATATAGACCACCAGCAGCTGATCAACAATCGGGATACGCAACATCCGCACCAGGGCGATCAGCAGGCCAATCACCACCCCAAAGACGATGGCGATGGCCGAAATCCAGAGGGTCGTCCATGCGCCTTCAATCAATAACTGCCAGGAAATTGCATCCATATGGCCCTCCTGTGGATTAAAAACGCGGCGGTGACCCGCCGCAAAATGTTACAAACCAGCCAGTTTGTGGAACTGTTCCGGACTGGTAATCGCTTCTGTCGGGAGGTTATCGTAGGTTTCGCCAAACCATTTTTTCTGCAGCTCGGCAAGCTTGCCGGTTTCACGCATATGGTTGATAAATTTGGTCATGTAGGCCAAAAGCTGCGGCGAGTTTTTCGGAATCGGCCACGCCATGTAACCAGGTCCGGACACCGCCAGCCCTTTGGCAAAGACCTTCGGTTTGGCTTTCGCCAGGTCGTTAACCGAAATCACCACGTTAATCACGTAATCGAGGCGCTTATTGGCAAGGTCGGCGTAGGCTTCCGGGTAGGAGGGATACTCCACCACCGGCCCGAGTTTGCCGCCGGTTTTTTCCAGCATCGCTTTCAGCTCAGGCAGTCGCGCCAACAGCGCGCTGCCCGCCTGCAAGCCCACTTTTTTGCCGCTCAAATCGGCGATGGTATTAAGCGAGTTATCGCCAGCGCGCTTGACAAAATAGTGCTGCGCCGAGGCCCACGGCGGCGTGAAATCAAACACCTTAAGCCGGTCGTCGGTAATCACCGCGCCGGTTAACGCCATATCGTACTGACCGGTGGAGACCGCCGCTAACAGGCCGGTCCACGGCAGGATGCTCTGGTCGACGTGGAATTTCGCATACTTGCGTAGCTCCTCCAGCATATCTTTGTTAAAGCCGTCGGTCTGGCCGTTACTCATAAAGTTAAACGGCGCGTAATCATCTTCGGTCGCGACTTTCAGGGTGCCGGATTTTTCAATTTCCGGGAGATCTGCTGCCGCTGCGTGATAAGAGAAAGTCATTGCCATAACGGCGCCCAGACACATTGAAGCCAACGATTTTTTCATCAATCCACCCCTAATTAATTCGCCAGACGTGTTCATTCCCGAACATGAAAAGGTTTTGCAAAATTTGTGCCGACGGAAGTTCCGGTCCGCGACTGATGAATGCGTTTTTACTGTAGGGAGCGTTTTTGTTTTCCGGATAGAGCCAGTTGCGCTGCGTCTGTGTGTCAGTCTTTTTCAGGGTGGTATGGAATTTGCTGCAAGGTAAACAGTGTATTCACCTGAGGAGCCCCGCATGATCCGTCACCTTTTGCACGTCGAGTTCGACCAACGTCGCGGTTTACAGGAACAAGTGCGGGAGACGCTGGTGAACGCCATTCTGAGCGGTATTTTTTCTGCCGACACGCCGCTGCCCTCCTGTCGTCAGCTGGCCAGCCAGCTGCGGGTGTCGCGCAATACCACGGCGCTGGTTTTTGAGAGTCTGGTCAGCGAAGGGTATCTCATCAGCCGCCCGCGCAGTGGGTACTATCTGCATCCCGACTATCAACATTCCGCCGGGACGGTTGCCGTACAGGGTGCACCGGATGACGATCGCTCTGCACCACGCTGGGGCACGCGGCTGCAAATCACCCCCAGCCAGCAGGAGTCGATTCTTAAACCCGCTGGCTGGATGAACTACCGCTACCCGTTTATCTATGGCCAGCCGGATACCCGCCAGTTCCCGCTGACCACCTGGCGTTCGGCGGCCAACTGGCTACACGGCGGCGTGCGCGATCCGGCCTGGGTCGTCGATCATATCGACCAGGACGTGCCAATGCTGATTGAGCAGATCCGCACCCGGGTGCTACCCAAGCGCGGCATCGTCGCCGCCGCGGATGAGATCCTGATTACACTCGGCTCGCAGAACGCGCTGTACCTGCTCACCCGCCTGCTGATGTCGCCAAAGACCCGGGTCGGCGTCGAGAACCCCTGCTTCCGCGAGGCGATTAATACCTTCCTGCTGGCGGACGCCGACATCGTGCCGCACCCGGTGGACGAAGAAGGGATCGTGCTCGACGATGCCCCCTGCGATTACTACTACGTCACTCCAGGCCATCAGGTGCCGACAGGGGTGGCGATGAGCCAGGCGCGGCGCGGCCAGCTGCTGGAACATGCGGCCCGCCACGATGCGGTGATTATTGAAGATGATTACGACTCGGAAAGTAATTTTATGCTCAACCCGCTACCGGCATTGAAAGCCAGCGACCGCAGCGGGCGGGTGATTTACGTCAGCAGCCTGTCGAAGGCGCTGTCTCCCGGCCTGCGGCTGGGATTTATGGTGGCCGACCCGGACCTGATTGATGAAGCCCGCGCACTGCGGCGGCTGATTTACCGCCATCCGCCCACCAATATTCAGTATCAGATGGCCCATTTTCTCGCCCAGGGGCACTATGAAACCCATCTGCGGCGCTACCACTACGACTCTGCCCAGCGCTGGGACCGCCTCAACAACGCTTTGCAGCAACATCTGCCGGAATGCCGGATCATCCCCGGCAGCGAGCATGCCAATGCCTTCTGGCTGGCCACGCCGGAGCAAATCAATACCCAGCAACTGACCTGGCGCGCCGCCCATGCCGGGGTGCTGATTGAACCCGGCGCGCGGCATTTCCTCAACGCCAACCCGCCGGAAAATTTTTTCCGCATGGGCTTTCACGCCATCAATCCTGATGCGATTGCGCCCGGCGTCGAAGTGCTGTGCCGCCAGCTGGCGCAACTGGGATAAACGCAGTCTGCCATCGCCCACCCGCGCATCCTGCACCCCATAACCCGGATAAGGCGCTCGTGCCGCCATCCGGGGAAATCCCCCCGGTGGCGCTGCGCTTACCGGGGCTACAGGGCGTGCGGGCGGGTAGCCCGGATAAGGCGCTCGCGCCGCCATCCGGGGAAATCCCCCCGGTGGCGCTGCGCTTACCGGGGCTACAGGGCGTGCGGGCGGGTAGCCCGGATAAGGCGCTCGCGCCGCCATCCGGGGAAATCCCCCCGGTGGCGCTGCGCTTACCGGGGCTACAGGAGCGTGCGGTCGGGTAGCCCGGATAAGGCGCTCGCGCCGCCAGCCGGGGAAATCCCCCCCCGGTGGCGCTGCGCTTACCGGAGCTACAGGAGCGTGCGAGCGGGTAGCCCGGCTAAGCATCGCGCCAGCCGGGGGAAACCGGCTCACGGTTACACCACCTGCGCGTATTGCAGCATCACCTGCAGCAGCACGTTTGCACCGGCAGCGACATGTCCGGGAGAGGCGTACTCGATTTCGTTATGGCTAATCCCGTCTTTGCAGGGAATAAAAATCATCCCCGTCGGCGCCAGATAGCTCATATACACCGCATCATGCCCGGCGCCGGAGACTATCTCCCGCGCCGGATAGCCCAGTCGCGCCGCCGCATCGGTAATGGCCTGCTGGCAATCCGCATGGAACGGCGCCGCCGGATAATGGCTGACCTCCTGCAACGCCACCGCCAGGCCGCTCTCCTGCTGCACCTGGGCGATAAAATCCCGCAGCTGGCGGTCCATCTCATCGACCGCCGCGTCGCTGAGATTGCGCATATCAATAGAGAACCTCACCTCGCCCGGCACCACGTTGCGGCTGTTGGGATAGACCTGCACCATCCCCACGGTGCCGCGCCCCTCTTTGCTACGCCCGGCAATCGCCACCACCTCCTGCATGATCCGCGTCGCCACCTGCAAGGCATCCTGACGCAGACGCATCGGCGTTGGCCCGGCATGAGACGCCTGCCCCGTCACCACGCAATCGTACCAGCGGATACCTAATACGCCCTGCACCACGCCGATGATTTTCTCCTCATCTTCAAGAATCGGCCCCTGCTCGATATGGGCTTCAAAGTAGGCGCCGATCGGATGATCGCCGGGCGTCTGGTTGCCGATATAGCCGATACGCGCCAGCTCCTCGCCCACCGTTTTTCCCTGCGCATCCTGCGCGGCATAGATTGTTTCCAGCGGGAATACCCCGGCAAAGACGCCGGACCCCATCATCACCGGCACAAAACGCGAACCTTCTTCATTGGTCCAGAACACCACTTCAATCGGCGCTTCGGTTTCAATATCGAGGTCATTGAGCGTACGCACCACCTCCAGCGCCGCCAGCACCCCGTAGTTGCCGTCAAATTTCCCGCCGGTAGGCTGAGTATCAATATGGCTGCCGGAGACAATCGGCGGCAGTAGCGGATTGCGCCCTTCCCGACGCATAAACACGTTTCCGATTTGATCAACGGTGACGCTCATCCCCGCCGCCTGCGCCCAGCCGATGACTAAATCCCGTCCCTGTCGGTCGAGATCGGTGAGCGTCAGGCGACAGCAGCCGCCCTTCGGCGTCGCGCCGATTTCCGCCAGCGCCATCAATGAATCCCATAACCGCTCACCGTTAATACGCCACCCCGCCATCTCTGCAACCGGGGTAAAAAGGACCTCACTGCTCATCTTTGTCTCCTTGCGCGAATGCAACGGCCAGCTCCACCAGTAGACGATCGCTGCCGCGTGGCCCTAAAAAAGAGATGCCCAGCGGCAGACCACCGGCCTGAGCGACCGGCAGCGTCACCTGCGGACGCCGGGTCATCACCGAAATCAACAATAAATCGTGAGAAAGACGCCGGATGGTCTCAATCTCCTCGGCCTGCGCCGTCAGCAGCGGCGCACCGTCGGGCACGGTGGGCAGAACCAGTATCGCGTCGCCCAACCGCGCATCCCACCAGCGGGTAAAGTGCTCCCGCCGCTGGCAGGCGGCCTCGTACTGTGCCGGCGTCACCGCTTTTCCCCATAAGAAGCGTTCGCGCACATCCGGCCCCAGCTGCAGGCCATAGCGTTCTATCATCTCCCCCTGCGCCTGCCAGGCCTCGAATCCCTGAATCTGCCGAAAGGCGAGATAAATCTCGTCGCTATCCGGCAGCGGCGCGTTCAGCGGCGCGATGGCGCCAAATGCGCGCGCAAGCCGCTGCCTGACGGGTAACAGTGCCTGCTGGCTACGCAACGGCAGGCGGGAAAAGAGGGCCTCATGGCATGCCAGCGCCGCACCGGCAATCGCCGGAGGCTTCGCGTCCAGCAGGCAATCAGCGACCGCCCGAAAGACCTCCGGCGTTTGGGCGAAGAAACCGCAGGTGTCCATCGTGGCGCACAGCGGCTGGCAGCCATCGAGCGAAATACGCCCGTGCGTGGGGCGCAGGCCAAACAAGCCGCAGTAGCTTGCCGGGGTGCGCACCGAACCGCCGGTATCGGTGCCCAGCGCAAAATCGCACACGCCGTTCGACACCGCCGACGCCGACCCGGATGACGAGCCGCCGGGAATATGGTTCGGCGCGGCGCCGTTGCGCGGCGTGCCGTAATGCACATTGTGGCCGCTCATCGAGTAGGCCAGCTCGCTGGTGTGGGTTTTACCGATAAAACGGGCGCCGTTATCCAGCAGAATCTGCACCACCGGGGCGGTACGGCGTTTAATGCCGGAGAGCGCCAGTACATGCGGATTGCCGCCGCCGGTGGGATAACCCGCAACATCAAACAGATCTTTGACGGCAAAGGTCATCCCGCTGAGCGGCCCGCTCAGGGCGTGGGGGACCGGCTGCGGCGGGTAAGGCATAAATGCGTGATTATCATCCTGCACAGGTATCACCTCCTTTATTCAGGCCGACCGTTCAGGCATAGCGCGCCGGTTTTTCAACGGCCGGGGTCAGCTCTCGCCAGCGATGACAGCTCACCACATGACGCGGGTCAACCTGTTCGGTCACGGGTTGAGTTTGCCGACAAACGGGTCTCGCATGCGGACAACGCTCGGCAAACGCGCAGCCCGGCGGCAAGCGGGAAAGATCCGGCGGCGAACCGGGGATGCAGTGCAGCGCGTCGCCTTTTTTCAACCCGTCTTTCGGGCGGCTCCCCAGCAGCACCTGGGTATAGGGATGGCGAGGACGGGACAAAATGTCGGTCATCGAGGCTTCTTCAACGATCCGCCCGGCGTACATCACCGCCACCCGGTCGGCTATCTCCACCGCGGCGCCAATATCATGAGTCACAAAGATAATCGCCAGTTCGCGCTGCTTTTGCTGCTCGCGCAGCAGGATCAGAATCTGGATCTGCACCGTGGCGTCCAGCGCGGTGGTCGGCTCATCCGCCAGCAGCAGCTGCGGGTTGCACGACAGCGCCAGAGCAATCATCGCCCGCTGGCGCATACCGCCGGACATTTCGTGCGGGTAGGCGTCCAGCCGCCGTTCCGGACTGGGGATCCGCACCTGGCGCAGCGCCTCCAGAGCCCGTTCCCGCGCCGCCTGACGCGACAGCCCTTCATGACGACGCAGACCTTCGACGATCTGCTGGCCGACGGTATACACCGGATCAAAGGCCAGCAGCGGCTCCTGAAAAATCATCGCGCAACGCGCGCCGCGATAGGCCCGCAGCCGGGAAGCGCTCATCTTCAGCACCTCCTCATCGCCGACGCGCAGCGTCCCCGAGAGCACGCTGCTTGTGGGCGGGTGCAGGCGCATCAGCGCCCGCAGGGTGACGCTTTTACCGGACCCCGACTCCCCGATCAGCGCCATCACTTCCCCTTTATGGACATCAAAAGAGACGCCGTTAACCGCATTCACCGTCTGGCCATCGCGGCGAAACTCCACCCGCAGATCGCGGATATGAACAAAAGCCTCATGCGACATGGCTGACCTCCTGAATGGCGATGTTCTGATGCCAGGGCGACGATGGCTGGGCCATCAGGCAGGCGCTTTGATGCCCCTCGCCGACGCTTTCGAGCACTGGTTTCACCTCGGCGCACACCGCTCTGGCGTGCGGGCAGCGGGTGTGAAACCGACAGCCCGAAGGCGGTGATATTGGGCTCGGCGGATCGCCGTTCAGCGGCGAGGTCAGGGTGCGGTTTTGCGGGTCCATCGACGGCATCGAGCTGAGCAATGCACGGGTATAAGGATGAGCGGAGGCGGTAAACAGCTGTTCCGCGGGCCCAATCTCCACTACCTCACCAAGGTACATCACCAGAATGCGATCCGACAGCCAGCGCACCACGTGCAGGTCGTGGCTGATAAACACATAGGTCAGTTCGAGGGTGCGCTTTAGCTCCTGCAACAACTGCAGCACCTGCGCCTCTACCGATTTATCCAACGCCGACACCGCCTCATCGAGGATAACCAACCGCGGCTTCATCGCCAGAGCGCGGGCAATGTTGACGCGCTGACGCTGGCCGCCGGAGAGCGCATGCGGATAGCGGTGGGCAAAACGCTCGGGTTCGAGGCCAACGTGGGCCAGCAGATAGCGGGCATATTCGCTGGCTTCTCTGGCGCTCACTCCGTGTACACGCTGGCCGAAGGCGATACTCTCCTCCATCGTCATACGCGGATTGAGCGAAGCATAGCTATCCTGAAACACCATCTGTACCTGACGGCGATACTCTTTCATCGGCAGGCGCGTTGACCCCACCGTCAGGCCGTCAAAGATCAGCTCGCCGCTGTCTTGATTCAGCAACTGCATCAACAGGCGCGCCGTCGTCGATTTGCCGCAGCCGGACTCCCCCACCACGCCCAGCGTTTCACCTTTCATCACCGTAAAGCTGACGTTATCCACCGCCTGCACCACTTCACGGTTTTTTGCGCCACCGGCACGAAAATACTTCAACAGATTATTGACCTTTAGCAGCGGCTGAGCCGGGCCGCCAAGGTCGATATTGATAAAAGGTTGCATCGTTACTCCTTAATCGCCATTGCCGTGCGCAGGCGGTCGGCGAGGATATTGAACGAAATGGAGGTGATAAAAATCATCAGTCCGGGCAGGGCCGCCACCCACGGCTGGGTGTAGATGGCCGTGCGCAGGGTATTGAGCATCAACCCCCATTCCGGCTCCGGCGGGCGCACGCCCAGGCCAAGAAACGAGAGGCCGGAGGCGAGGATCATGCACACCGAAATCAGGCCGGTGGAGAAGACGAAAATCGGTCCCAGCACGTTGCCGAGGACCTGGACGCGGATAATGGTAAAGGCGCGGGCCCCGGTAGCGCGGGCGGCCTCGATATAGTCCATATGGCGGACCTGGGCGGTGACGCTTTCCGCAATCCGCGCCACCTGCGGCACGAACACCAGCGTCAGCGACAGCAGCGCGTTGCCAATCCCCGCCCCCAGCGCGCCGGAGAGCGCAATCGCCAGCAGTACCGAAGGGAAAGCGTAAAATACATCGACGGTGCGCATAATCAGGGTATTGGTTTTACCGCCCGCATAGCCGGCGATAATGCCGATGGCGCCGCCGATGAAAAAGGCCAGCACCACCGGCACAATTCCCATAAACAGCGACAGTCGGGCGCCGAGGATCAGGCGCGACAGCATATCGCGCCCCAGTTCATCAGAACCCAGCACAAAGCCGTCGCTGCCGATAGGTTTAAGGCGTAAAAACATCGAGGTCTGATAAGGGTCTTTCACTATCAGCCACGGGCCAAACAGCGCCAGCGCCAGCAACAGCAAAATGATGGCGCCGACGATCAGGCCGCCGGGATCGCGCAGCAGGCGGCGAAACACGCCGCGCCAGTAGCCCTGCCTGGCAGCCACAACCGGAGAAACCGGCGCTATTTTCGTCGCGGTATCCACCATAGTCAGCTCCTCTTAATTCGCGGGTCGAGGGTGGTTTGCAGGATATCCACCAGCAGATTGAGCAGCACAAAGAACAGCGCCAGCACCCAGATAGTCCCCTGCAATAGCGGCAGGTCGCGCTGGAAAATCGCCGTGTTCAGCAGCAGGCCGGTCCCCGGCCAGGAGAAGACCGTTTCAACGAGAATCGAGCCGCCCATCAAATACCCCACCTGCAGCCCCATCACCGCCAGCGCGGTTGGCGCGGCGTTTTTCACCACGTGGAGGAAGATGCGCGATTCGTTCAGCCCGCGGGCGCGCAGGCCGACGATAAACTCCTGGCTGAGAATGTCCGCCACCTGCGAACGCACGGTGCGGGCGATAATCCCGGTCGGGATCACCGACAGCGTAATCGCCGGCAGCAGCATGAACTGCAGATGCTCCCGGTCCCACTGCCAGCCAATCTCGCCAATCGGCCCGCCGCCGGTGGCCGGCAGCAGGGAAAATTTGACGCTGAAGACGATGACCAGCAGCATGCCCAGCCAGTAATGCGGCACGCTGACGCCGAAAACCGACAGCAGCGACGCCAGGCGATCAACGATGCTGTTGCGAAAGTAACCGGCGACAAAACCAAACAGGCTACCCAGCACAAAACCGATAAGGGTTGCCAGCAGCGCCAGTCGCAGCGAATAGCTGACCGCCGTCAGCACTTCGCCAAGCACCGGCCGCCCGGTCGCCACCGACATGCCTAAATCGCCATGCAGCGCCCGCCATAGCCAGTGCACGAACTGCAAAGGCAGCGGTTTATCAAAGCCATAGGCCTGCATTAATGTGTGGCGCAGCGCTTCGGAGGCGTCCGGCGGCATCACCGAGACCAGCGGATCGCCCGGGGCAATCTGCACCAGCATAAAACAGATCAGCGCCACCCCGAGCATCGTCGGGATGGCCAGCAGAATGCGGTATAGCAGCGTGTTGATCATCTGTGCCCCCTGTGCGGTTACTCTTTTTTGCTCACCAGACTGAGATCGATAAACCAGCTCTGCGGCTGCACCACGCCGGTCACCGCAGGCGAGATGGCCCGTGGCCCGACATCATGGGCGACAAACAGGAACGGCACCTGATCGACCAGCGCCGCATGCAGTTCCCCGGCGGCTTTATCCATCTCTGCTGGGGTAAAAGCGTGCTTCACCGCCATCGCCAGTCTTTCCGTCTCCGGCGTTGTGAAATAGCCCCAGTTGGTGGCGACCGGCGGGAAAGCTTTGGCGGTCGAGAAGCGGATCAGGCCGAAATAAGGATCGTTGACCGCCGCGCTGACGTTGATCGCATCGATCCCCTTCGCCGACGGATCTTTCGCCCCCAGACGCCAGTTGGTAAACAGGGTGTTCCATTCCGTCACTTTGATATCGACATTGAAGAAGCAGCTTTTCAGGCTTTGCTGGATGTATTCATTCATCGGCAGCGGCTGCATCTGCCCGGAGCCAGAAGCGGAAGTTGCCACCGTGACATGCAGCGGTTTCGCGGCGCTAAATCCGGCCTCGGTCATCAGCTTGCGGGCGCTGTCCGGGTCGTATTTGATCTGGAAAGTGGGTTTGCCATGCCACGGACTGTCGGCTTCATAGACGCCGGTCGCTTCGGTCATGTAACCGCCGAGATAGCTTTTGAGTTCGGCGCGGTTAAGGCACAGGTTGGCGGCTTTGCGCACGCGGATATCTTTCCACGGCGAGCCTTCGGCAAAGGAGAACTGCCACGGCCACAGGTGCGGCTGGGTGTTGGCGTAGATTTTAAAACCCTGGGCCTTAATCTGATCGACCGAATCCGGCGCCGGGGCTTCAATCCAGTCCACCTGTTTTGACAGCAGCGCGGCGGTACGGGCATTGGCCTCCGGCAGCGGGATCAGCACCACTTTATCGACGCGTGGAATGCGCGCTTTATTCCAGTAATCCGGGTTTTTATCGAGAATCAGCTGCTGGCGCGGAACCAGTTTTTCCATTTTAAACGGACCGCTGCCCACCGCCTGCGCGGCGAACGCCGTCCACGCCTGCTTGCTGCGGGCCGCCGCATCGCCGATGCTGGCCGGGACCGCGTCATACTGTTTCTGCCACGCCGTCGGCGAGACAATAAACAGGTTGGTGATGTTGTACGGCAGCAGCGCATCCGGCTCGGAGGTGGTGAGCGCGACCGTATATTGATCGATTTTTTCCGCGCCGCTCAGCGTCGGCATACGCGACAGCGTATTACCAATCTGCCCCGGCGCATACTGCGGCGCGGCTTTGTTCAGCACCTTATCGACGTTCCAGACGATGGCGTCGGCGTTCACCTCGCTGCCATCATGAAACTTCACTCCGGGACGGAGGGTAAAAATCCAGCGATTTTGATTCTGCGGGTCAACGTGCCACTCCGTCGCCAGGCCCGGAACCAGGCCGCTGGGCTTTTCGCCCTGTGAAAGATCCCACTCGACCAGCGCATCGTACAGCGGGATACCGGTGAAGCGGTTGCCTTCATACCCCTGATCGGGCTGCCCCAGCGTCAGGGGGATATCGGCGGCGGTCATGGCGATCCGCAGCGTGGAAGCACTGGCCTGCAGGGAGGCAAAGAGCGCCAGCGCGCCGCTCACCGCGACGGCGAGATGGCGTTTGCGCAAAAGTACGGTGTTATTTAGCATCACATTGTCCCTGTTAAATAAAGTCGTTATTTAACAGGCAAGATGCATACCAGTTTATCCGTGCGAAAAATAAGTGTGAAAGCGCTTATAAAATAAGAGCAACCTATTATATCTAAATGATTTCAATTGAAAAAATAAACAATCCTTATCTTTACGCACCACCAGAGTGAAATAAGTTGCAGAATTGCACCAGGCGATTTATTGCCCCACTGCAAAGCCTGGTAATAATAACGTAGCGTCACTTTTTATTAAATAAATTCATCATTTCCGCGCAATTATCAGCCTGGGTCGATCCCATCTATACTTCGTTTATCGCGCTAACCAGGGAGTCACCATGCCACTACCCGACTTTCACCGCTCCGACCCCTTCAGCCTGGGGATTGAGTTGGAGCTGCAGGTGGTCAATCCGCCAGGATACGACCTGAGCCAGGACTCCTCGCTGCTTATCGATGACGTGAAGAGCGGCCTCAGCGTCGGCGAGGCGAAACATGACATCACCGAAAGCATGCTGGAAATCGCCACCGGGGTCTGTCGTGATATCCACCAGGCGGCGATGCAGCTGGGCGCCATCCAGCAGGCGGTTTTACGCGCTGCCGCCCGACACCATCTGCACATCTGCGGCGGCGGCACCCATCCTTTCCAGACCTGGCAGCGCCAGCAAATCAGCGATAATCCGCGCTATCTGAAAACCGTGGAGCACTTCGGCTACCTGGCGCAGCAGTCGACGATATTCGGTCAACACGTCCATGTTGGTTGCCAGAACGGCGATGATGCGCTTTATCTTTTGCATGGTCTGTCGCGCTTCGTCCCGCATTGCATTGCGCTGAATGCGGCCTCCCCGTGGCTCGACGGCGCCGACAGCGGTTTTGCCTGTTCGCGCCTCAATTTGTTCGCCGCTTATCCTGACAACGGGCCCATGCCGTGGGTCAATAGCTGGCAGGAGTTTACCCGCCTGTTCCGGCGCCTCAGCTATACCGGCATGATCGACAGTATGAAGGATCTGCACTGGGATATTCGCCCCAGCCCGCGTTTTGGCACCGTCGAAGTGCGGGTGATGGATACCCCGCTCACTGTTGCGCAGGCGATCAATATCGCCGGATTCATCCAGACCCTCGCCTGCTGGCTGCTGGCGGAGAGGCCGTTTAAACACCATCCCGATGACTACCTGCTGTACCCTTTTAACCGCTACCAGGCCTGTCGCTACGGACTGGAGGGCATCAATACCGATGTTCACAGCGGCGAGCAACGCCAGCTTGGCGAGGAGATTTTACAGCTGATCCCCCGCCTCATGCCCTACGCCGATACGCTCAATGCCGCCAGCGCCCTTGAGGCGATCGGGCGCCAGCTGCGGCAGGAGAAGAGCGAAGCCCGGCAGATGCGTGAGTTTGTCGCCGGCGGCGGCTCGCTGATCGGCCTGGTACAAAAACACTGCGAAATCTGGGCGTCATAGTCCGGCAAAAAGGTATACTGCGGCCAATATTGATTTCGCCGCCCCGCGTCTTCCTGCGGCATACCTGGAACGTTCTCATGACTTTGCGCCTCCTGCCGCTGCTGCCAGCGCTGCTGATTCCCCTCGCCGCGCAGGCCAGCGGGAAATGCACCCTCACCGACCCGTCGCTGACGCTACAAAGCTATACCGTCAATCCGCAGCGCGAGCGCATCGTGATGTACTGGAAAAACGCGGATGGCGAGGCCTTCGGTTCGCTGCGTGCGCTGCTGGCGGATATCGATCGGGACGGGCGCGTGCAGATGGCGATGAACGGCGGGATTTACGCGAAGAACTACGCGCCGCTGGGGCTGTATATCGACAAGGGCGTGCAGGAGGCTCCGCTTAACCGTGCTTCCGGCGGCGGCAACTTTTTTATCCGTCCCGGCGGGGTGTTTTATCTGCAGGGGCAGAAGGCGGGGATCGTCAGCATCGATAAATTTAAGCCATCGTCGACGATCGCCTACGCGGTGCAGTCCGGCCCGATGCTGATTGAAAACGGCACAATAAACTGGCGCCTGAAGCCATCCGCCAGCTCACGTAAACTGCGCAACGGCGTCGGTATCACCCGGCAGGGTCAGGTGATTTTTATGCTCAGCGATCGCGAAACCAACTTCTACGATTTCGCCTGCTACGCGCAGTCAAAGCTCAACGTACGGCAGATGCTCTATCTCGACGGCACCATTTCAAAGATGTACCGGAAAGGCGGCAGCGTGCCGTGGCAGTATCACCCGTTCGTGACCATGATCGCGGTGGAGAGCAAGTAATCCCCGTAGCCCCGGTCAGCGTAGCGCCACCGGGGATTTTCCCAGGCCCCCGCGGAAAACCACCCGGATGGCGGCGCAAGCGCCTTATCCGGGCTACCCGAGCGCACGACTCTGTAGCCCCGGTCAGCGCAGCGCCACCGGGGAATATTTCCGGGCACCTGCAGGAAACCACCCGGATGGTGGCGCGCGCGCCTTATCCGGGCTACCCGGCGGCACGCCCCCGTAGCCCCGCTCAGCGTAGCGCCATCGGGGAATATTCCCGGCCCCCTGTGGGAAACCACCCGGATGGCGGCGCAAGCGCCTTATCCGGGCTACCCGGCCGCACGACCCCGTAGCCCCGGTAAGCGCAGCGCCACCGGGGAATATTCCCGGCCCCCTGTGGGCAACCACCCGGATGGCGGCGCAAGCGCCTAATCCGGGCTACCCGAGCGCACGACCCCGTAGCCCCGGTCAGCGCAGCGCCACCGGGGTATTTTTCCGACACCAGTGGGGAAACCACCCGGATAGCGGCGCAAGCGCCTTATCCGGGCTACCCGAGCGCACGCCCCCGTAACCCCGGTCAGCGTAGCGCCACCGGGGAATATTTCCCGACACCTGCGGGCCACCCGGATGGCGGCGCAAGCGCCTTATCCGGGCTACCCGAGCGCACGCCCCCGTAGCCCCGGTCAGCGTAGCGCCACCGGGGAATATTTTCCGACACCAGTGGGGAAACCACCCGGATAGCGGCGCAAGCGCCTAATCCGGGCAACCCGAGCGCACGCCCCTGTAGCCCCGGTCAGCGCAGCGCCACCGGGGAATATTTTCGGGCACCTGTGGGAAACCACCCGGATGGCTGTTATGTCATCCGGTGTTCGCCCTGCATCAGCGCCTCGCGGTCAAAGAAGCGCTGAATGACCCCTTCGGCTATAAATGCCGCCCGATCCGACATATGCGCAATCACATCGGCATCATGGCTGACCAGCAGATAGGTCATGCCGTGCTCCTGCTTCAGCCGGTTCAACAGATTGAGAATTTCCGCCTGCACCGACATATCCAGCGCCGAGGTGGGCTCATCTAACAGCAGGATCTGCGGGCGCAGCAGCAGCGCCCGCGCGATAGCCACGCGCTGGCGCTGGCCGCCGGAAAGCTGATGCGGATAACGACGCGCGGCGTCGGCGGGGAGCCCCACCTGTTGCAGCGCGGTAGCGACCCGCTGCTGGATAGCGTCGAGACCGTGGATTTTCAGCGGTTCAGCCAGGGTTCGCCACAGCGTATGGTTGGGGTGCAGAGAGGCATAGGGATCCTGAAATACCATCTGCACATTGCGGCGCAACTCGCCCTGAAAACGCACCCCGGGGGCTATCGCTTTGCCGAACAGCTGAACGTCGCCGCGCCACTCGCGCTGTAGCCCGGCGAGAACCCGCAGAATCGTCGATTTTCCGCAGCCGGAAGCGCCGATCAGGCTGAAAGTTTCCCCGGCCTCAACGCGGAAGCTGGCGGCGGAAACCGCCGTTTTTTCCGCAAAAATGACCTGCAATGCGTCGAGATTAACGACTGCCATGCGCCGCCTCCGTAAAGTCCTGCGTTCTGTCGAGAGTGGGCAGCATCTGGCCGTAGGTGCTCGCATCGGGACGACAGGTCCACAGCGTACAGGTGTAGGGATGCGTCGCCTGAGGCAGCTCGCGGGCGGGCATCTCATCGACCTGTGCGCCCTGATACATCACCAGCACCCGGTGGCAATGCTCCGCCACCAGCGGCAGATCGTGGCTAATCAGCAGCATTGCCATTTGCCGCTGCTCGCACTGTTCCACCAGCAGTTCAAGGATCTGATTGCGCAGGCGGGAATCGAGCGCCGAGGTCGGTTCGTCGGCTATCAGCACTTTCGGGTTGTTCAACAGCGCGATGGCGATCATCACCCGTTGCCCCATTCCGCCGGAGAGTTCGCCGGGGTAGCGGCTGAGTACGGGTAAATCGAGGCCGACGGCGGCAACGGCGGCTTTCACCGCCTCCAGCCGCATGCGGCGGCTCAGGCGCTGATGCAGCGTTAAGGCCTCTTCCAGCTGTGCCTGAATGGTCTGCACCGGATTCAGCGCATAGCGCGGATCCTGCAAGACCATGGCGATATCGTTGCCGCGCAGCGCACGCCAGCGGCGAGCGTTGAGGGTCAGAAGATCGTGCCCCAGCACGCTCAGCGTTTCTGCGCTGACCACGCCCGGACGACGCACCAGCCCCATCAGCGCGCGGGCGGTCATCGATTTGCCGGAACCGGATTCGCCCACCAGCGCCAGCCGCTCGTTGCCGAGCGTAAAGCTGAGGTTATTCACCACCCGGGCAGAGGGATAGTCGATGGATAGCCCCTGAACGGTGAGTCGGGTATCAGTCATGTTGCGGCTCCAGAACATCGCGCAGGCCGTCGCCCAGCAGGTTAAAGGCCAGGCTGGCTATCAGGATCACCGCCCCGGGCGCGGCGGCAATCCACCACTGATCGAAAATGACCTGCATTCCGTCGGCGATCATCGCCCCCCATTCCGCCATCGGCGGACGCGCGCCGAGACCGAGGAAACCGAGCCCGGCGGCGGCGAGAATAATGCCGGCGAGATCCAGCGCCAGGCGCACGATGGCGGAGGGCAGACACAGCGGCAAAATATGGCCAGTCAGCAGCCGCCAGCCGCGAATGCCCATCATCTCCGCCGCAGCCAGATAATCGCTATGGCGCAGGCGCTGAATTTCGCTGCGCGCCTGGCGAGCGTAGGCGGGCCAGGTGGTGAGCGCCAGCGCCAGCGCGCCGTTAACCAACCCCGGCCCCAGCATGGCGACAAAGGCAAAGGCGAGGATCAGGCGAGGCATTGACATCACCACGTCGGTAAACCGCATCAGAATACGTTCCAGCCAGCCGCCGTAATAGCCGGACAGAATCCCCACCAGCAGACCGGCGGGGAGCGTAATCAGAGTGACTAACGCCACCAGCCCCAGCGCCGGGCGCGCGCCGTAAATCAGGCGAGAGAGCAGGTCGCGGCCATAGCTGTCGGTGCCGAGCCAGTGCCGGGCATCGGGGCTTTGCAGGCGTGCCGCGGCATCCTGCCAGTTGGGATCGAGCGGCGCCAGCCACGGCGCGAACAGCGCCACCAGCAGGAGCAGCGCGATAACGATCAGCCCGCAAAAGGCGGCGGGGGAGCGACGCAGACGACGCAAAAACAGATAAGCCGGCATCAGCGCACCCTCGGGTCGGTCAACCGCACCAGCAGATCGGTGAGGTTATTAATGAAGACAAAGCTGGCACCAATCAGCAGCGTACCGCCCATGATCGCCGTGGTATCGCCGGCAAACAGCGCGGTAGTCAGGTAGCGGCCAATCCCCGGCCACGAGAAGACGGTTTCCGTCAGCACCGCGCCTTCCAGCATCGAGGTCCAGGCCAGAGCGATCACCGTCAGCAGAGTGCCGCGAATGTTGGGGAGCACGTGACGCAGCAGAATCGTCATTTCGCTGGCCCCTTTGGCGCGCGCCAGCAGGATGTACTCTTTGTTCATCTCGCTGAGGCAGGCGGAACGCGTCAGGCGGGTGATGCTGGCCAGCGAATAGTATCCCAGCAGCAGCACCGGCAGCAGCAGATGGCCAATGGCGTTTTTGAACGCCTCTTTATCGCCGGAGAGCCAGGTATCAATCAGCACGAAGCCGGTCCGCGGTTCGACGGTATATTGATAGATATCGTCCAGTCGGCCGGGCCCCAGCGTCCACTGCAATTTGGCGTAGAACAGCGCCAGCATCAGCAGCCCGAGCCAGAAAATGGGAACCGAGTTGCCAATCAAGGTCAAGGTACGGACCGCCAGATCCCACGGGGAACCGGCGTAACGGGCGCACAGCACGCCGGCAATCACCCCGAACAGCGCCCCGACGATCAGCGCCAGGGTGGCCAGTTCGAGGGTGGCGGGAAAGGTGGCGAGCAGGTCGTGCAGTACCGGCTGGCCGGTGGAGCTGGCGGTGCCGAGGTCGCCGTGGGCCAGGTTAACCAGATAGTGCCAGAACTGTACCGGCAGCGGGCGATCGAGCCCGAGCTGGTGGCGAACCTGATCGTAGGTCGACTGGCTGGCATGATCGCCGACGATTTGCAGCACCCGATCGACAGGTGAAAACGCGGAGAGGGCGAATGTGACGAGCAACAGCCCGAAGAGCGTGAGGAGCAGGGTAAGCAGCCCCTGTAGCACGCGCCTGGAAAAATGTGGCATGGAAGTCTCTTCATGTCGGGAGACGGCTTCGCCTTACCCGGCCTACAAAAAACGAGAACCCGGGCCGGGTAAGCGCAGCGCCACCCGACAACAAGGGAAATTACTTGGTGACGTTATCGTACCAGACCATATCGGCATTGAGGCCCTGCTGATAGCCTTTGACGTTATCGCGGACCACGATCTGCGTTTTCCCCTGATCAACAAATACATATGGCGAACTGCGCTGCAGCTCTTCCTGCATTTTTTTGTACAGATCGAGGCGTTTTGCCGGATCCGCTTCGGCGACCGCCGCCTGGGTTTCTTTATTCAGCTGCGGGATCTGCCAGCCGTTGAGACCGGCGACGGTGCTGGATTTGCCATCATTCCACGCAAAGGCGCTGGCGTTGGAGTGGGCGTCAAAATAGTCCGGGATCCACAGGCGAATCGCTGCCTGGTGCTGCTTCGCGCGCACGCGGGCATACACCTGGCTGCCCGCGGCCGGCAGCAGGTCAATCTTCACGCCGCCCTGGGCAAAGCTGGCCTGCATCGACTGGGCGATAGTAATGAACGGCGGTTTGTTCTCGACATCAAGAGTGAAGTGCGCGTCCTTAATCCCCGCTTTGGCGAGAATCGCTTTGGCCTTCGCCGGGTCAAATTTGAACGGATTATTATCCAGCGCCCCCGGCAGACCAACCGGCAGGAAGCTCTGATGTACAAAATACTGGCCCTTAAGCAGATCTTTGGTGATGCCGTCATAATCCACCAGCCAGCGCGCGGCTTCCCACAGGGCCGGGTTTTTCAGCAGCGGGTTAGCGCTGTTGCCGGTGTTGAATGCCAGGTAGTTCTGCTCGGCGGAAGGAATGCTCAGCACCTTAACGCCGGGTTTTCCCTGCAGGGCGGCTATCTGATCGGCGCCGAGATCGCGGGCGATATCGGCATCACCCTGTTGAATCAGCAGGCGGCGAGAGGCCGGATCGGGGACGTTTTTAATAATGATACTTTTCAGCTTCGGTGCGCCGGTAGGCGAGCTGTCGTTGGCCTCCAGCACGATGGCCTGATGCGGCTGATAGACGCGCATTTTGAACGCGCCGCTGCCCGCCGAGTGCATTTTCAGCCAGCTGTTACCGAAATCGTTGTCTTTAACGTTCGGCGCCACCAGCTTCTCATCCACGATGGAGGCGATCGGCGTGGAGAGGATATTCAGCGCCACCGCCGGGCTGACGTCAGCGGTCCAGTGCAGTTGCAGCGTATGGTCATCGACCTTTTTCAGCTGGCTGGCGATGTTGTCCGGCTGCCAGCCGAGGACGTTGAGGATAAACGCGGGGGACTTATTCAGCGTCACCGCGCGGGTGTAGGAGAAAATAATATCTTCCGGGCGCAGCGGATTGCCCGAGGCGAATCTGGCATCGGGCTTCAGCTTGATGGTCAGCGTTTTCGCCGCCGGCTCAGCCTGCCAGCTTTCGGCCAGAATCGGGGTGATTTTTTCAGGGTTATCGCGATCGGGCTGAACCAGGCGCTGATAGAGGCTCGGTACCGTCTGAATGCTGGAAAGCTCATTGGCTTCTGCCGGGTCGAGGCTGACGATGTCGTCGAGACCTTGGGCAACGACCAGGGTGGAGGGCGGTGTCGCAGCATGGACGGCGGCGGAGAGTGCGCTCAGCACCAGTAAAGACAGCAGTTTTTTGGTCATGTGCAATCCCTGAAAAAATGTTGTTTTGATTATTTATGCCTCGCTACGTTAGGCCGCTTCACCGCAGTCGTAAAGTCAAAATGCGGATAAGCTTATGCATAAAAAGAATAATTCATGGCGCTGGGTTATTAATCAAAATAAGCGGCGGCGCGCTTTCTGTCCGTCGCGCTTCTTGATATAACAATTTCATTACAATTCAACGGGGTGCGGGCATGCCGGAAATCAATCAATTTGGTCAGGTGGTGAATGATGTTGTCGCAGACTGGCAGGGGGCCAGAGTCCTGAAACGCACGCCGTTAAACGGGCGCTTTTGTCGGCTTGAACCGCTGGACGTTCAGCGCCATACCGGCGATCTGTTTGCCGCCTACGCGTTGGGGGATGAGAGCGACTGGACATGGCTGGCCAGCTCCTGCCCGACGAGCGTCGAAGCCACGGCCCACTGGGTGGCAGGTAAAGTCAACGATGACGCGCTGGTGCCGTTTGCGGTTATCGATCTGCAGACCGAGCGGGCGGTCGGGCTGGTCAGCTATATGGCCATCGATCGGGCAATGGGGACCGTTGAAATCGGCCATGTGACCTGGTCGCGGCAGATGAAGAATACGCCGCTGGGCACGGAAGCGGTGTGGCTGTTGTTGAAAAATGCCTTCGGGCAGGGCTATCGCCGGCTGGAGTGGAAATGTGATTCGATGAATATCGCTTCACGACGAGCGGCGGAGCGCCTGGGCTTTACCTGGGAGGGCCGTCTGCGGCAAAAAATGGTGCGTAAAGGGCGCACTCGTGACAGCGATCAGCTGTCGATAATTGATAGCGAATGGGCGGCGCGGGATGCGGCGCTGCGCGCATGGCTGGCGGTGGAGAATTTTGATGGTGAAGGGAGACAGGTGAAGCGACTGGAGGATTTGCGCTCATAGCCGCTTACTGGCAACGGGCTTTGTCCGGAGTTGCTCTGAATTGCCAGAAATTGCCAGATATTGCCAGAAAGTGCCGCGGAATTGCCCGGCGGCGCTTCGCTTGCACGGGCCTACAGGCAGGCACAGGTCTGAAGGTCCGGTCACTGGCACAGACCAGGTTTTGTAGGCCGGGCAAGGCGCCAGCCGCCGCCCGGCAGAAGGGCAGGCGCAGGTCTGAAGGTCCGGTCACTGGCACAGACCAGGTTTGTAGGCCGGGCAAGGCGCCAGCCGCCGCCCGGCAGAAGGGCAGGCACAGATCTGAAGATCCGGTCGCCGGTTTAGCGCGGATGCGCCGATATGTTCTGCTTACCAGCAGATAAACCCGCCATCGACGACCAAATCAACGCCGGTACAAAACGAGGCCACCGGGCTGGCGCTGAGGGGAAAGTGGCGGTGACCTGCAATGCCGCGCCATTTTTGATTTCCCGCGCCAATGAACAGATCAAAGTCGATGTCTGTTACAACTACACCAACTACACCAACTACACCAACTACACCAACTACACCAACGTCAAATTATTTGGTCTGAACGCGGGAGCCAGCTATGGCAAGCTATTATCGCCCTCGCCAAAACAATCTGTTGAGCCCGGATGACGTTTCCCCCGTGCGGTCCTGACCGTGCGGGTTTCTTCCTTTATTACCGGTGTTGCGTCTGGCAAAGCGTGATGACGTAGGGCTCATCCAGCATCCAGTGTACCTGGAACACCTGCTGCGCAGTCCACAAAGTGGCGACCTCGCCCTGAATCCCGGTTATCCGAAAGTCCATAAACCCTGTTCCTGGCTGCTGTGCGAGAGGCAGGGCTTTAAATCCGCTCTCTTTCGCCGAAAAAGCCAGCGTCAGGGCCAGTGTAAAGGGCAGTCCGCTGGCCATCAGCACCGCGCGTTCCGGCGGACGAATAATACTGCTCTCCAGCTCCGCCGCCAGTGCGGGGGTAAAGACGTTTTCGATGTCGATCCCGACCGGTCGGTCGGCGACGACGGCCAGCGCGCGGGTGCCGCAGTGGCTGATGCTGCCAGACCACGGGGCAGGCCACAGTGGCTGCCGCTGGTCGCCGGTTCCGGGAACGCCTTTCACGCCCGCCGCTTTCAGGGCGCAGGCCGCCGCGATACGTCCGGCAAGGTGTTCCATCTGTCGTTTTCTCGCGCAATTTGCCAGCTGCTGATGGTGGGGAAGCCACAGGATATCGTGAGGCGCAAAGGTGCCGGGGTCGAAATCAATCTGATGCAGCCGATGGCCGGCAAAAAGAAACGTGGAGTGTGTCGTTTGCATAGTGTCATCCTACGTCAGGATGCAGGTGAGGGGATAGCTTTGCGGTTGCCCCGTCAGGAGGCCAAATAGCCAGGCCGTCCTCCGGGGGAGAGCGGCCTGGGCTTCAGGCGTGTAATCAGAACTGCGTGTTTACGCTCATATACCAGGTCCGGCCCGATTCGTTATAGGTTTCGGCGCCCGCGCCGTACATATAAGCACCGGTCGTTGCGTTACCCGTTGTCTGCGCGTTACCCGCACGCCAGTGGCGCTTATCGAAGACGTTATCCACGCCGCCCGTCAGGCTGACATATTTGGTGACGTCCCAGGTCGCGCTCAGGCCGAGGATGCTGTACGGGCTTACCTCGTTCTTCTCGCTACCAGTGACCGGCTGACCCTTGTAGTTATACTTCTTCGGTTCCTGCTTGCCGTACCAGGTGAAGGTCGACTGCACGGAAACATCCTGGTATATCTGCCAGCTCAGCGTTGAGTTCAGCGTATACTCCGGAATAATCGACAGACGGTCGCCGGTCTCTTTGTTCTTGCTCTGCAGCATATAGGTAATGTTGTTGGTCCAGTTAACGGTGTCGCTAACCGGGACGTTTAATGTCCCTTCCAGACCTTCTACCACCGCTTTCGGTACGTTTTCCCACTGGTAAATATCGGTTTTCACTTTACCCGTACCGGTCTGGGCGATCGGCGCATAGCCGGCTTCAATCTTGTTGCGATAGTCGTTACGGAACCAGGTTACTCCCGCCAGCCAGCCGTCGCGTTTAAACTCAAGGCCAATCTCCTTATTAATGCTGGTTTCTGCCTTCAGGTCATCGTTACCTAGCATATAGCAACCGACATTATCTGCGCTGGCGTAGCAGCCCTGGCCTTTACTGTACAGGAGATAGTTCGGGTTGGTCTGGTACAGGCTCGGCGCTTTATAGGCACGGCCGATGCCCATCTTCAGGGTAAAGTCGTCGCCCAGCCCTTGCGACAGATTCAGCGACGGGCTCCAGTTATTGCCGACGATGCTGTGGTGATCGAAACGCAGCGCCGGGGTCAACATAGTGGAGTCGGTTAGCTCAATGTTATCTTCGGCAAATAGTGAGAAGATCTCCGCCTGCGAATACGGGCTACGGTCATCACCCATGCCTGCAATCGGACCGCCCTGTAACGCCTGACCGTTAGAAGACATGTCCTTCATCCGCTGCTGGTTCCACTCGGTACCCAGCGTCAGGTTCTGATTGACCCACAGGTCAAACGGAACGCTGATTTCACTGTGCAACATCACGTCGGACAGGTCGATATCGCTAAACTTATCGCTGTTAAACAGGCCTTCCAGACCGCCAGCCAGCCCCTCGCCGAGACGTGAGTTACGGGTATGTTCGTACTGCGCCCAGTTGCTGGTGGTGATGCCGTTATCCCAGCCGCCGTTCCAGGTCATCGAGTAAGTCTGACGGTAGAGACGGTTGGTCTCTTTGCCGTAGTTTTTCTTCACCAGGCCGTTGCTGCTGTTATCGTTGTTGGTGTTCTGCGTATCCCCGGCATACAGGTTGCCCTGGCGGCTGTAGCCCGTTTCAAACTCCAGCGAGTTCATCGGTGCAAAGTCCCAGCGCACGACGCCGTTGATATTCTTATTCTCCACCCCTTCGCGGCCGGCAGGCAGGGTATCGGTGTAAATCCCGGTTCGTTCTGACTGGTGGCCCTGGTTGATATCCCAGGCATCGGCCTGAGTTTTATCGAGATTACCTGACAGACGGAAGCTGAAGTCGCCGCCCAGCGGGCCGTTCAGGCTGAAGTTGGTGCGTTTGGTGGCACCTTCATCTTTGTGCTCCGGGGCGTTCATGTAGGTGTTCCATGAACCGTGCCATTGGTTATCACCTTTTTTGGTGATGATATTGACCACGCCGCCCGCGGCGCCATTGCCGTAACGTACCGCCGCCGGTCCGCGAATGACTTCAATGCGCTCAATCAGCTCCGGTGGAACCCAGTTGCTATCGCCGCGAGTATCGCGCTCGCCGCGCCAGCCGAGGCGGATGGAGTTACGGCTGGTGACCGGCTTGCCATCAATCAGGATCAGGGTATTTTCCGGGCCCATGCCGCGGATATCAATCTGACGGTTGTTGCCGCGCTGGCCGCTGGTGGAGTTGCCGGTCAGGTTAACGCCCGGCATGGTGCGGATAATTTCGGAGACATCGCGAGCGGGGGGACGTTTACGAATTTCCTCGGCGGTGATCGTCGATACGCCCGGCGCCTGCAGGTTTTGTTCGGCGGCGGTGACCACCATCGTCTCTTCAGCGGCCGTTTTTTTACTCTCGGGGGTCTCTTCCGCGCACAGCGGGAAGGCAACCCCATAAATTCCCAGATTGACCAGCAAGGCCAGGGATTTGATCTTGTTATGCATTTTACGTCCTGCTTTCCGTTGCCGCATGCCCCTGAAACCCCTTCCCACCGGGAGGGGAGGCGGCAGAAATGTTGCCAGTAGAGAGCGAGGGCATTCCGTCGCCGACCAATTGGCCCTCTCTGACATGTGTAATCAGAAGTGGCTCTTTCCAAAGTGCGGTAATACGCTATTGCAAATGCAAATAGTTATCAATAATATTATCAATAAAAAATTACATTTATTGAGAAAAGTCACGGTAAACATAGGGTTAATGACGGAATGCTAATAACAGGAAGTGATGGCTGGTGGCAGGGGATCTCCGGTCCGCAGGCTGAGCCCGTTGGCGATGGCTGCCAGGTGACCTTCTGGTGGCGGGATCCGGCGGGCAGCGAAGAGACCTCGCTGACGAAGCGAGTGTGGATTTACATCACCGGCGTCACCGACCATCATCAAAATGCCGTACCGCAAACCCTGACGCGCGTACCCGGCACCGATGCCTGGCAATGGCAAACCACGCTGTCGCCCGCCTGGCGCGGCAGCTACTGTTTTATTCCCTCCGAACGCGATGACGATTTTGCCCCTGAGATTTTTACCAGCGACAGTCCGGACCGGATGCTGCTGCGTGAAGGCTGGCGCAGGCTGCTGCCGCAGGCGATAGCCGATCCGCTAAACCCGCAAAGCTGGAAAGGCGGGCGCGGCCACGCGGTTTCGGCGCTGGAACTGCCGCTGGCGCCGGAACAACCCGGCTGGTCGCTGCGCGATGAGCCTTATCAACCACCAGTGTGTATTGAATGGCACAGCGCCCGGCTGGGCAACTCGCGGCGGATATGGGTTTACACCACCGGTGAGGCCGCTGCCGCAGAGCGTCCGCTGGCGCTGCTGCTTGATGGCCAGTTCTGGGCCGAAAGCATGCCGGTGTGGTCCGCGCTGGCCGGGCTGACGCGCGAGGCAAAACTACCGCCTGCGGTGTATCTGCTGATTGATGTTATCGACAACGAACACCGGAGCCGGGAGCTGCCCTGCCACGCTGATTTCTGGCTGGCGGTGCAGGAAGAGCTTTTGCCTAGGGTGCAGCAAATCGCGCCTTTTAGCGATCGCGCCGATCGCACCGTGGTCGCCGGGCAGAGCTTTGGCGGCCTGGCGGCGATGTTTGCCGCGCTGTACTGGCCGCAGCGCTTCGGCTGCGTGTTGAGTCAGTCTGGCTCCTACTGGTGGCCGCATCGCGGCGGCGCGCAAAGCGGCCTGCTGATCGAACGCCTGAGCCAGGGCGTGCTCCGCCCCCACGGCCTGCGAATCTGGCTGGAAGCCGGAGAGCGTGAGCCGCTTATTTTTCGTGCCAATCAGGCACTTTTATCGCGACTACAGCAGACACCGCAGACGATTTTCTGGCGTCAGGTTGACGGTGGACACGATGCGCTTTGCTGGCGCGGCGGGCTGACGGCTGGACTCATCCAGCTCTGGCAGCCGCTGAGCCGCGGGCAATAACAAAGTGCGCTTCAGATTCAACATCCTTCCGCTTACCCCGAGGCTGTGGCCTGGGCGAAAACCGCCGGTAGGGTGGCGAGTAAAGACAGGAGTTTGGTATGCAATTCAGCAACCCCTTCGATAATCCGCAAGGGCAGTTTTACATTTTGCGCAATGAACAGCAGCAGTACAGCCTGTGGCCGCACCACTGCGCGCTGCCGCAAGGCTGGGTGGTGGAATGCCCGCCGCAGTCCTTAGCGGCGTGCAACGACTGGCTGGCGGCGAACTGGTCAACCCTTACCCCTGCGCATCATGCTGCCGCAAGGAGCCGGACATGAGCCCTCGTTTACCGCTGGTCGCGGCGCAGCCTGGGATCTGGATGGCGGAACGGCTCTCTACGCTGCCCGGCGCATGGAGTGTCGCTCATTATGTCGAGCTGCGCGGCCATCTTGATCCGGCGCTGCTGGGGCGGGCAATCGTCACCGGTCTGGCGCAGGCCGACACCCTCAGCCTGCGTTTTTGTGAAGAGAATGGCGAAGCCTGGCAATGGGTCGATGAGCATCCTGTCTTCGCTGAACCTGACTATTACGACCTGCGCGAGGCGCGCGATCCGCACGACGCTGCGCTGGCGTTAATGCAGGTCGACCTCGGACAGAATTTACGCGTGGACGGCGGCAACCCGCTGGTGTGTCACCAGCTGCTGCGGGTGGCGGATGACTGCTGGTACTGGTATCAGCGTTATCATCATTTACTGGTCGATGGCTTCAGTTTCCCCGCTATTACCCGCCAGATAGCGGCGATTTATCGCGCCTGGCAACGTGGGGAGGCGACGCCGGCGTCACCGTTTACCCCTTTCGCTGAGGTTGTTGACGAGTATCAGCGCTACTACGGCAGCGAGGCCTGGCAGCGTGATAAAGCGTTCTGGAGCGAACAGCGCAAAGCCCTGCCGTCACCGGCGTCGCTCTCTGCCGCGCCGCTGGCGGGACGAGCGACCAGTACCGATATCTGGCGCCTGAAGCTGGATCTGGATGCCGGCCTGTTCAGCCGCCTGGCCGCTGGCGCGCCGCAGTGTCAGCGCGCCGATCTGGCGCTGGCGCTGACCACCCTGTGGCTTGGCCGCTTATGCAACCGCATGGACTATGCCGCAGGCTTTATCTTTATGCGCCGGATGGGCTCGGCGGCATTGACTGCAACCGGCCCGGTACTGAACGTTCTGCCGCTGGCGGTACATATCGATGCGCAAGAGACGCTGGCGGAGCTGGCGCTGCGTCTCAGCGCCCGGCTGAAAAAAATGCGCCGCCACCAGCGCTACGACGCCGAACAAATTGTGCGCGATAGCGGCAAAGCGGCGGGCGATGAGCCGCTGTTTGGCCCGGTGCTCAATATTAAAGTCTTTGATTATGTTCTGGATATTGACGGTATCGAGGCGGTGACCCACACCCTGGCGACCGGCCCGGTAAACGATCTTGAACTGGCGCTGTTTCCGGATGAGTCCGGCGGACTGTCGCTGGAGGTGCTGGCGAACAAAACGCGCTATGACCAGGCCACGCTGCGCGCGCACGTGGCGCGTTTATCCGCGCTGCTGACCCAGTTTGCCGCCGATCCGGCGCTACGCTGCGGTGAGGCCAATCTGCTGTCGACCGCCGAGACGGCGCAACTGGCGCAGGTCAATGATACCAGCGTGGCGCTGCTGCCGACGACGCTCAGCGCCCTGGTGGCGGAGCAGGCGGCGAAAACGCCGGATGCCCCGGCGCTGGCGGACGCGACCCGACAGTTTAGCTACCGGGAGATGCGCCAGCAGGTGGTGGCGCTGGCCCGACTGCTGGGTGAACGCGGCGTCAAGCCGGGCGATAGTGTCGCGGTGGCGCTTCCGCGCTCAGTGTTCCTCACCCTGGCACTGCACGGTATCGTCGAGGCCGGTGCGGCCTGGCTGCCGCTGGATACCGGGTATCCTGACGATCGCCTGCGCATGATGCTGGAGGACGCCCGTCCGTCGCTGCTGATTACCGCAGACGATCAGCTGGCCCGTTTTAGCGCTATTCCGGGTCTGGAAACCCTGTGTTATCAGCAGCCGCTGGCGGCAGGCGATGACACTCCGCTGGCGCTCTCGCAGCCGGAGTATACGGCGTACATCATCTTTACCTCCGGCTCCACCGGGCGCCCGAAAGGGGTGATGGTCGGGCAAACTGCGATCGTGAACCGTCTGCTGTGGATGCAAAATCACTATCCGCTGACCGCCGAAGATGTGGTGGCGCAGAAAACGCCGTGCAGCTTTGATGTGTCGGTGTGGGAATTCTGGTGGCCGTTTATTACCGGCGCGCAGCTGGTGATGGCCGAGCCGGAAGCCCATCGCGATCCGCAGGCGATGCAGCAGTTCTTTACCCGCTACGGGGTCACCACCACCCACTTTGTGCCGTCAATGCTGGCAGCGTTCGTGGCTTCGCTGGATGCTGAAAACGTGGTGACCTGCCGAACGCTGAAGCGCGTCTTCTGTAGCGGGGAAGCGTTACCAACCGACCTGTGCCGTGAGTGGGAAGCGTTGACCGGTGCGCCGCTGCATAACCTCTATGGTCCGACCGAAGCCGCGGTGGACGTGAGCTGGTATCCGGCCTGCGGGGCGGAGCTGGCGGCGGTCACCGGCAACAGCGTGCCGATTGGCTGGCCGGTATGGAATACCGGACTGCGTATTCTCGATGCTACTCTGCGGCCGGTTCCGCCGGGCGTCGCCGGAGATTTGTATTTGACCGGTATTCAGCTGGCGCAGGGGTATCTGGGCCGCCCGGATCTGACCGCTTCGCGCTTTATCGCCGACCCGTTTGCCGCCGGTGAACGGATGTACCGCACCGGCGACGTGGCGCGCTGGCTGGATAACGGCGCGGTGGAATACCTCGGGCGCAGCGACGATCAGCTGAAAATTCGCGGGCAGCGTATTGAGCTGGGCGAAATCGACCGCGTCATGTCTGCGCTGCCGGACGTTGCTCTGGCAGTGACCCACGCCTGCGTTTTCAATCAGGCGGCGGCGACCGGTGGCGATGCCCGCCAGCTGGTCGGTTACCTGGTGTCAGAGTCCGGGTTGCCGCTGGATACGACAGCGCTGAAAACGCGTCTCGCCGAACAGCTGCCGCCGCATATGCTGCCGGTGGTGCTGATTCAGCTGGCGGAACTGCCGCTGAGCGCCAACGGCAAGCTGGATCGCAAAGCGCTGCCGCTGCCGACTTTAGGTAGTGAACGCGGCGGTCGAGCGCCGGAGCCGGGGATCGAAACCACGGTGGCTGAGGCATTCAGCCAGCTACTGGGTTGTGAAGTGAACGACATTGAAGCCGATTTCTTCGCCCTCGGCGGCCATTCGCTGCTGGCGATGCGCCTGGCGGCGCAGCTCAGCCGCGAGCTGGGACGTCAGGTGACGCCGGGGCAGGTGATGGTGGCCTCGACGGTGGGGAAACTGAGCGCGCAGCTGGGATCCGATCTTAGCGATGAGCAGATGCAGCGCCTGGGTTTTGATGCGATTCTGCCGCTGCGCGTCAGCGACGGGCCGACGCTGTTTTGCTTCCATCCGGCGTCGGGTTTTGCCTGGCAGTTCAGCGTGCTGGCCCGCTATCTTCATCCGCGCTGGTCGATTACCGGCATTCAGTCGCCGCGTCCGGAAGGGCCGATGATGAGCGCGGCAAATCTCGATGAAGTGTGCGAACAACATCTGCAGACCTTGCTGGCACAGCAGCCGCACGGGCCGTATTACCTGTTTGGTTATTCCCTCGGTGGGACGCTGGCGCAGGGGATTGCCGCCCGCTTACGCCAGCGCGGCGAAGCGGTGGCGTTCCTGGGCTTGCTGGATACCTGGCCGCCGGAGACGCAGAACTGGGCGGAGAAAGAGGCTAACGGTCTGGACCCTGAGGTGCTGGCTGAGATTGAACGCGAGCGCGAGGCTTTCCTTGCCGCTCAGCAGGGGCAGACTTCCGGCGAGTTGTTCCGCGTTATCGAGGGCAACTATGCCGATGCGGTTCGCCTGCTGACCACCGCGCATAGCGCGAAATTTGATGGCAAGGCGACGCTGTTTGTGGCGGAGAAAACGCGCCAGGCGGGAATGGATCCGCAGGCGGTATGGGGCCCCTGGGTGGGCGAACTGGAGGTCTTTAGCCAGAACTGCGCCCACGTGGATATTATCTCCCCGCAGGCCTTCGCATCGATTGGTCCGGTCGTGCGGGAGATATTGGGGTAAGGAGAGATCCCCCCTCCCGGGGTCGCGGCGCAAGCGCCTTATCCGGGCGGGCATTATTCCCGGGTGGCGGCGTAAACGCCTTACCCGGGCTACGCCTCTGTGCCGGTATTTTGCCGGGGAGCGCGAACTGACCCGGCCTGGCGCTCGGTATTCGTCTCGTATTAACCTGCCCGGACGGGCGTTATTCCCGGGTCGCGGCGCAAGCGCCTTATCCGGGGGGGCATTATACCCGGGTCGCGGCGTAAACGCCTTACCCGGGCTACGCCTCTGTGC
>NZ_PIBO01000049.1:0-31226 GCF_002806725.1 Raoultella sp. T31
TCCATGTCACTTTGAGTGCCCACACAGATTGTCTGATAAATTGTTAAAGAGCAGTGCGACGCGCTTTAGCGCCCTGTCGCGAGGTGGCGTATATTACGCTTTCCTCTTTCAGAGTCAACCTCATTTTTCAGAAGTTTTCTCTTTCAACCCGGCGGCTTGTTTGCCGTTGTTCCGTGTCGATGGAGGCGCATTATAGGGAGTTCTCGAACGCCCGCAATAGAAAAATTGCAGAAAAATGACTGACTGCTGCATTCCCCAGCAAAACCCCGCTTTATACCCTGTTACACACAGAATTATCCACAGACCGCACCGTTTGTTAGCG
The DNA here is from genome assembly GCF_002806725.1 of Raoultella sp. T31. Classification (NCBI taxonomy): domain Bacteria; kingdom Pseudomonadati; phylum Pseudomonadota; class Gammaproteobacteria; order Enterobacterales; family Enterobacteriaceae; genus Klebsiella; species Raoultella sp. T31. Next base: position 323 of record NZ_PIBO01000049.1, read on the forward strand.
CATAAAGCCCAGCAAAAGCCCCTTCTATATAAAGAAGAGAGCGGCAAAAAAGAGAAAGATAAAAATTCGCGAGCGTTGCGCAAACGTTTTCGTTACAATGCCGCGCTATGACAAGGATGCCCGGTGGGGTGCGTCAGGTGAGTTTTTAGACAAAAATTCACCTAACGCTCTCTGTAATGTTCAAATCCTGGGGATTTAATACCATGCAACAACGTCGTCCAGTCCGCCGCGCTCTGCTCAGTGTTTCTGACAAGGCCGGTATCGTCGAATTCGCGCAGGCTCTTTCCGCTCGTGGTGTTGAGCTACTGTCTACGGGTGGTACCGCACGCCTGCTGGCTGAGAAAGGCCTGCCGGTAACCGAAGTCTCTGACTACACCGGTTTCCCGGAAATGATGGATGGACGCGTTAAGACCCTGCATCCAAAAGTACACGGCGGCATTCTCGGCCGTCGCGGCCAGGATGACGAGATCATGGCCCAGCACGCTATCTCTCCTATCGATATGGTTGTTGTTAACCTTTATCCGTTCGCCCAGACCGTCGCCCGCGAAGGTTGCTCGCTGGAAGATGCGGTGGAAAACATCGATATCGGCGGCCCGACAATGGTGCGCTCCGCGGCCAAGAACCATAAAGACGTGGCTATCGTCGTGAAGAGCCATGACTACAACGCCATTATTAAAGAGATGGATGCGAATGACGGTTCCCTGACTCTGGAAACCCGCTTCGATCTCGCCATTAAAGCTTTCGAGCACACCGCCGCCTACGACAGCATGATTGCCAACTACTTCGGCAGCATGGTTCCGGCCTATCACGGTGAGACTCAGGAAGCCTCCGGCCGCTTCCCGCGTACGCTGAACCTGAACTTTATTAAGAAGCAGGATATGCGCTACGGCGAGAACAGCCATCAGCAGGCTGCCTTCTATATAGAAGAAGAAATTAAAGAAGCGTCGGTTGCGACCGCTACTCAGGTTCAGGGCAAAGCCCTTTCTTATAACAACATCGCCGATACCGATGCGGCGCTGGAGTGTGTGAAAGAGTTCAGCGAACCGGCCTGCGTGATTGTTAAACACGCCAACCCATGCGGCGTTGCGGTCAGCACCTCAATTCTGGATGCTTACGATCGCGCCTACAAAACCGACCCGACCTCCGCATTCGGCGGCATTATCGCCTTCAACCGCGAGCTGGATGCAGAAACCGCGCAGGCCATCATTTCTCGTCAGTTTGTTGAAGTGATCATTGCGCCATCCGCCAGCGAAGAGGCCCTGAAGATAACGGCGGCCAAACAGAACGTCCGCGTTCTGACCTGCGGCGAGTGGGCGGCACGCGTTCCAGGCCTCGATTTCAAACGCGTTAACGGCGGCCTGCTGGTTCAGGATCGCGATCTGGGCATGGTCAGCGCCAGTGAACTGCGCGTGGTCAGCAAACGCCAGCCGACGGAACAAGAACTGCGTGATGCGCTGTTCTGCTGGAAAGTGGCGAAGTTCGTGAAATCCAACGCCATTGTTTACGCCAAAGAGAATATGACTATCGGCATCGGCGCGGGCCAGATGAGCCGCGTTTACTCTGCCAAAATCGCCGGGATTAAAGCCGGTGACGAAGGTCTGGAAGTCAAAGGTTCGGCAATGGCCTCCGATGCCTTCTTCCCGTTCCGTGACGGTATCGATGCGGCTGCGGCGGTTGGCGTAACCTGCGTGATCCAACCTGGCGGTTCTATCCGCGACGATGAGGTGATTGCCGCAGCCGACGAACACGGTATTGCGATGATCTTCACCGACATGCGCCACTTCCGCCATTAATTCACGGAGCAGAACATGAAAGTATTAGTGATTGGCAACGGCGGCCGCGAGCACGCGCTGGGATGGAAAGCGGCACAGTCTCCGCTGGTCGACACCGTCTACGTGGCGCCGGGTAACGCCGGCACCGCTCTGGAACCCGCGCTGCAAAACGTCAATATCGGCGTGACCGATATTCCGGCGCTGCTGGACTTTGCCCAGCGCGAAAAGATCGATCTGACCATCGTCGGCCCGGAAGCGCCGCTGGTGATTGGCATTGTCGATGCGTTTCGCGCCGCGGGCCTGAAAATCTTCGGCCCGACCGAAGGCGCCGCCCAGCTGGAAGGTTCAAAAGCCTTTACCAAAGATTTCCTCGCGCGGCATAACATTCCGACCGCGGAATATCAGAACTTCACCGAAGTCGAACCTGCGCTGGCCTATCTGCGCGAAAAAGGTGCGCCGATTGTTATCAAGGCGGACGGTCTGGCAGCCGGTAAAGGCGTGATTGTCGCGATGACGCTGCAAGAAGCGGAAGAGGCGGTTCAGGATATGCTGGCCGGCAACGCCTTTGGCGACGCGGGCCATCGGATCGTGATCGAAGAGTTCCTCGACGGCGAAGAAGCCAGCTTTATCGTCATGGTCGACGGCGAGCACGTTCTGCCGATGGCCACCAGCCAGGACCACAAACGCGTAGGTAATGGCGATACCGGTCCGAACACCGGTGGTATGGGCGCCTATTCACCTGCCCCGGTGGTCACCGATGAGGTTCATCAGCGCACCATGGATCGCATCATTTGGCCAACGGTCAAAGGTATGGCGGCGGAAGGCAATACCTATACCGGGTTCCTGTACGCCGGTCTGATGATCGACAAACAGGGCAATCCAAAAGTTATCGAGTTCAACTGCCGTTTCGGCGATCCGGAAACGCAGCCCATTATGCTGCGTATGAAATCCGACATGGTGGAGCTGTGCCTCGCCGCCTGCGACGGAAAACTGGATGAGAAAACCTCCGAGTGGGACGATCGCGCCTCGCTGGGTATCGTGGTCGCCGCAGGCGGCTATCCGGGCAACTACGCCACCGGCGACGAAATCTTCGGCCTGCCGCAGCAAGAAGCGGTGGATGGCAAGGTCTTCCATGCCGGGACGAAGCTTACCGATGACCAGCGCGTGGTGACGAATGGCGGCCGCGTACTGTGCGTGACGGCATTGGGTGACACCGTGGCCCAGGCGCAGCAGCGCGCCTACGAACTCCTGACCGGTATTCATTGGGAAGGTAGCTTCAGCCGTAGCGATATTGGCTGGCGCGCAATCGCCCGCGAGCAACGCTAGCGCTTGAGCGTGACCTCATAACAGGCCTTATTGACGGGCGGCTTCATTCTGGAGTCGCCCGTTTTTTTATCGTCCGCCATCATGTTGCGGAGCGCATGCGGTCAGGCGCCTCAGAGCTAACGTATGGAGAAGAACAGGCGCCGGGTGCGCAAAGCCTCTTTGACAGAACGTCAGAAGGTTTTTTCCTGCGGCTGCCAGGTACAGAAATCTTCGTTGGCCACCAGCAAAAGCTGAGCGCCCTCTGAGGCTTCCAGCCACGCCACGCTCACCTCAACGGAAGAGTGATTCTGGCGGCGTTCAATGTGAGCTAAGGCCCGGGCATCCAGATCCGGCTTCACGGTTTGCCCTTCACAGGTCGTCACGGTGTGGTTGGCATGCCAGCGTCCCTGACGCAGAACAACGCGTCCTTGCCGCAAGGCGTCGCTGGTCTGGCGAATTTGCGTTGCCCGGTAGCGGTAAAGCGCCACCTGATCGCTGGAAAGCTGTTGTTTTTGTCCGTCCACTTCGCGCTGCATAAAGCTCAGCTCGCCCTGGTCATCAAAACGGGCGCGAATGTGTTCCGTCGGTTTGCCGTAGACATTGAGTTCGATAAGCGTGAGTCGGTCACCCTGCCAGCGGTATTCGCTGGTTGAAGTATTGCCGTGACGCCACGGGCTGAAGGCGGCAAGCAGATGCACTTCGCCGTTGGAATCCAGACGCCAGATACGCATCGCGCCCTGGTTGTCCGCACACCCGCTGGCGGTAAAAGGTGGGACAGAAGAGTCATGGCTACAGGCAGAGATCAGCACGACGCCCGCCAGCATCAATACGCGACGCCAGATAGACAAAAGGGGCTTTAAGGCCCCTTCGTTAAAACTGTACACTGCCACGCAGTCTTACTTAACGGCGTCTTTCAGCGCTTTACCAGAAACAAATGCCGGCACGTTAGCAGCGGCAATTTTGATTTCGTTACCGGTCTGCGGGTTGCGGCCAGTACGCTCAGCGCGGTGGTTCACTTTGAAGGTACCGAAACCAACCAGTTGAACAGCATCACCTTCTTTCAGAGACTCAGTAATTGCAGCCAGGGTAGATTCCAGGGCAGCTTTTGCCTGTGCTTTGGACAGGTCAGCTTTGTCCGCAATTACATCAATCAGTTGAGTCTTGTTCATAAGTTATCCTTACAATGTGTTTATCGCTTGCTAAGCACCGAGTGCGACGGAAATGCCTGAAAAGCACTCTCCTGCATACACGCACCGATAGCCACTTTTTTTCGCCCTCCAAATGTAGACCAGACGGGGGGCGGAATGGAAGCCTTCAGACGCTACAATTCAGGCGGTAAATCACGTTTTCTGGTCTCACTGCTGAAAATTTATACCAATATTGCTCTCGCCGGCTTCACGAAGGTCTGCGCGCAGCCCTTTGATCAGTTCGATATCGCGTTCTTCACAGTCGGCCAGCAGGCGGAAAATTTCCCACTGAATATCCCATTCTTGCTCAACCGCCGGGTTCTCTTTGAGCTCTTCGTCGGTCATTTCGCGACCCGCCTGGGTCATTTCCAGCATCGCGACGGTGGTGATCGAGCTCTTGCTCACCTCAATGGCATGCTCAAGCGTTTCTCCGCTCAGACGCGAATGAATCAGTTCACTCAGAGCAACGCAGGCGTCGATAGCCGGATACACGCCGTACAAATCATAGTCGTCGGCAGCCGGAATTGCCTCTTCCAGTTTTTCCAGTTGGCTATCGAAATTCACCTTCGCATCCTTGACGGTCAGGGTTTCCCAAATCAGATCGAGGATACGACGATACAGCTGGCCGTCGGCAAATTCGGTTTGCTGGCAGAACATCGCGTAATTGGGGTACATGCGCTCGCACAAACAGGCCATAAAGGTGACGTGCTGCCAGCTTTCCAGCTTCTCCAGGCGCAGATGAATCGGGTTTTGTAACATGATGAATTCTCGAAGTCAGAAATTAGCCGCAGTGTACCTGAATCAGCAGTGATTTGCTTGCCAACGCACAAATGCCGGACGCCGCGAGGCAACCGCATCGGCCCAGCGCGTAGGCTCCGGTAAGCGGTAGCCCTTGATGCAGCGCTGAACCCATGTCAGCGTGCTATCGAGAGCCACCCGATGGCCGGTGCTGACAAACAGCGGATTGCAGCGCGCTTTGCTGCGCCAGACCCACGCCAGCTGCTCGTTTTTATCTATCAGCGGCGCCAGCGCTCCCGGCTCATCGCCGGGCAGCGTAAACTGACCGCACAGGCGTTTTTTGGCCACCCCGATGGTCGGGACATCCACCAGCAGGCCAAAATGGCTGGCAACGCCCAGACGCCGGGGATGGGAAATCCCGTGGCCATCGACAAAGAGCAGATCCGGTTTTTGTGCAAGCTGCTGCCACGCCGCCAGCAGCGCGGGCGTTTCACGAAAGGAGAGAAAACCGGGGATATACGGCATGGTGGTGGCCACTCGCGCCACCTGATACTCAACCAGTTCCAGAGAGGGCCAGGCGAGCAGCACAATAGCCGCCCGCGTCACTTCTCCTTCTTGCTCGAAGCCAACGTCCGCACCGCCGATCAGCCGGGGAGGATCGCGATCCAGCCGATCCTCACGAATCACCGATGCGGCCAGCTCCTGCTGCCGTTGGCGTAGCGACGCCAGATCCATACTCGCTCCTTAGCGATGGTATTGTGCCGACAGCCGGTGCACCGCTTCCACAAATACGCCGGCGTGTTCAGGGTTCACATCCTGATGGATACCATGACCGAGGTTGAAGACATGGCCTTCTCCCTGACCAAAACCGGCCAGTATGGTCGCGACTTCCTCTTCAATACGGCCAGCAGGCGCATACAGCATGGAAGGATCCATATTGCCCTGCAGCGCCACTTTGTGACCGACGCGACGACGCGCGTCGGCGATATCGGTGGTCCAGTCGAGACCCAGCGCATCGCAGCCGGTTTCGGCCATCGCTTCCAGCCACTGTCCGCCGCCTTTGGTGAATAACGTCACCGGGACGCGGCGGCCTTCGTTTTCGCGCAGCAGGCCATCAACGATTTTGTGCATGTAGTACAGCGAGAACTGCTGATAATCGCGGCCGGTCAGCACGCCACCCCAGGTATCGAAAATCATCACCGACTGGGCGCCCGCTTTGATTTGGGCGTTCAGGTACAGGGTGACGCTTTTGGCCAGCTTTTCGAGCAGCGCATGCAGCGCCTGCGGGTCGGCATACATCATTTTCTTGATCACGGTAAACGCCTTGCTGCTCCCGCCTTCAACCATATAGGTCGCCAGCGTCCACGGGCTGCCGGAGAAGCCAATTAGCGGAACCTCGCCTTTTAGTTCGCGGCGAATCGTCCGCACGGCATTCATCACGTAGCCGAGCTCATCTTCCGGATCGGGCACCGGCAGTTTGTCGACATCGGCTTTGCAGGTAATCGTCGAGGTGAAACGGGGGCCTTCGCCAGTTTCGAAATAGAGCCCCAGCCCCATTGCGTCCGGGATGGTCAAAATGTCCGAGAAGAGGATAGCTGCATCCAGTTTATAGCGGCGCAGCGGCTGCAATGTGACTTCGCAGGCCAGCTCGGCGTTTTTGCACAGCGACATAAAATCGCCAGCCTGGGCGCGAGTGGCTTTGTACTCCGGTAAATAGCGGCCCGCCTGGCGCATCATCCACACCGGGGTCACATCAACGGGTTGGCGCAGCAGCGCACGCAGATAACGATCGTTCTTCAGTTCGGTCATTTTGCAGTTCCTTAAGCGTCAGGCCGTTATTGTATCACGTCATTCCTCGTCAGCCCGACACATTGCCACGGTGTCTTCTATCAGGCGGCGCGCTACGGTACCCGGCGGCGGCAGCAGCGGTAAATCGTCATAGCGATACCAGCCAGCCTGCAGCAGCTCTTTTTCGTCGATAACAATGTCGCCGCTGTCATATTCCGCCATAAATGCGGTCATCAGCGACTGCGGGAACGGCCACGGCTGGGAGGTCACATAGCGCAGATTTTTCACCTTCAGACCGCACTCTTCCATGACCTCGCGGGCAACCGCCTCCTCAAGGGTCTCTCCCACTTCGACAAACCCGGCCAGCACCGTATGTATGCCATTACGATGGCGGGTATGCTGCGCCAGCAAGATAGAATCGTCCCGGCGAATCGCCACGATCATGCAGGGCGCGATTTGCGGGTAATAACGTTCGCGGCAGTGGCTGCAGAGCATCGCCCATTCGGTTTTGCTCGGATGCATTGGATGCCCGCAGTAACCGCAGAATTTATGCGAGCGGTAAAATTCGGCGAGCTGAATCCCGCGCCCCGCCAGCTGAAACAGCCCCGGTTCCTGATCCAATAACTGCCGCAACGATCCCATATCATGCCGACGATCCTGGCACACCATCCACACCGCGTCGCCTTGCCATTCGCCAATATGCAGCGCGTGCTGGCCGACAAGATTGAAATTTACCGCTTCGCCATGTGGTAATTCCCCGTCGGGTAACCATAATTTCTGTTCGTGACTGACTATCCACCAGCCGCTATCTAATTTTTCAATAATACGATCCATATCTATTGCACTACCTTCGTTTTACTGGCACTTTTAACATTATATTTACATTTTGGTGAGCAACGTTATTTTCTTAATCTTGCGGAGTCAACCATGTTAAACCAGCTGGAAAACCTGACGGAACGTGTTGGAGGCAGTAATGAACTGGTCGATCGCTGGCTGCATGTACGTAAGCATTTGCTCGTCGCTTACTACAAGCTGGTTGGCCTGAAACCGGTAAAAGAATCCTTTATGCGGCTTAACGAAAAGGCGCTGGATAACTTTTGCCAAAGTCTGGTGGATTATCTCTCCTCCGGCCATTTTAGTATTTATGAACGCATTCTTGGCGAAATGGAAGGTGATACGCCACTTTTGGCGGTCACCAGGCTTTATCCGCAGCTGGAAGCCAATACCCAGCAAATTATGGATGACTACGACTCCTGCCTCGAAAACGCCATCGATCACGATAATTATCTTGAGTTCCAGCAGGCGCTGTCCGACATCGGCGAAGCGCTGGAAGCCCGCTTTGCGCTGGAAGATAAGCTGATCGCCCTCGCCATTTCGTACAACCTGAAAGATAACGTCAGCGACAATATCGCGCCGACGGCTTGAGTTGTGAACCGTTAACGAGTAATTTACAGACATTCTCCCTCTACGGAGGGAGTGTTATCTTGTCGGAGTGCCTATTTTCCACACTGGAAAAGGCTGAGACCGTTAATTCGGGATCCGCGGAACCTGATCAGGCTAATACCTGCGAAGGGAACAAGAGTAAACTGCAAAGAGCGGCCGTCCCTCAGGGACCAAACGCATCTGTTACTCCATCCGTCGTCTGACAAGCCATCTCCTTTTCATCTGGAATGAGCTATGTCTACAGAAAAACTGACCCGCCGACAGCAGCGCGAACGCGCACAACACTTTATTGATACTCTGGAAGGCACCGCCTTTCCCCGCTCACGACGCATCTATGTTCAGGGCGAACAGGATAGTATTCGCGTGCCGATGCGCGAAATCCAGCTCAGCCCCACGCTTACCGGCGGCGACAAAAGCAACCCACAGTATGAAGAGAACGAAGCCATACCGGTGTATGACACCTCCGGCCCCTACGGCGATCCTGATATAGCCATCGACGTCCGACAGGGACTGGCGAAGCTGCGCCAGCCGTGGATTGATGCCCGTAACGATTGCGAGCCGTTACACGAACGCAGCTCCCTCTACACCCAAGCGCGCCTGGCCGATGAGGAGCTCGATGCGCTGCGCTTTAGCGGCTCGCTGACGCCAAAACGCGCAAAATCAGGTAAATGCGTCACGCAGCTCCACTACGCACGCCAGGGCATCGTCACGCCGGAGATGGCGTTCATCGCCATCCGCGAAAATATGGGCCGCGAGCGCATTCGCAGCAAAGTGTTGCGCCACCAGCATCCGGGCGTTGGGTTTGGCGCCCGCCTGCCGGAGAATATCTCCGCCGAGTTCGTCCGAGATGAAGTGGCTGCCGGGCGCGCCATTATTCCCGCCAATATCAACCATCCTGAGTCGGAACCGATGATTATCGGCCGTAATTTTCTGGTGAAGGTCAACGCCAACATCGGTAACTCGGCGGTGACCTCCTCCATCGAAGAGGAGGTGGAAAAACTGGTGTGGTCAACGCGCTGGGGCGCTGACACGGTGATGGATTTGTCCACCGGGCGCTATATTCACGAAACCCGCGAGTGGATCCTGCGCAACAGCCCGGTCCCTATCGGTACCGTCCCCATTTACCAGGCGCTGGAGAAGGTGAACGGTATCGCCGAAAACCTCACCTGGGAAGCCTTCCGCGATACTCTGCTGGAGCAGGCAGAACAAGGCGTTGACTACTTCACCATCCATGCCGGCGTCCTGCTGCGCTATGTGCCGATGACCGCCGGACGGCTGACCGGCATTGTCTCCCGCGGCGGTTCGATCATGGCGAAATGGTGCCTTTCCCATCATCAGGAGAACTTCCTGTACCAGCATTTCCGCGAAATCTGCGAAATCTGCGCCGCCTATGATGTCTCGCTCTCCTTAGGCGATGGCCTGCGCCCGGGTTCCATTCAGGATGCCAACGACGAAGCGCAGTTTGCCGAACTGCATACCCTGGGCGAACTCACCAAAATCGCCTGGGAATATGATGTGCAGGTGATGATTGAAGGACCGGGTCACGTGCCGATGCAGATGATCCGCCGCAACATGACCGAAGAGCTGGAGCACTGTCACGAAGCGCCGTTCTATACCCTCGGGCCGTTAACCACCGATATCGCTCCCGGCTATGACCACTTCACCTCCGGTATCGGTGCGGCGATGATCGGCTGGTTCGGCTGCGCCATGCTCTGCTATGTCACGCCAAAAGAGCATCTCGGCCTGCCCAATAAAGAGGACGTTAAGCAGGGCCTGATTACCTACAAAATTGCCGCCCACGCCGCCGACCTCGCCAAAGGCCATCCTGGCGCGCAGATCCGCGATAACGCCATGTCGAAAGCGCGCTTCGAGTTCCGCTGGGAAGACCAGTTTAATCTGGCGCTCGACCCGTTCACCGCGCGCGCTTACCACGACGAAACCCTGCCGCAGGAGTCAGGCAAAGTGGCCCACTTCTGCTCCATGTGCGGCCCTAAATTCTGTTCAATGAAGATAAGCCAGGAAGTTCGCGACTATGCCGCCGCGCAAACCATCGAAGTGGGGATGGCCGATATGTCGGATAACTTTCGCGCCCGCGGCGGTGAAATCTATCTACGTAAGGAGGAAGCCTGATGTATCAACCCGATTTTCCATCCGTCCCTTTCCGCCTGGGGCTTTATCCGGTCGTTGATAGCGTTGCGTGGATCGAACGCTTGCTGGATGCGGGCGTTCGCACTCTCCAGCTGCGCATCAAGGATAAACGCGACAGCGAAGTTGAAGACGATGTGATCGCCGCTATTGCCCTGGGACGCCAACACGACGCCCGACTGTTTATTAATGATTACTGGCAGTTGGCCATAAAACATCAGGCTTACGGCGTGCATTTAGGCCAGGAGGATCTGGAAACCACAGACCTCAGCGCAATCCGCAACGCCGGGCTGCGTCTTGGGGTCTCGACTCATGACGATATGGAGATCGACGTCGCGCTGGCCGCACGCCCCTCCTACATCGCCCTGGGCCACGTTTTTCCCACGCAAACCAAACAGATGCCTTCCGCCCCTCAGGGACTGGAGCAGCTTGCCCGCCATATCCAGCGTTTGCAGGATTACCCGACGGTAGCGATCGGCGGCATCAGTCTGGCACGGGCGCCGGCGGTACTGGAAACCGGCGTCGGCAGTATTGCGGTCGTCAGCGCGATTACTCAGGCGGCTGACTGGCGGCAGGCCACCGCGCAGCTGCTGACTCTCGCGGGAGCCGGCGATGAATGACAGCGATTTTATGCGCTATAGCCGCCAGCTGCTGCTGGAGGATATCGCTATCGAAGGCCAGCAAAAGCTGCTGGCCAGCCGGGTACTGATCGTGGGTCTTGGCGGGCTGGGCTCGCCTGCCGCGCTTTATCTGGCCGGTGCCGGTGTCGGCACGCTGGTGCTGGCCGATGACGACGACGTGCACGTCAGCAACCTCCAGCGGCAAATTCTGTTCACCAGCGATGATATCGCTCAGCCCAAAACCACGGCCGCCAGAGCAAGGCTGGCTCGTCTCAACCCGCAGATTGAACTGATTGCCCTGAAGCAGCGGTTAGGCGGAAAGGCCCTGCTGGATGAAGTGACGCAGGCCGATGTGGTACTGGATTGCACCGATAACATGGTGACCCGCCAGGCTATCAATACCGCCTGCGTCGCGCTTAAGACACCGCTGATCACCGCCAGCGCCGTCGGGCTGGGAGGCCAGCTGATGGTACTGACGCCGCCGTGGGAACAGGGCTGCTACCGCTGCCTGTGGCCGGATGCTAACGAGCCCGAACGCAACTGCCGTACGGCGGGCATTATCGGCCCGGTGGTAGGCATGATGGGTACCCTGCAGGCGCTGGAGGCGATCAAACTGCTCAGCGGCATGGCGACGCCGCGTAATACTCTGCGCCTGTTCGATGCCCGCACCAGCAGCTGGCGCGCGCTCGCATTACAGCGGGCTCAGGACTGTCCGGTATGTGGAGGGCAGCATGCAGGTATGGTTTAACGATGAACCGTTGCAGTGCGCAGACGCGACATCCGTCGCCACCCTGCTCACTCAACTGGAACAGCATCAACCGGGCGTCGCACTGGCGCTCAATCAACATATCCTGCCGCGTGAGCGCTGGGAACACCATCTTCTGCAGGAAGGCGACCAAATCCTGCTTTTTCAGGTTATCGCCGGAGGCTGACATGTTACGTATTGCGGATAAAACGTTTGAATCACATCTTTTCACCGGTACCGGTAAATTCGCCGCCCCTGACGTCATGGTGGAGGCAATTCGCGCCTCCGGCAGTCAACTGGTGACGCTGGCGATGAAGCGCGTCGATCTCCGTCAGCATAATGACGCGATCCTCGCGCCGCTGCTGGCGGCTGGCGTGAGCCTGCTGCCCAATACCTCCGGGGCCAAAACGGCAGAAGAAGCCATATTTGCCGCCCGTCTGGCGCGGGAAGCGCTGGGCACCCACTGGCTGAAACTGGAAATCCACCCGGATGCGCGCTGGCTGCTCCCCGACCCGATTGAAACGCTGAAAGCGGCAGAAATTCTGGTACGGGAAGGCTTCGTGGTGTTGCCCTACTGCGGCGCCGATCCGGTGCTGTGCAAGCGTCTGGAAGAGGCGGGCTGCGCGGCGGTGATGCCGCTCGGCGCGCCGATAGGTTCCAATCAGGGGCTGGAAACCAAAGCGATGCTGGAGATTATTATCGAGCAGGCCACGGTGCCTGTGGTGGTTGATGCGGGTATTGGCGTGCCGAGCCACGCGGCGCAGGCGCTGGAAATGGGCGCTGACGCGGTACTGGTGAATACCGCCATCGCCGTTGCCGACGACCCGGTCACCATGGCCCGGGCTTTCCGCCTGGCGATTGATGCCGGATTGCTGGCGCGACAGGCCGGCCCGGGCGCGCGCAGCGCGCAGGCGCAGGCCACCAGCCCGCTGACCGGCTTTCTGGAGGCGCTGGTATGAATACCTTCACTGACCGCTGGCGGCAGCTGGACTGGGACGACATTCGCCTGCGTATCAACAGTAAAACCCCCGCCGACGTTGAACGCGCCCTGGCGGCAAAACAGCTCAGCCGTGACGATATGATGGCCCTGCTCTCTCCTGCCGCCGCAGGTTATCTGGAGCCTCTGGCGCAGCGTGCCCAGCGTCTGACCCGCCAGCGTTTTGGTAATACCGTCAGCTTTTATGTCCCGCTGTATCTCTCTAATCTGTGCGCCAACGATTGTACCTACTGCGGTTTCTCAATGAGTAACCGCATTAAGCGCAAGACCCTGGATGAGGCGGAAATTGCCCGTGAATGCGCGGCGATCCGCGAAATGGGCTTTGAGCATCTGCTGCTGGTGACCGGCGAGCATCAGGGCAAAGTTGGCATGGACTATTTTCGCCAGCATCTGCCCGCCATTCGTCGCCAGTTCGCCTCGCTGCATATGGAGGTCCAGCCGCTGGCGATGGAGGAGTATGCCGAGCTGAAAACGCTCGGACTGGACGGCGTGATGGTCTATCAGGAGACCTATCATGAAAGCATGTATGCGAAACATCATCTGAAAGGGAAAAAGCAGGACTTCTTCTGGCGGCTGGATACGCCGGACAGGCTTGGACAGGCGGGGATTGATAAGATTGGCCTTGGCGCATTAATTGGCCTCTCCGACAGCTGGCGCGTGGATTGCTTTATGGTGGCGGAACATCTGCTGTGGCTCCAGCAACGCTACTGGCGCAGCCGCTACTCCATCTCCTTTCCACGACTACGTCCTTGCGCCGGGGGGATCGAACCCGCCTCATTAATGGATGAGCGGCAGCTGGTGCAGACCATTTGCGCCTTCCGCCTGCTGGCCCCGGAAGTTGAACTCTCGCTCTCCACCCGCGAATCCCCCTGGTTCCGCGATCGGGTTATCCCGCTGGCCATCAACAACGTCAGCGCCTTTTCGAAAACCCAGCCCGGCGGGTATGCCGATAATCATCCGGAGCTGGAGCAGTTCGCGCCTCACGATGATCGTCGCCCGGAAGAGGTCGCCAGCGCGCTGGTGGCCAGCGGACTACAGCCGGTATGGAAAGACTGGGATAGCTGGCTGGGACGCGCTTCCCAGTCTTGATGATGAGGAATGTCGTTCCTTAAATGTTCTTCGTGGACGCTCGTAATAAGAGAAACGGAAGATGGTGGTCATATCGCCGTTTCTCTATTCTGCCCTTGTCAGCAGCGGATGCTGTCCAGGGCGAATGATCTCTCTTCCTCACTTTCGCCCTGCTCCATCCTCTTCGTTACGCAGGGCGTTTTATTCATATCGAATATAAATCAGCCCATATCACAACGTCAGCGTTATAATTACCGGAGTTTTTACTGATTCGCTCAGCAGGCATGCTGGCTAAACCTGCGTCTTCACCCACGGTTTGACTCTTCTGGAACGATTTACGATTCATGGCTCGTCATAACAGAAAGCTCTCTTTCACCGCGCCGATTGTGATCGGGTTTGCGGGTATTTTATTCAGCTTCTTGCTCATCGCGGTGTTTGCCACGATGGCGCAAAGAAAAGATCTTCTTGAAGATTATCACCACATTAACCGCAACTTCACCCATAACATGGCGACGAACTACACGGAGACGCTGCTGCGTGGCAATGACTTCATCCTCAGTCGCGCCGCGACTTTCTTCGCACGTAATGATGAGCTGAACAATGCGGTCAACGTCAATCCGGAAAAAGGTTTGATGGTGTTAATGCAGTTGCAAAATATGATGCAGACCGTTTCGTCAATTTCGCTGGCGGATACCGATGGGCACTATATGCGTGCGCCCGAAGTCCTTAAGACCGAAGACAGCCAGGCCTTCAACGCCAAATCAAGACCGTGGTTTATTAAGCAAGCGGAAGCCAGTACCTTCAGCCGGTATACCAGCCCGTACATCGACTACTTCACGCATCATCCGACGATTTCCCTCTACAAACCCGTCATCTCTGCGGAAGGACGGCTGAAAGGCAGCCTCGCTTTTCATCTCGATCTGATCTCAATGGGCTACGCGTTACGGCAGATGGTCGCCCCGGTACAGGGGGAATTTTTTGTTGTGCAACGTGATGGTAAAGTCGTTCTGCATCCCGACCCTGGCGCATTGTTTAAACCCTACGTCAGTGAAGCATTGATGGACAGAATGACCAGCGGCGAAGGCCAGCTTTACGATACCAATACCGACGCCTGGTACTATTACTATTCATTTACCAACCCCGACTGGTTTGTCATTTATCGTGTCGATAACTCGGCGCTCATCAACTTAACGCGCCATGAAACGGATATCGTCTCATGGAGTTTTGCCCTGGCCGCTATCGTCATCGTGCTGTTCGGACTCTATCTGCGTCATGCGTCACGTACCGTGCTGATGAACATTATTAATGCCATTAAAACCGGGGATGTACAGCGCGCCCCACGCCTGGAAGCGATGCTCAGCAAAGCGATTGAGAGCAATAAGCAGCGCGAGTTAACCTACGTTCGCCAGGCGACCATCGACGCGCTAACCGGCTGCAAGAACCGGCGCGCCTTCGATAGCGATATTGCCGCGCTGATGAACGATCATCAGCCCTTCTCTCTCGCGCTGGTTGATATTGATAACTTCAAAACGATAAATGACACCTGGGGCCACCTCAATGGCGATATCGTTCTGCGCAATGTCGCCCGCGAAGGGCTGCAGATCCTCCAGCCCCTGCAAATTTCACTTTACCGCTACGGCGGCGAAGAATTTGCGGTGTTATTCGCCGCCGGGCATAGCGATAACGCTCTGATGCTGCTGGAGAGCTGGCGGGCACGCGTCGCGCAGCGTTCCTGGCGCGAAGAGGGACTGGCGGTAACCTTCAGCGCGGGCCTGGGCGAATGGAATATGGAGCCCCTGGAGCAACTGGTGGTGAGCGTTGATGAAGCCCTTTATAAAGCCAAGCTGCAGGGCAAAAACCGTATCGCCCGCGCATAAATTCGCCGGGCTGCACAGGCCCGTCAGCCCGGCTGTTACTGTTTTTCGCCCTAAAACCGAAACCGGTTTCATTATTTTGTGATGCCTTACACACAATCACGGCAAAGCGGTTGTCGTGTCTGTCGGCCCGCGATAAAGATGATGCATCAAGGGAACATAAGGGCCATCAACTATGAAGAATATCGTTTTATGCTGCGCCGCTGGAATGTCCACCAGCATGCTGGTTCAACGTATGCAGGCTGCTGCGCAACAAAAGGGGGTGGAAGTCTCCATCAAAGCCGTACCGGTTGCCGAGTTTAAAGATAATCTTGCGGCTGCCGATATTATCCTGCTCGGTCCTCAGGTGAAGTACGAGCAAGCTAAGCTACAGGCACTGGCCGACCCGTTTGGTAAAAAAGTCGCCGTTATCGATATGATGGATTACGGCATGATGAAAGGCGATGCTGTTCTCGATAAAGCCCTGAAGTTGATGGAGTAAGTCATGGAAGATTTAGAAACGATCATCATGGAGCTGTTGGTGAATGCGGGTTCAGCCCGCAGTTCAGCATTAACGGCTCTGCAGCTGGCCCGCAAAGGTGATTTTGCGGCTTCCGAGCAGGCAATGGCAGAATCACATGAGTTTGTGAAGCACGCGCATAAAATTCAGACCCAGCTCATCGGCCTCGATGAAGGCTCAGGCAAGCTGCCGGTGAACCTGATTACCGTTCACTCCCAGGATCACCTGATGAATGCCATGGTGATACAGGATCTGGCAACCGATATGATTGAACTGTATCGTCGCACCGCATAGTTAATAAACGCGGTGAATAGCAGGTGCCCCTCAGGCACCTGCTTTTTTATTACAAGAAACCGTAAAGCGCGGCAAAGACCCAGCCAAACACGCACGAAACGCTGACGCCAATGAGCCCCGGCAGAATAAAGCTATGGTTAATCACAAAGCGGCCGATATGCGTCGTTCCTGAGCGATCGAACTGAATCGCCGCCAGGTCGCTTGGGTAGGTTGGCAGAATATAATAGCCGTAGCAGGCTGGCGCGGAGGCAACAATGTAGGCTGGATCGACGCCAATCGCCAGCGCCACCGGGACAATCGCCGCCAGCGCCGCCGCCTGGGAATTAACGAATTTGGACACAATCAGCAGGACGATGGCATAGGCCCACGGGTACTCCTTCACCATTTCGCCAAGCACGCCTTTAATCTCCGACATATGCGCGCCGAACATCGTTTCCGCCATCCACGCGATACCGTACACCGCCACAATGGCGATCATCCCCGAGCGGAAAACCTCATTCTTCGAAATCGACGCCGGGTTTGTTTTGGTAATGATGATAATGAGCGCGCCGGAGAACAGCATAAACATCTGAATCACCAGCACCATTGACAGCGGCTTACCGTCGAAAGCAGGACGCAGCGCCGAAAACGCCCCCAGAACGGCCACTACGGCAATCGAGGCGAGGAAGATCCACATAGCGACCCAGTTACTGGTCGGCAGTTTTCGGTCCAGCAGCGTTGCCGTATCGCCATAAACATAATGACGGTTTTCCGGCGTTGAGATGAAAGCCTGAAACTCTTCGTCTTTATCTAAGTCTTTACCGCGGAACCAGCTAAAAATACCGATGGCCAGAATCCCCAGCAGCGTAGAGGGAATGGTAATAGCCAGCAGGTCGAGGAATTCGAGGTGCTTGCCGTTGAAGGTAAAATTCCCCAGCATCGCCACCAATGACACCACCGCCACGGACACCGGGCTGGCGATAATCCCCATCTGTGCGCCAATGGAGCTTGCCGCCATCGGGCGCTCGGGGCGAATATTGTTCTTGATAGCGACGTCATAAATAATCGGCAGAATCGTATAAACCACGTGGCCAGTGCCGCAAAGAATGGTCAGCGTACAGGTGACGAAGGGAGCGACAATGGAGACATATTTTGGATTGCGCCGCAGAAGTTTCTCCGCTATCTGCAGCATCACATCTAAGCCGCCGGAAGCCTGAAGCGTCGCCGAGGCGGCGACCACCGCAATGATCACCAGCATCACATCAACCGGCGGTTTACCCGGCTGAAGATGAAAGACAAAGACCAAAATAACCAGCCCGATACCGCCTAAAAGACCCAGTGCGATACCGCCTTTTCTGGCACCATAAAAGAGACAAATTAAGATAATGACGAGTTGTATTGCGAATTCCATGCTTCCCCCAGCCCCTGGCTATGAAAATCAAAAGACTTCTCTTCCGCTGCCGTATTATTTAGCCATCTCCCCCAGCGTATTTTTCGGATATAACCCGCCCTCCCCGGCTTCATGAAACCGAAGATAAAAGCAAAAGTAATCACATGATTAATTGGACTTTTTGACTATATCGCCTTTGATTTGCTGATTTTTTGATACGTGTAGAATTTTTACCCATCAATAAGTGTGGGTATTAAGAAAAAACAGCTGGCCGGTTTTTATATGAATTATTTGCTGCTTAATTGAGGGGGAAATATTAATGGAATGTAATTCATTATGAGGAGACAGAGGTGGATATTATCGTGGCGCGGCGCCGGGATAATAAAAAAGCCAGTCAGGAAACCTGACTGGCTTTTTAAGCGTAGCGTCAACGATTAATCGTTGTCGGAACCGCCCAGACCTGCGTTCAGCAGTTCTGCCAGGTTAGCAGAAGCTTCTTCCACGCTCACCTGAGGTGCTACAGGCTGTTCGCCCGCGGCGCGGCGGCGCATACGATCCTGGTGGTACGCATAGCCGGTACCCGCCGGGATCAGACGACCGACGATAACGTTCTCTTTCAGGCCGCGCAGTTCGTCGCGTTTGCCCGCAACGGCTGCTTCGGTCAGGACACGTGTGGTCTCCTGGAACGATGCGGCAGAGATGAACGACTCGGTTGCCAGAGACGCTTTAGTGATACCCAGCAGGTCGCGGGAGTAAGTCGCCGCCACTTTGCCATTCGCTTCCAGATCGCGGTTAGCAATCTTGACGCGGGAGTATTCAACCTGTTCGCCTTCCAGGAAGTCGGAGCTACCTGCGCTTTCGATGGTCGCTTTACGCAGCATCTGACGAACGATAACTTCGATGTGCTTATCGTTGATCTTAACGCCTTGCAGACGGTAAACGTCCTGCACTTCGTTGGTGATATAACGCGTTACCGCGTGTACGCCACGAAGACGCAGAATGTCGTGCGGAGCTTCCGGACCGTCGGAAACCACATCACCACGCTCTACACGTTCACCTTCGAACACGTTCAGCTGACGCCATTTCGGAATCATCTCTTCGTACGGATCGCTGCCGTCTAACGGAGTGATAACCAGACGACGTTTGCCTTTGGTTTCTTTACCGAAGGAAATGATACCGCTGATTTCCGCCAGGATAGCCGGCTCTTTCGGACGACGTGCTTCGAACAGATCCGCAACGCGCGGCAGACCACCGGTGATGTCCTTGGTACCGCTGGATTCCTGCGGAATACGCGCCAGAGCGTCACCCGCACTGATCTGTACGCCATCTTCCAGCTGGACAATCGCTTTGCCCGGCAGGAAGTACTGAGCAGGCATATCGGTACCTGGGATCAGAACGTCGTTGCCCTGTGCATCAACAATTTTCAGCGCCGGACGCAGATCTTTACCACCCGCGGTACGTTCTGCAGAATCCAGAACCACCAGCGAAGACAGACCGGTCAGCTCGTCGGTCTGACGAGTAATGGTCTGGCCGTCAATCATGTCAGTAAAGCGGATGAAACCACTGACTTCAGAGATAACCGGCATGGTGTGCGGATCCCAGTTTGCCACGGTTTCACCGCCGGCAACCTGCTCGCCATCGCCTTTCGCCATAACCGCACCGTAAGGCACTTTATAGCTTTCTTTGGTACGACCGAATTCGTCGATCAGTTTCAGCTCGGTGTTACGCGAGGTCACAACCAGCTTGCCAGCGGAGTTTACAACCGACTTGGCGTTAGACAGCTTGATGCTACCCTTGTTTTTCACCTGAATGCTGGATTCAGCAGCCGCACGAGACGCCGCACCACCGATGTGGAACGTACGCATCGTCAGCTGTGTACCCGGCTCACCGATGGACTGTGCCGCGATAACGCCGATGGCTTCACCTTTGTTGATGATGTGGCCACGCGCCAGGTCACGACCGTAGCAGTGCGCACATACACCAAAGTCGGTGTCACAGGATACAACGGAACGCACTTTGACGGAGTCAACGGAGTTCTCTTCCAGCAGATCACACCAGTGCTCGTGCAGCAGCGTGTTGCGTGGAACCAGAATGTCCGCGGTACCCGGCTTCAGAACGTCTTCAGCGGTCACACGACCCAGTACGCGATCGCGCAGCGGCTCTTTAACATCGCCACCCTCGATAACCGGGGTCATGGTGATGCCTTCCAGGGTGCCGCAGTCATCTTCAGTGACAACCAGATCCTGGGCAACGTCAACCAGACGACGGGTCAGGTAACCGGAGTTCGCTGTTTTCAGTGCGGTATCCGCCAGACCTTTACGCGCACCGTGCGTGGAGATGAAGTACTGGAGTACGTTCAGACCTTCACGGAAGTTCGCGGTGATCGGCGTTTCGATGATGGAGCCATCCGGCTTCGCCATCAGACCACGCATACCTGCCAGCTGACGAATCTGTGCTGCAGAACCACGCGCACCGGAGTCGGCCATCATGTAGATGCTGTTGAAGGAAACCTGCTGCTCTTCGACGCCGTCACGGTTAATCACGGTTTCGGTTTGCAGGTTATCCATCATCGCTTTGGATACACGATCGTTCGCCGCAGCCCAGATATCGATAACTTTGTTATAGCGTTCGCCCGCGGTAACCAGACCAGACTGGAACTGTTCCTGGATCTCAGCAACTTCGGCTTCCGCCTCAGAGATGATCTCGTGTTTTTTCTCCGGGATGACCATGTCATCGATACCAACGGATGCACCTGAACGCGCTGCATAAGCAAAGCCGGTGTACATCGTCTGGTCCGCAAAAATAACGGTCGGTTTCAGGCCCAGAATACGGTAGCAGGTATTCAGCATCTTAGAGATGGCTTTCTTACCCAGCGCCTGGTTGACGATAGAGAACGGCAGACCTTTCGGCACGATCATCCACAGAATCGCACGGCCAACGGTCGTGTCTTTCAGGCTGGTTTTCGCAACGAACTGGCCGTTTTCATCTTTTTCGTATTCGGTGATACGCACTTTAACGCGCGCATGCAGAGAGGCCAGACCGGCGCGATAAATACGCTCCGCTTCTTTCGGGCCAGTCAGCACCATGCCTTCGCCTTTGGCGTTAACACAGTCACGGGTCATGTAGTACAGACCCAGTACAACGTCCTGAGACGGAACGATGATTGGTTCGCCGTTCGCCGGGGACAGGATGTTGTTGGTAGACATCATCAGCGCACGCGCTTCGAGCTGGGCTTCCAGCGTCAGCGGTACGTGAACAGCCATCTGGTCACCATCGAAGTCGGCGTTATAGGCCGCACAAACCAGCGGGTGCAGCTGGATAGCTTTACCTTCGATCAGTACCGGCTCAAATGCCTGGATACCCAGACGGTGCAGGGTTGGTGCACGGTTCAGCAGTACCGGGTGTTCGCGGATAACTTCGTCCAGGATATCCCAAACGACAGCTTCTTCGCGCTCAACCATTTTCTTCGCGGCTTTGATGGTGGTGGCGAGGCCACGCAGTTCCAGCTTGCCGTAAATGAACGGTTTGAACAGCTCCAGCGCCATTTTCTTCGGCAGACCGCACTGATGCAGACGCAGGTATGGACCTACGGTGATAACAGAACGACCGGAGTAGTCAACACGCTTACCGAGCAGGTTCTGACGGAAACGACCCTGCTTACCTTTGATCATGTCGGCCAAAGATTTCAGAGGACGCTTGTTAGAACCGGTGATCGCACGACCGCGACGACCGTTATCCAGCAGGGCGTCGACCGCTTCCTGCAGCATACGTTTTTCGTTGCGTACGATGATATCCGGCGCAGCCAGATCCAGCAGACGTTTCAGACGGTTGTTACGGTTAATGACGCGACGATACAGATCGTTCAGGTCAGAAGTCGCGAAACGACCACCATCCAGCGGTACCAGCGGGCGCAGATCTGGCGGCAGAACCGGCAGAACGGTCAG
The DNA here is from genome assembly GCF_002806725.1 of Raoultella sp. T31. Classification (NCBI taxonomy): domain Bacteria; kingdom Pseudomonadati; phylum Pseudomonadota; class Gammaproteobacteria; order Enterobacterales; family Enterobacteriaceae; genus Klebsiella; species Raoultella sp. T31. The sequence goes on from NZ_PIBO01000049.1 coordinate 22,111, forward strand.
GATCATCCACTCCGGCTTGTTGCCAGACTGAACGAACGCTTCCAGCAGCTTGATACGCTTGGTCAGCTTTTTACGTTTGGTTTCGGAGTTAGTTTCGTTCAGCTCTTCTCGCAGCTGCTCGCACTCTTGCTCCAGATCCATGCTTTTCAGCAGGGCCTGAATAGCTTCCGCACCCATCTTCGCATCGAATTCGTCACCAAACTCTTCCAGCGCATCCAGATACTGCTCTTCAGTCAGGATCTGGTTACGTTCCAGGTTGGTCATCCCGCCTTCGATAACCACATAGGATTCGAAGTACAGAACGCGTTCGATATCACGCAGCGGCATATCCAGCAGCAGGCCGATACGGGACGGCAGCGATTTCAGGAACCAGATGTGGGCGGTCGGAGAGGCCAGTTCGATGTGGCCCATGCGCTCACGACGCACTTTGGTCTGGGTCACTTCAACGCCGCACTTCTCACAGATAACACCACGGTGTTTCAGGCGCTTGTACTTACCGCACAGGCACTCGTAATCTTTTACCGGCCCAAAGATACGGGCGCAGAAAAGGCCGTCACGCTCAGGCTTGAACGTACGGTAGTTGATGGTTTCCGGCTTTTTAACTTCACCAAAAGACCATGAACGGATCATGTCTGGCGAGGCCAGAGCAATTTTGATCGCATCAAACTCTTCGGTTTTAGTTTGCGCTTTCAGAAACTTTAATAAGTCTTTCACGGATTTGCTCCCGTCGGAGTTAGCACAATCTGGCGCCGGGGGTTACCCCGGCACCAGTGACCTGTTTGAGCGAGAGTTACTCGTCTTCCAGTTCGATGTTGATACCCAGCGAGCGAATCTCTTTCAACAGTACGTTGAAGGATTCCGGCATGCCCGGTTCCATCTGATGGTTGCCGTCCACGATGTTTTTATACATCTTGGTACGACCGTTGACGTCATCAGACTTAACGGTGAGCATTTCCTGCAGGGTGTATGCTGCACCATAAGCTTCCAGCGCCCACACTTCCATCTCACCGAAGCGCTGACCACCGAACTGAGCCTTACCACCCAGCGGCTGCTGAGTAACCAGGCTGTAAGAACCGGTAGAACGCGCATGCATTTTGTCATCAACCAGGTGGTTCAGTTTCAGCATGTACATGTAGCCAACGGTAACCTGGCGCTCGAATTGCTCACCAGTACGACCGTCGAACAGGGTAATCTGACCGGAAGTCGGCAGGCCACCCAGCTGTAACAGTGCCTTGATTTCAGACTCTTTCGCACCGTCGAAGACCGGCGTTGCGATCGGCATACCTTTTTTCAGGTTTTCAGCAAGACGCAGAACTTCATCATCGGTGAAGGTATTCAGATCGACCTTCTGACGAACATCGGTACCCAGGTCATACGCTTTCTGGATGAACTCGCGCAGTTTGGCGACTTCCTGCTGCTGTTTCAGCATCGCGTTGATTTTCTCACCGATGCCTTTCGCAGCCATACCCAGGTGGGTTTCCAGAATCTGACCGATGTTCATACGAGACGGTACGCCCAGCGGGTTCAGTACGATGTCTACCGGCGTGCCGTTTTCATCGTAAGGCATATCTTCGATCGGGTTGATCTTAGAGATAACACCCTTGTTACCGTGACGCCCTGCCATTTTGTCACCCGGCTGAATCTGACGTTTAACGGCCAGATACACTTTAACAATCTTCAGCACGCCCGGTGCCAGATCGTCGCCCTGAGTGATTTTGCGGCGTTTCGCTTCGAGTTTTTTCTCGAACTCGTGTTTCAGTTCGTCGTACTGCTCAGCCAGTTGTTCCAGCTGATTTTGTTTCTCTTCGTCGGTCAGGCCCAGTTCCAGCCAGCGATCGCGCGGCAGCTTGTCGAGCTTCTCAGCTTCAACACCACCGGCAACCAGCACCGCGTAGATACGGCCAAACAGGCCGGCTTCGAGGATCTGCAGTTCTTCAGACAGGTCTTTTTTAGCCTGCTTCAGCTGCATCTCTTCGATTTCCAGCGCACGTTTGTCTTTTTCCACGCCATCGCGGGTGAAGACCTGAACGTCGATAACCGTACCGGAAACACCGTTCGGTACGCGCAGAGAAGAGTCTTTAACGTCAGACGCTTTCTCGCCGAAGATCGCGCGCAGCAGTTTCTCTTCTGGCGTCAGCTGGGTTTCACCTTTCGGAGTCACCTTACCAACCAGAATGTCGCCGCCGGTCACTTCTGCACCGATGTAAACGATACCGGATTCGTCCAGTTTAGAGAGCGCAGCTTCACCCACGTTCGGGATATCAGCGGTGATCTCTTCCGGCCCCAGCTTGGTGTCACGGGACACACAGGCCAGTTCCTGAATATGAATCGTGGTGAAACGATCTTCCTGAACCACACGCTCGGAGACGAGGATGGAGTCTTCGAAGTTGTAACCATTCCACGGCATGAACGCTACGCGCATGTTCTGACCGAGAGCCAGTTCACCGAGGTCGGTGGACGGACCGTCTGCCAGCACGTCGCCGCGCTCAATTGGCTCACCCAGAGACACACAAGGCATCTGGTTGATGCAGGTGTTCTGGTTAGAACGGGTGTACTTGGTCAGGTTATAGATGTCGATACCTGCTTCGCCCGGGTACATCTCGTCTTCGTTAACTTTGATAACGATACGGGATGCATCCACGTACTGAACCAGGCCGCCACGTTTGGCTACTGCGGTAACACCGGAGTCGACGGCTACAGCACGTTCCATACCGGTACCAACCAGCGGCTTATCAGCGCGCAGAGTCGGAACCGCCTGACGTTGCATGTTCGCACCCATCAATGCACGGTTGGCGTCATCGTGTTCCAGGAACGGGATCAGGGACGCACCGACGGAAACCACCTGCTGGGTGGAAACGTCCATGTAGTCAACCTGATCGCGGCTGAACAAGCTGGATTCGCCTTTGCTACGGCAGGTAACCAGGTCTTCTACAAAGTGGCCGTTTTCGTCCAGGTTGGAGTTCGCCTGAGCGATAACGTAGTTGCCTTCTTCGATAGCAGACAGGTAGTGAATTTCGTCGGTCACAACACCGTCGGTCACTTTACGATACGGCGTCTCGAGGAAGCCGTATTCGTTAGTCTGTGCGTACACGGACAGGGAGTTGATCAGACCGATGTTCGGACCTTCAGGCGTTTCGATTGGACATACGCGACCGTAGTGAGTCGGGTGTACGTCTCGAACTTCAAAGCCTGCGCGCTCACGGGTCAGACCGCCTGGGCCGAGTGCGGAGATACGACGTTTGTGCGTAATCTCGGACAGCGGGTTGTTCTGGTCCATAAACTGAGACAGCTGGCTGGAACCAAAGAACTCTTTCACTGCCGCAGAAATCGGCTTGGCGTTGATCATATCCTGAGGCATCAGGGTATCCAGATCGCCCAGAGACAGACGCTCTTTCACCGCACGCTCAACACGTACCAGGCCAACGCGGAACTGGTTTTCCGCCATTTCGCCTACGGAACGGATACGACGGTTACCGAGGTGGTCGATATCATCGACTTCGCCTTTACCGTTACGGATATCGATGAGCTTCTTCATCACTTCGATGATGTCGTCTTTGCTCAGGATACCGGAACCTTCGATTTCATCGCGCAGCAGAGAACGGTTGAACTTCATACGACCGACCGCAGACAGATCATAGCGGTCTTCGGAGAAGAACAGGTTCTCGAACAGGCTTTCCGCTGCTTCACGAGTCGGCGGCTCACCCGGGCGCATCATGCGGTAGATTTCTACCAGCGCGCTCAGACGATCGTTAGTCGGGTCGACACGTACAGTTTCAGAAATGTACGGACCGTGGTCCAGATCGTTGGTGAACAGAGTCTCGATACGCTTGTGACCAGACTGGCTCAGCTTCGCCAGCAGATCCAGGCTCAGCTCCATGTTTGCCGGGCAGATCAGTTCGCCAGTGGCTTCATCGATATAATCTTTGGCCGCCACTTTACCCGCAATATATTCAACCGGAACTTCGATATGCTTGATATCGTCTTTTTCCAGCTGACGGATATGGCGAGCGGTGATGCGACGGGCCTTCTCGACGTAGATTTTGCCGTTCGCTTCGATGTCGAAGGAAGCCGTTTCACCGCGCAGACGCTCCGGTACCAGTTCCATCTGCAGCTTGTTGTCGCGAATTTCAAAGACCACTTTCTCGAAGAACAGGTCAAGGATCTGCTCAGTGGTGTAATTCAGCGCGCGCAGGATGATGGTGGCCGGCAGCTTACGACGACGGTCGATACGGACAAACAGGTTGTCTTTCGGATCGAACTCGAAGTCCAGCCAGGAACCGCGGTAAGGAATGATACGTGCGTTATACAGGACCTTACCGGAAGAGTGAGTCTTACCTTTGTCAGAGTCAAAGAAGACGCCCGGGCTACGGTGCAGCTGAGAAACGATAACACGTTCAGTACCGTTGATAACAAAGGTACCGTTGTCGGTCATGAGCGGAATTTCGCCCATGTAGACTTCTTGTTCTTTAATGTCTTTAACAGTGCCTTCCGGCGCTTCGCGCTCGTAGATCACCAGACGCAGTTTAACGCGCAGCGGTGCCGAGTAGGTCACGCCACGGATCTGACATTCTTTAACATCAAAAACAGGTTCGCCCAGACGGTAGCTGACGTATTGCAGCTCAGAGTTACCGCTGTAGCTTTTAATCGGGAACACGGAACGGAAAGCAGCTTCCAGACCGTACTGCCCTTCAGGATCTTGCTCGATAAACTTCTGAAACGAGTCAAGCTGGATAGAAAGGAGATAAGGTATGTCCAGAACCTGCGGACGTTTACCAAAATCCTTACGAATACGTTTTTTCTCGGTATAGGAGTAAACCATAGGGTTCCTCAGCTCGCTGACAAGTCGACCCGTCTGCCCAAATAAGGCAGTTTTTTATGCAACACTATTTTGTGGACCGGAAAATGGAACACTTTCCGCAATGCCTGTTTCTATCACGCTTAAACCATTTCGTTGCGATTTACACAGCTCAGGAACCCGACCTGTCGCAGTATATTAAGTCGTCTATAGAAACAAGCATTGAAAGGACAACCCAGTAGTCAAACAGTGTGAAACGCTACTGGTGCCTTACAGCGCAAAAAGGCTGGTGACCAAAAAGTCACCAGCCTCAGCCTGATTTCTCAGGCTGCAACCGGAAGGGTTGGCTTATTTGACTTCAACTTCAGCGCCAGCTTCTTCCAGAGATTTTTTCAGAGCTTCAGCGTCGTCTTTGCTGATGCCTTCTTTCAGTGCAGCCGGTGCAGATTCTACCAGGTCTTTAGCTTCTTTCAGACCCAGGCCAGTTGCGCTACGTACTGCTTTGATAACAGCAACTTTGTTAGCGCCTGCAGCTTTCAGAATTACGTCGAATTCAGTTTTTTCTTCAGCAGCTTCAGCCGGGCCAGCAGCTACAGCTACAGCAGCAGCAGCGGAAACACCGAATTTTTCTTCCATTGCAGAGATCAGCTCAACAACGTCCATTACGGACATAGCGGATACTGCTTCAATGATTTGATCTTTAGTGATAGACATTTAAATTGTTCCTGAATATCAGAATAAGTTTATACGTAAGCGAGCGCTTTACAAAGACAACTGCGATTAAGCAGCTTCTTTCGCATCGCGTACAGCAGCCAGAGTGCGAACCAGTTTGCCAGCCGAAGCTTCTTTCATGGTTGCCATCAGGCGTGCAATTGCTTCTTCGTAGGTCGGCAGAGTTGCCAGGCGGTCGATTTGCGACGCCGGGATCAGCTCACCTTCAAAGGCTGCAGCTTTGACCTCAAATTTTGCATTCGCTTTCGCGAACTCTTTGAACAGACGAGCAGCAGCGCCCGGGTGTTCCATAGAGTATGCAATCAGGGTCGGACCAACAAACGTGTCTTTCAGGCACTCAAACTGAGTCCCTTCAACGACGCGGCGCAGCAGGGTGTTACGAACAACACGCATGTAAACGCCAGCTTCACGACCTGCTTTACGCAGTTCAGTCATTTTATCAACAGTAACGCCACGGGAATCCGCAACTACTGCAGACAGCGCACCTTTGGCTACTTCGCTGACTTCAGCAACAATCGCTTGTTTGTCTTGAAGATTTAAAGCCATTAGCTTTGCTCCTGGATGTTTGCCAGAGCTTATGCTCTGGAACTCACTTCACTCTTTCCAACGAAAGAGCGTCTTTAATACGGTGAGCAGAAACAAGCCAGAGTATCCAAAAATAATCTTAGCGTTCTGTCACCGTCTACGCAGGGGATTAAGTTTCTGACGAAACACCTGCGGTCTTCGACGGAGGCCTGGATAGGCCAGGCTCCAACGAACAAATTCTTCCTACCCTTCGCTATTCAGGCTGTGCCGGCGTTGGCTGTCTTCGTTCACACCGGTCACATAGTTCACTATGCTCCCGGAGATTCACTCAGTTGCCGCCTTGCCACAACCTGACTATCTCGGATAGCGTTCTGCACGTAGCAGAATCGTGGGGGTAAGATTGTAGACAAAATCACCGCCCACGTAAAGCTAATCTTAGTTCGCAGAAGCGCTCAGACCAGCCTGATCAACGGCAACACCAGCACCCATGGTGGTGGAGATGCTAACTTTCTTGATGTACACGCCTTTAGCCTGAGTCGGTTTTGCTTTTTTCAGAGCAACCAGCAGAGCTTCCAGGTTTTCTTTCAGTTTGTCAGCGTCAAAATCCACTTTACCGATGGTGGTGTGGATGATGCCGTTTTTGTCGTTACGATAACGAACCTGGCCTGCTTTAGCGTTCTTAACAGCTTCAGCAACGTTCGGAGTAACGGTACCCACTTTCGGGTTTGGCATCAGGCCGCGCGGACCCAGAACCTGGCCCAGCTGGCCAACAACGCGCATTGCATCCGGGGAAGCAATAACAACGTCAAAGTTCATTTCGCCTTTTTTGATCTGGTCAGCCAGATCTTCCATACCTACCAGCTCGGCGCCTGCAGCTTTAGCAGCTTCAGCGTTCGGGCCCTGGGTAAATACAGCTACGCGAACGGAACGGCCAGTACCGTGCGGCAGTACAGTCGCGCCACGGACGTTCTGGTCAGATTTACGCGCGTCGATGCCGAGGTTAACGGCAACATCAACGCTTTCAACGAACTTAGCAGTAGCCAGTTCTTTCAGCAGAGAGATGGCTTCGTTGATGTCGTACTGTTTGGTCGCATCAACTTTGTCACGAATCACGGACATGCGCTTGGTCAGTTTAGCCATTTCTTAGTCCTCCACTACCAGGCCCATGGAACGTGCAGTACCTTCAATGGAGCGAGTCATCGCTTCAATGTCGGAACCAGTCATGTCGGCAGCTTTGGTCTGCGCGATTTCCTGCAGTTGAGCGCGGGAAATTTTACCTACTTTGTCTTTGTTCGGTTTACCGGAACCAGACTTGATACCAGCCGCTTTTTTCAGCAGAACTGCTGCCGGCGGAGTTTTGGTAACGAAGGTGAAAGAACGGTCAGCGTAAACGGTAATAACAACCGGGATTGGCAGACCTTTTTCCAGGGATTCCGTTTTGGCGTTGAACGCTTTGCAGAATTCCATGATGTTCACACCCTGCTGACCCAGTGCTGGACCAACCGGCGGACTCGGGTTTGCCATACCAGCTGCAACCTGCAGCTTGACGTAGGCTTGTACTTTCTTAGCCATTTAAATTTCCTCGTTTGGGTGTAGCGCCTGAAAAGGCTCCCCGTGATAAATATCGCTTTATGGGAATCAGACCCATAAAAACAAAAGGCGCGAAATTGTATGTCAATTTCGCGCCTCATGCAACGATTAAATCGCTGCTTTTTTGATCGCCGCTTAGGCTTTCTCTACCTGGGCAAAGTCCAGTTCAACCGGAGTAGCACGGCCGAAGATGGAAACAGAAACCTTCAGGCGAGACTTCTCGTAGTCAACTTCTTCAACCACACCGTTAAAGTCAGCGAACGGACCATCGCTAACGCGTACCATTTCACCCGGTTCAAACAGGGTTTTCGGACGCGGCTTATCGCCAACCTGCTGCAGGCGGTTCATGATCGCATCAACTTCTTTGTCGCTGATCGGTGCCGGACGGTCAGACGTACCGCCAATAAAGCCCATCACGCGCGGTACGCTGCGCACCAGGTGCCAGCTTGCGTCGTTCATTACCATCTGGACCAGAACGTAACCCGGGAAGAATTTGCGCTCGCTCTTGCGGCGCTGGCCACCACGGATCTCGACCACTTCTTCGGTCGGCACCATGACTTCGCCAAACAGCTCTTCCATATTGTGTAATTTGATATGTTCACGCAACGAGGTAGCTACGCGACCTTCAAAACCGGAAAACGCCTGAACGACGTACCAACGTTTTTTAGGAGCTTCAGACATCTCAGAACCTCAGGCCAGTGATAAAGGATACCAGGCGAACCAGAATACCATCCAGTCCCCACAGGATCAGTGACATTACCGCAGTAACCGCAGCAACAATCAGCGTGGTGTGCAGCGTTTCCTGGCGAGTTGGCCAGATAACCTTGCGGACTTCGGTTCTCGCTTCACGGGCGAAGGCAACGGTCGCCTTACCTTTAGTGGTTAACAGCGCGACGCCACCGGCAGCAGCGATCAGAATCACTACAGCCAGCGCACGCACCGCCAGCATAATGTCACGATAAAGGAAGTTGCCTACGATGGCCACAATCAGCAGCGCAGCAACGATCACCCACTTCATCGCTTCCAGGCCGCGCCCGCTCCCTTGAGCTTCGGTATTCGCACTCATAAACCAACCTGTCACAAGAATTCAGACAAATAATTTTGCCCCGCGAGAGCGAGGCAACCAAACCGAAATGCTCTGCTGCGTTTCGGACTTAACGCCCTCTACAGAGCCTGTCTCAGCAATGATTATGGCAAAAAAAATCACTGATGAGCCAGGTTCTGGTTCGAAAGCGTGCAAAAAGGGCATCAAATGATGCCCTTTTATTGCGCATTGCGTCAAATGTTATCAGCGATTAGCTGAGAACTTTTGCTACCACGCCAGCGCCAACGGTACGGCCGCCTTCACGGATTGCGAAACGCAGGCCGTCGTCCATCGCGATCGGGTGAATCAGGGTAACAACCATTTTGATGTTGTCACCCGGCATTACCATCTCTACGCCTTCCGGCAGTTCGATGGTGCCAGTCACGTCAG
>NZ_PIBO01000004.1:0-237021 GCF_002806725.1 Raoultella sp. T31
TTGTTGGAGTGAACATATCAAAAACAGGCAATTACACAATTTAAATTACAGTCTCGTCGATATTCATAAAGTACCGATCATTAAGTATCTAAAAGAAATTTGCGATCATTAAATCATCAGTTATCACCTTTCTTGTTGAAATATAGCCTGTAAATTTTGCTTTTCAGGCTATAGTACACCTATTCAACTTATCACTCACTATTAACTCATTCATTCTATTTCAGTGATGATTTTTCCATTTTGAGTGCGCATAACATGCATTGATGACGGATAATTTTTCCCTACACTTCTAAAAATATCTACAATGTCAAACAAAGTTATAAAATATAGACCTGTTGCCCGTTTATAGTCAGAGCAGAAGAATACACCAATGAAATTTTTTCCGTTAGGAATAAATGGTACGAAGTGATAACTGTGAATAAATTGATTGCATAATGATGCTATACTTATTTTTGTTGTGTTTGCTTTATTGAAAGAATAATCTGTTAATTTATAAGGATCAATAATAGAGTCATGATTTCCACTATATGGAAATTCTTTAAGTTCATATGTCTTTGATTTTATAGAGTCAGATACTTTTTGGGATTCTATCAATTTGCGGATGGAATAAAAACCAATAAATATTTCTTTTTCTATTGTATAAAAATTCTTTTCCCCCCATCTGGTCTGAATCAATCTTAGCTCTAATCGATTGGCTAGTTTTAAAAGATCATTCTTCCAATAACTTGACTCGTGGATCATAAACTCTCCTTATCATTCAGTTCGGAACAGATCTATCAATATAAGTTTAATTTTATATAGTTTGAGTGTTAAAAGCCGCCAACGTATGACAATTGTGCGGCTTACTAAAGTGAAAATGAGTCTGTTACAATTTATTGGAATCCAGAGAATCTTCAATAATAGCGGTAAAAAAATGAAGTGGAACAGGGTATCGATAATGTCTGGAGGCGACGAGTAATAGTGGGGCATACCCATGCTTTATTGCAGATAAGTTATCAATTGAACTGTTTTTACATTCCACTAGGATGTCTGGGATGGAAAAATACTGTGTTTCCGTAATCTCTGAAAAGGCGGAGCCATGTATTTCTTTATTATTATAATAATAGCTTTCTGAGGTGTGATTTGGAAACCAATATTGTAACGTGCAATGTTTAAGGTTTTCAGTACAAAACTCAACTAAGTCTGCTTTGAGTTCTGAATTTTCTAATGTTTCGGCAAGAATCATCAATGTGGGATATAGGATACTTCCCTGCGTATATTTCTCACGTAGTAACTCATGGTTATCATCATTTTTATATTCTAAAATTTCTTCATAATTTCTAAGTGTAGTTGTGTGCATATAAATTGATGGTATATGGGTTTTGTATGCAAACATTATTCTGTCAGCCAGGTTTTTTATCCAATCTTGCAGGAACACATCATTATTTGAATTCTGTAATAAAATGTGCGCTGCCAGACTTATATCTATAGCTTGATCATCTTTGTAGGGTGATAACAATAAAGGATTGTTAGAAACAAGTTCTTGAATTGTTTTTGAAATCCTTTCAATTTGATTTCTAATCTCAAGTTGCTCTTGATTTTCACCTTCAGAAGGAGGAAATTCAATATGAGATTTCTGTAATCTATAGAGTAACCATTCAGCATGCATAGCAACTCTACCAAGAATGTCGAATAGTTTTATGTTTAGATCGATAGAACATCGGGTATTAATGGCTCTGGATATGGCATGCAGATTTTTGCAAAATGGTAGTATGCATTTTTGTACATACTCTTCTGATATTTTTTGATATGTTGAGATTAATTCATCGAAAGAATTTTTTTGCTTTAAAGTAAAATTTTTATTGATCGCATCCCAAACATAAAGTATTGCAGACTCGGCAGATATATATGCGGACTCAATATTATTTTCATCTCTGCACCATGAATATAAAATCCATAAACAAATATTGATCGTATTAATAAACCTTACTTGTGATTTATCATCTTCTCCGATAGTTTTAGATATTTCTAAAACTAACTTCCTAAAATTCTGATGAGATGAAGTAGGTTCATCAAGCAATGCTATTGATTTTCTAAGTAACGATTGCCAATTTTTGGGTAATAAGTCCTCATTCAAGAGATATTCTATAATCAGGTCTGATAATTTGTCGCCATTCCATTCTTCAAAAAAAATATTATCAGTAGTATATTTATTGGTAAATCCAGTTACTTCTTTCCTAACATTTGTTTGGATATCACCACCAAAGCACAAACAGATTACGACAGGTTTGTTTTTATGTTCAGGGGGAAGACGGTGTGGAATGTACGAATCTAAAATACTTTCTAATGAGGGGCGCAAAGTTTGATCAGTTGCACCACTATGCCAAGTAGATCGTGTTAAATTACCTGATTTCACAGAGAATAAATAAACGCATTCTTTATCCTGATTAATTTTACCAACGGCAGCAATATCAACTCCATATTCATTAGTGCCGCGAATTGGCCTTGCAAAGACATTAAGCCCCATTTGGCTCAATAGACTTGGTAGTATAACGTCAAGTTCACTGCGTTCTTTTAGTGAAGAAAGATATTGTTTAATTATTAATTTCATCTTCGATCCTTTCAATTCTGAATCTAAGCAAACGATAATTAAAGTTAAATGGATCGATTATATCCATATTTGGCATTTCAGATGAATAAGAGAACGTGTGCATAGGGGCTTCTGCCCTATGCGGTTTTTCATCTGGTGAGCTATACATATAGTAAATTGAGCTATTTCCATAAAGAATGTGTATGGTGTTAAACATATCTTCAAATATTGATTTAGGACCATTTTCTTTTGCCTTCTGCATTACTCTATCTGACATTTTCCAGTATAGATGTCTATTAATATCCGTGGTTTTAAATTCTTTTATAGAGTAAACTTGATCAAAGCCACTGACATAGTTCTTCATTCTAATTTCTAGATTGTGGATCAAGGTTATCAAAGAATTATCACCCTCTTTTTCTTTCCTGATTTCTAAATATTCTCCTAAATCACTTGGATAATTAATAAATAAGGGGTCGAATAAAAGATCCTCAAGTTTATTTTTTAATTGATTTGATGAGGTTAAGTAAATAGATGATATAAGTGTAAACACATCAATTGGTCTGGTAATTAACCAGCCAGTAATTTTTCTTGCAAGGAAAAGTTTGATATTTTCAGATAGATCGGCACATGATTCTTTATCTACATGTGATTCTAGTATTTCATCATGAATACTATTAAATAAATCTAATACGCTTCGACATAAATGATTGTTTCCTGATAACAACCATTTAGTTATCAACTTACAAAAAATATTATTGTTTTCTTTGATAAGATAATGTACAAAGGAGTCAAATTTTGTAATTTTGATATTGTCATTTTTCTCTAAAATATCTTCCAATAAGGTTATTGCTAAATCGTGCTCATTATTTTTAATTAAATCGATGAATACCAAGTCGATGCTATCTAATGCTCCAGATTTTAGTGATGATTTTTTGACAGCATCAAGCAATAAGTGAAAGATATCTTTAGGGATTTTTTGAAATTCCCAATGACATTGTTGTGCTGCAATAGTTATGATGTCATCATCATTTTTATCTAAAATATGTGAAATGCTATTCTTTATATCAGGCCAAGATTGGCTATGGTTTTTACCAAAATTAATCAATGCTCTGAATAAGTTTGTATTGGCAATGTTGTTACCTCCGTTCTCACTTGAGGAGTTAAGTAACGATTTGGCCAAAATAATATCACATTCATTTGTTAACTGTAGTCTGCCTATTGTCCAATACGCTTGAGATCTAATAGAGTGGTCACTACTGCTTATCAATTGTTCTGTCTGAGAAAGACACCATGTTGGATCATGGCTATTTGCTGAGGAGATGACCGATGAGATGTACGATATTAAATTCTCAGGGTTTTTTTTAATATAAAAGAGTCCCTGTTGAGCATGGAGCAAATCATGTCTACAAAAGTTGTAAATGCCATCGTGAATATCAATGGGAGATTTCTTTCCCTTACTTAATTTTTCTGTTGTTATTAATATATCTTCAATTGAGCATGACATCATTGGTAATGCTAATGAATAAACATTGAATAAAATAAAAAGATCCCGTTCATTGCTTTCAATATCTAGATGTTTATACAATTCATTTAAATCGAATAATTTTTCATTATGTATCTCAGCTAGTATGGTTGGTAGATTTTTAGGGTTTGATCTAATTTCATCTAAGTATATCTGGGTAATTTTTTTCCAGAGTGATTTAGACTTATATGCTTGGATTAGTTCTTCTCTATAGTTATTTTTCTCCATATGGTCATCCTATTTTTTAATGGTTTTCAATAATGGAATGTACATTTTTTCATGGCCTGTTGATCTTATAATAAATGCTGTTTTTGAATATAAAATATTAGTTAACTTTATCTTTTTGACTGCCTAGGAAATCCGCATACCATTGCATCATCTCCCGGCGTTTCTCCAGATACTGCGCATGATTATACGTTCCGCGAATCGCATTCTTATCAATATGTGCGAGCTGTGTTTCAATCCATGCGCTATCAAAGTCATGTTCATGCAAGATTGTAGACATGGTATGCCGGAAACCATGCCCTGTAGCGCGTCCCTTATAACCCAGTAGCTCGATAACCTGATTTACGCTTTCCTTGCTGATTGGCTTCTTACGGCTATTGCGGCCAATAAAGATGTACGGGAAATTTTTGGTGATCGGTTCCAGTTGTTTGAGGAGTTCAATCACCTGATGTGAGAGAGGTACAAGGTGAGGACGACGCATTTTCATTCGCTCTGGTGGGATCTCCCAGAGGGCATTCTCAAAATCAATTTCATCCCATGTTGCGAAACGCATCTCTTGGGTTCTGACACCTGTAAGCATGACCAGTTTTGTTGCGTTTCTGGTAATAAGGCTCCCGGTGTACCCTTCCAAATCGCGGATAAAATAAGGCATCTCGTTCGCGGGTAGCCAGGCATAGTTTTGTTTTTTCGGTGTAGCCAGTGCCATCGCAAGATCTGGGGCTGGATTGTATTTGGCACGACCTGTGATGATGGCATAACGAAAAACTTCACCACAGCGCTGGCGTACTTTCCGCGTTTTCTCCAGTGCACCACGTTGCTCAATGCGTTTGAGAACCTGTAGCAATTCTTGCGGCGTAATGTCCCCCATAGGGCGCTGGCCGATAAAAGGAAACACGTCTTGTTCGAAGGTTTTGATGATTTCATCACGGTAGCCCAGCGTCCAGCGATCGGCTTTACTACGATGCCACTCCCTACTGACTACCTCAAAAGTCATGGCTTTAGCCTGCTCTCGCAGCGCTTTTTGTGTACGACGTTCGGCCATTGGATCTACACCAGATATGACAAGTTTGCGCGATTTGTCGCGCATTTCTCTGGCTTCGGAGAGGGAGACTAGTGGATAAGAGCCAAAGGACATCAAGCGGGCTTTGTTATCAAAACGATAGCGAAAGCGCCAACCCTTGCTCCCGTTGGGTTCAATCAGCAGCGCCAGGCCCAAACCATCGCTTAGCGAATATGCTTTTTCTTTTGGCTGAGCCCGCTTTATCTCAAGATTTGTGAGTGCCATATGTATAGCCCTGTCTTAGCCACGAAATCCTATACAGATTACTATACATTTTTTGAGCGGATTTCAGAAACCGACTATGGTCACATATGGACGATAATTATTTTAACTTGTTGTTTTTGTAATTATAAATGGACGGATATGGACTGCTATGGAAGGATTTTGGCGGAAGATCACAGGAGTTGAACCTGCCCGGGACCGCTGGCGGCCCCAACTGGATTTGAAGTCCAGCCACCTCACCGGAGATGACGATCTTCCGCGCCTCGATTGCTACATGGAGGCGGGGCGCATTATAGCTACTTTCAGGGATTTACCACATACCTAAACGCACTTTTTTACTGTTAAAACTGGACTTTGCAGAACAGTCTGAAACAATTCCGTTCAAAATCCATGGGTTACACTTTTTTACACCCTTTCAGGCAACCGCAATCGTAGAAAACAAGACAGATAATGTGTGTCACGGAAGCAGGCGGACCGGTACGCCACTGCCTGGTCGCTGAAATGTCGTACTACCCTGAAGCGGTGGATAATCACGCTTGCCAGGTGGATTACGTCAGAAACGAGGATATCGCTGCCAGCAGCGCCTGCCCGACGATGGCCGCGAGGCGGTGAGTCAGGTTCCGGCAGCGGATGACGCTGTGGCCTGCGTTTTGAAGGCGGTGATGATGAGGCTTCAGGAGATAAATCGCAGCACCAGCGGGACATCGCCAGAGTTATTCTTTCTGCGAATTGAGATCGTTATCACGTATATTTATTGCTGAAATGTGATCTGACTTATAAATATTTTTTCTTTCTCCATCCTGTTTTATTTCTGTCCGGATATCCGGACACGATTTAGTATTGTTGTTTACACCGTGCCTCCCTATATTTATCCTCAATGATTTCCGTAGAGATCGTGTCGTATAGCGATGTCTTATTGGCATTAATCTGCTATGCAAAAAGGGTAAATAATGCAAATGGTTACCTCGCGACAGAACAGATTATTAAAATTTCTCCTGCCGAAACGAGAATACGTTACGTTATTAAAAATAGCTGAACAGCTAAATGTTTCAGAAAAAACGGTTCAGCGTGACTTACGTTTTCTCGAACAATGGCTCTCTGACTGGAAAATCAGTATTGATAAACGGGCCGGTACTGGTGTGATGCTGCTGGCCGAAAATGTCACCGACCTGTTGCAACTAGACCAGTTGCTGGGTACCGAAGGTGATGATACCGATGCGATGATGAATAATTCACGGCGCGTGAAAATTGCTTCTCAGCTATTAAGTGAAACGCCACGAGAAACCTCGATCAATAAATTATCTGAACGCTACTTTATCAGCAGTGCCTCGATTGTTAATGATTTAAAAGTAATTGAATCATGGATTACCCCACTCGGGCTGGTATTAATTCGCAGCCAGAGTGGGACCCATATTGAAGGCAGTGAATCGCATGTCCGTCAGGCAATGGCCTCATTAATTAACGGCGTTATTAATCATAATGAGCCCGGGAGTATTATCCATTCTCGTCTCGACAGCGGCAGCTATAAAGCGCTGGTGCACTATTTTGGCGAAGAGGATGTGCTATTTGTTCAGTCACTTCTGGAAGAGATGGAACGTAAACTGAGCTGGTCGTTGGGTGAGCCTTATTACGTCAATATCTTCACCCATATCCTGATTATGATGTACCGGATCACCCGCGGAAATGCGTTACCGCGCCGGGAACAGGGCCACCCGCTGTTTGATGAGTCTGTTTTTAGTATCGCGCAAAACATGCTGCAAAAAATAGAGGCGCGCATTGCCCATCCGTTACCGGAAGATGAAAGCTGGTTTATTTATCAATACATTATCTCATCGGGCGTGGTGGTGGAGGAACGTGATGATGTCAGCATGCTGCGTAATCTCCACTCCAGCGATGAGGCCAGGAAAATAACCTCCCGGCTGATCGCGCTTTTTTCCACGTTGGTTGATATCGACCTTGCGCATGACACCGCGTTATATGAAGGGTTGCTCATTCATATAAAACCACTGCTTAACCGATTGAATTATCATATTTATATCCGTAATCCGCTGCTGGAGGATATCAAAGGCGAACTTACGGATGTGTGGCCGCTAACCCTCCGGGTGGTGAATCAGGTATTTGCTGCCTGGGGTGATAAGGCGGTCTCGGAAGATGAAGTCGGTTATTTAACCGTCCATTTTCAGGCGGCGATGGAGAGGCAGGTTGCCAGAAAGCGGGTGCTGCTGGTGTGTTCTACGGGAATCGGCACCTCGCATCTGTTGAAAAGCCGGGTGCTCAGAGCTTTTCCCGACTGGACCATCGTTGGCGTGTTGCCCGCAGGAAGTCTGCATACGTTTCAGGACCAGGACAATATTGAGCTGGTGATCTCGACGATTCATTTGCCGGAAATTGCGCTACCGGTGGTTTATGTCAGCGCATTTTTTAACGATGCCGATATCAAGCGGGTTACTGAAAAAGTGATTACTGAGAAATTACACCACGCGGCAGCGTCAACTGCCAGCAATGAAATTTTATATCCATGAGGTAAATAATATGGACATCACCCGAATTTTAAATACTAAACGTGTTTTGCTGGATATGCAGGCCCGGAATAAAGCGGAAGCTATCGAAGAGTTAACCGATCTGCTTCAGAAAGATGGTGCGATTAGCTGTCGTGAAACTTTTATTCGGGATGTCTGGCAGCGCGAATCGGAAGGTTCGACGGGGTTTGAGAATCATATTGCCATTCCTCATGGAAAATCATCCGCCGTTGTCAATACCACGCTGGCGATTGGCCGCACCCGTCAGGATATTGCCTGGGAAACGCTGGATGGGAGTCATGTTCGCTGTATTATTTTATTTGCCGTTCGCCTGGAAGACCAAAATACCACCCATATTCGCTTGTTGTCCCAGGTCGCCGGGGCGCTGGCTGATGATGACATCATTGCGCAATTGCTCGAAGAAACCAGTCCGCAGAAGATTATTGATTTATTTAGTCAGTATGCTGAGTCGGATGTTTACTAACTATAAATATTGGAGTCTGAGATGAATATTGTCTGTGTTGCCGCTTGTACCGCAGGTATTGCTCATACTTATATCGCACGTGAGAAGTTAATTAAAGGCGCCAGGGCGCTGGGCCACAATGTTAAAGTTGAAACTCAAGGCACGATTGGTACTGAGAATGAGCTTGCAGCAGAAGATATCGCTGCTGCTGACGTTGTTATTCTCGCTATAGATGTAAAAATCAAAGGTGAAGAACGCTTTAAAAACAAACGGATTGTTCGCGTGAAAACGGAAGTCGTTATTAAGTCACCGATTCAGTTTATCGAAAAGGTTGAGAAATCCTTAGCTAATGCCTGATCCTTATTCTGGAGGGATCTACCATGAGTGAAAATAAAACGCCTGTCTCGCAGGAAATTAAAAAACATTTATTAACCGGTATTTCATGGATGATACCGCTGATTGTTGCCGCCGGGATTTGTATTGCCCTCGGTCAGGTATTGGGCGGTACTGATGTCGCGGAGAAAGTGGGGACCATCCCCTGGATGCTAAACCAAATCGGCGGCTGGGGTATGGGGCTTATTGTCCCGCTGATCTGCGCGGCAATCGCCTACTCGATTGCTGACAGGCCGGGTTTTGCGCCAGGGCTTATTGTTGGGTTCGTCTGCGGACAGATTCATACCGGCTTTATCGGTGGGATGCTTGGCGGTTTCCTGGTGGGCTACACGGTACTGCTTTTGAAGCATTACATACGTTTGCCAAAGTCGATGCAGGGGCTGATGCCAATCATGGTGCTACCGGTATTAAGCACCATTATCAGCGGCCTGTTGATGATGACCTTAATAGGCAAGCCCATCGCCTGGCTGCAGGAGGCATTGATTCACATGCTGGAGTCGATGCAGGGCGGCTCGCGATTTTTGCTGGGGGCTATCCTGGGAGCGATGGCCACCTTCGACTTCGGCGGACCCGTCAATAAAACCATGTCGCTCTTTGCCGACGGCTTGCTGGTCAGCGGGGTTTATGGTCCGGAGGCCGTGAAGTTCGTCGGATCGATGATTCCTCCCTTCGGCATTACGCTGTCTTTCCTGTTAACCCGCCACAAATATACCCGCGCCGAAACCGAAGCGCTGAAGGCCGCTTTCCCGATGGGCATTTGCATGATTACGGAGGGCGTGATCCCTATTGCGGCGCGCGATCTCCTTCGCGTGGTGGGCTCCTGTGTGGTGGCCTCGGCGGTGGCGGGCGGATTGATTATGACCTGGGGTGTGGAAAGCCCGGTTCCACACGGCGGGATGTTTGTCGTACCGCTGTTCACCCATCCGCTGCTGTTTTGCCTGGCGCTGGCGATTGGGACGGTTATCTGCGGCGTGATGCTGTCGCTGTGGAAAAAGCCGGTCACCGAACGCGACGAAGAGTTTGATGAACTGAGCGACCAAAAGGTCGCCGACGATGAAATCACCTTCACCCTTGAGTAAACGGAGGCCCTATGTTTGCTGATATGAAGCAGATGGTAGCGAAAGCCTGGCGTGAACAATATGCCCTGCTGGCGATTAACTGTATGAATCTGGAGAGCGCTCGTGCCGCAGTACGCATGGCGGAAAAATATCGGGCGCCGATTATTCTCAATCTGTACCAGGGGCATCTGTCGCATTTCCCGCCAGCAATGGCGCTGGCGGTGGCCAGAACGTTGGCCGAAGCGGCCAGCGTTCCCGTCACGCTAAGCCTCGATCACGGTAAAGACCCGGTGAAGATCCGCCAGGCCTTCCGCGCCGGATTTAGCGGGTTGATGATTGACGCCTCGGCGTTCCCGCTCGCGGAGAATATTCGCCAGACCCGTGAGGTCACCGTGCTGGCCGCCAGCGTCGGGCTTTGTGTGGAAGGCGAATTGGGTCATCTGGCGGATGCCCCGCGCTATGACCATATGACTAATGCCGATCTGATGACGCAGCCGGCGGATGTTGCCCCTTTTATTGCCCAAACCGGCATTGACCTGCTGGCGGTTTCCGTCGGCACAGCCCATGGGATGTATGCTCCGGGGGTCACGCCAGCGCTGGATTTTGACCGCCTGGCGGAGGTGCAACGAGCCTCTTCGGTGCCATTAGCCCTGCACGGCGGCAGCGGTACGCCATTCGAACAGCTTGCACGCTGCCCGGCGTTTGGCGTTGCGAAAATCAACGTCGGCGCGGCGGTATTTGAAGCCGGGAAGGCCGCGCTACTGCATACCTTGTGTCACGACAGCACCCTCGAGCTGGCCGATGCCATGGCCGTGATGGAGCATGCCAGCGCTGAAGCTATCGTCCCTTACTTACACGCGTCCGGCGCAATAGACCGGGCCTGATTCACTTATCAGTCATGCCTTTCATGCCAGCGCATATCCGCCCTGGCAGGGCTAACTACACCCTGAAACTGGAGAAAACCATGTTAGTTTCCATGCAAGAGTTACTGAAACCGACCCGTGAGCATGGCTTTGCCATTGGCGCGTTTAATGTTGCCGATAGCTGCTTTATTCGCGCTGTTGTGGAAGAAGCGGAAGCCACCAATACGCCAGCCATTATTTCCATTCACCCTAGCGAGCATGATTTTGTCGGTGATTCCTTTTTTAGCTACGTGCGCGACATTACGCGGCGTAGCCGGGTGCCCTTTACTTTGCATCTCGATCATGGTGCCTCTGTCGAGCATGTACTGCGCGCGATTCAGTGTGGCTTTACCTCGGTGATGATCGATGGATCTCTGCTGCCCTATGAGGAGAACGTCGCCTTAACCGAGGAAGTGGTCAGGTTGGCGCATGCGGTCGGTGTCTCCGTCGAAGGGGAATTAGGAACTATTGGCCAGACGGGGACCTCCGTGGAGGGCGGGGTGTCGAAAGTTACCTATACCGACCCGGCGCAGGCGCAGGATTTCGTTGCCCGGACAGGCGTCGACACTCTGGCGGTGGCGATTGGTACCGCGCACGGCATCTATCCAAAAGGGATGCAGCCTGAACTACAGATGAACATTCTGCGTGATATCGCCGGACGTGTATCGATTCCGCTGGTGCTGCACGGCGGCTCCGCCAATCCGGATGCGGAAATTGCCGAGTCGGTGACCCTTGGCGTCGGGAAAATCAATATTTCCAGCGATATGAAATATGCCTACTTCCGGAAGGTGCGTGAAATTTTGGCTAAAGAGAGCTGGTGGGATCCGAACGTGATTTATCCGGAGCCGATCAACGCCGCGCGCGAAGTGATTCGCCACAAAATGAAGCTGTTTGGTTCCACCGGTAAAGCAAACCTGTATTAACGGGGTAAAAGGCGGGGGAACCCGCCTTCTGACGGGCAGGAGGCAACGATGAATTACCTTGGTCTGGATGTCGGCGGGACGAAAATCGCCGCCGTCGTTATGGATGAGCGGGGAGAGGAAGTCGGGCGTTTTCGCTGCGCCACGCGTAAAGAAAGTCGTCAGGCATTTGTGTCGGCAATGGTGGAGTTCATTGCCGCTATCCGCGCGGAGACAGGGGCGCCGATGGCTATTGGCATCGCGCTGCCGGGCAGCGTTTCGCCGCAGCATGGCGCCATTCGTAATGCCAATATCCAGGTGATTAACGGTTATCGTTTACAAGATGCGCTCGAGCAGCAACTCGGACAACCGGTGGTGTTAGCTAACGATGGCAACTGCTTCGCCTTATCAGAGGCATGCGATGGCGCAGGGGCGGGCGTTTCGTTGGTTTTCGGGATGACGTTGGGCACCGGATGCGGCGGCGGTATTGCCTTCGAACGCCAGCCTGTCGTGGGATCTTCGGGAATTGCCGCAGAGTGTGGGCACATCACGCTGCCGGGTTATTCCGGCGCCGAGGATGGGCCTCCGACACGCTGTTACTGCGGCAGGCTCAACTGCGTGGAGTCTTTTATTTCCGCAACGGGGCTGAGCGAGCGCTACCGCCTGCTGACCGGCGACAGCCTGTCGAGTGAGCAGATTATCGCCCGTGCGCAGGCGGGAGAATCCGCTGCCTGCCAGCAGGTCTACCGTTTTCGTCAACAGCTCGCGCGGACGCTGGCGACTATCGTCAATATCCTTGACCCCGGCGTGATTGTACTGGGCGGCGGTTTATCCAATGCGACGTTGCTGGTAGCGGATTTACAACTGGAGGTCGCGCCACACGTCTTCACTGACCATTTTATCACCCCCATTATTTCTGCGCGGCATGGCGACAGTAGCGGCATGCGTGGCGCCGCCTGGCTGGCCGTGCGAAGCGGAGTCCGATCATGAAACGTTCACAGATTAACTATGCGATAGATAAAGCGCTGGCGATGGCCGAAACCTTCCGCATTAGCCTGCCGGAATTTGCCCGCGTTACGGCGCCGTGCTGGCCGCAAAAGCGGAAAGAAGGTTGGCAAGAGATCCACGATTTGCGGCTCGGATGGGATATCACGGATTTCGGCAGCGGCTGTTTTAACGACACCGGCCTGACGCTGCTGACGTTGCGCAACGGCTCGCTATCCGATCCGCGTTATGCTAAACCTTATGCGGAAAAAATGTTGCAGATTCAACAAGATCAGCAAACTCCCTGGCATTTCCACTACCACAAGATGGAAGACATCATCAACCGCGGCGGCGGCAACCTGTGTATGCAGCTGGCCTGGGCGACGGAAGACCAACAGCTGGATAATCAGCGCCGCGTCAGCGTGGCTGTTGATGGTTGCCCACGCACGCTGAAACCCGGCGAGACGCTGGTACTGCATCCTGGGCAGAGCGTCTGCCTGCCTGTGCGCCTTTATCACCGTTTCTGGGCCGAAAAGAGGGGCGTAATGGGTTGGGAAATCTCGATGGTCAATGACGATCGTACGGATAACCGCTTTCTCGATGCGGACGGGCGCTTCCCGTCGATTGAGGAGGATGAACCCGCAAGATGGTTGTTATGCAGTGAATATGAACAAATGCGCTGAGAGCCTGAGCGGCACACAGTGATTCGTCCTACAGACATATTTTCCCTCCGGTGGTAGCGTAATCTGCCGCTGAGAGGTGCCCGCCATGGACTTAGAAAATATCTTTCGTGACGTCAAGCTGAGCAAAACGGAAATGACCGTGCTGCGCTTTATCCAGAATGACCCTGAGCAGTGTGTGCGGGAAGGTATCCGCAGCGTCGCTGAGCGCTGCTATAGCAACCCCTCCTCGCTGGTGCGGCTGGCGAAGAAGCTGAAGTTCAGCGGCTGGCTGGAGCTGGTCTATTTTATTAAATTCAATATCACCATGCCGAAACTCGATGTCACCAACGACATCGACTATATGAGTATTCAGCCGACAGAGCGGCTGACGCCGCTGCTGGAAAGCCTGCGGCATCAGCGGATCCTGATCCACGGCAGCGGCTTTTCGCAGCTGATTGCGCAATATATTTATAATAAGTTCCTGGTGACCGGCGTTAACGCCAGTCTCGCGCTGTGGCCAGATTACGAAATCCTGGAGCAGAAGAACACGGCGAAATTCGACTCCATCTGGATAGTCTCAAAATCCGGGCGCAGCAGCTCGGCCCTGAACTGGGTGAAGGCGCTGGAAGGGAAGGCGATTAATCTGGTCTGCTTTACCGGCGATTATCAAAGCCCGCTGGCGCAGGCGGCGGATACCGCATTTATTATTCATGACCCGCAGAAGTTCGACGATGATATTTACTGGAGTAACCCGTTTTTCGGTTACTGCATACTCGGGTTTGAGCGGCTGTTGAAGATGTGGTTTATACAGACGCAGAACCCCGGAGGCGGCGTGTGACGCGCCTGTCCGGGCGACAAAACCGGCCAATCATGCCTTATCCGGTAGCCCGGATGAGGCGTTAGCCGCCATCCGGGGATCGAACCGGGCGTTTATTGCCAGTCGGCGAACTGCGCGTCGTCGAGATAGGCCTCGACCAGGGTTTTAGCCAGCGAAAAAGAGCCGATCAGCGGATGCGCCATCAATGCGCGTATCGCCAGGGATTTGTCACGCTGTAAAATGGCCGCCACCGCCAGCCGCTCATACTCTTTCACGCTGGCAATCATGTTTTTCTGCGCCGTGGGCACGTGCGCTGGCGTCACCGGTTTTAAGCCGTCTTTGCTCAGGTCGCAGCTTACCTCAATCACATCGTCAGGACGCAAGAAATCGAGAGTGCCGTTATTGGGGATGGAGACCACGATTCGTTTGGTGGTGCGGCTGTTGACCGCCTCCAGAATGTCCAGCGCCACCCCGGCATAGCCGCCGGTATCCGGCTCCTCGATAAACTGGCGCAGGGTTAACGGTTCGCGGGTATGGAATTTCTCCTGCCGCGATTCACTCTGCATGTAGCTATTTTCCCGGCGCAGATAGTGCTTCATCCACAGGGAAAACGCCGTCTGCGGATCGGCTTTCACATCAATGCCGCGCAGCGCGTCCCGCATATCGCGATTGATACGGGCAATCTGCTCGCCGCGCGTTTCGTCCGCTTCCTGAATCGCTTTTAACGCCACCTCGCGATAATAGTAATAATAGAGATACTCGTTGAGTAATTGCTTATCACACAGCTGAACCAGCTGCGGCGAAAAATACTGCATTGCCGTTTTACGGTATAAATCCGGGTTGGCGATCAGGCGTTCGGTCACCTCTTCCCCGCGCACGGTAATGTGGGTAAACCACGAGAAATGGTTCAGCCCGTAGCACTCGACGCTGAGATCGCGCTCATCGCAGCCGAGAATCTCCGGCAGTTCGCGAATCAGCTCCGACGGCGCATCGCAAATGCCATACACGCGGCGCTTAAAGCCAGACTTGATGATTGCCTCGGTCACCAGCCCCGACGGGTTGGTAAAGTTAAACAGGATCGCATCCTCGGCGGCATGCTCTTCGATCAGGCGACAGTAGTTGAGGATCGCCGGGATCGAGCGCATCGCCATGGCAAACCCCCCGGCGCCGGTGGTCTCCTGGCCTAAGGTATTATGCTCAAGCGCAATGCGCTCATCGCGAATCCGGCTCTCATCGCCGCCAACTCGCAGGGTGGTAATCACATAATTTGTGCCTTTCAGCGCAGCGACCGGCTCGGTAGTTGAACTGAACGCAATATCAGGACGAATCGTATTAAATACGTAACGGGCAATTTCACCAAACAGGGCCAGATTATCTTCCGAGCTATCCAGAAATACCACTTCCGTTAAACCAATGCGGTGGGCGTTATAAGCCAGAGATTTCGCCAGAAATGCAGAGCGAACGCCGCCCCCGCCTAATACGGTTAATTTCATACATCACTCCCAATTAATTTTCTGCCAGCCAGCTATCAACCTGAGAACGAACCTGTCCCACTTTGACGCCATAAATAACCTGAACTTCATTACGATTGCGTACGACGCCATTAGCACCGGTACTTTTTAATATGAGATCATCAACCAAATCCATATTTTTAATCACCACGCGCAGGCGCGTGAAACAGTTGTCGACGGAAATAATATTTTCTTTTCCGCCGAGGCCATTAATAATCTCATCGGTCACCGACTGCGTATTACCAACCTTTTTACGATAATCCGCTTTGCTGTAGAGTTTCACGTTGTCGTCATCTTCGCGGCCCGGCGTTTTCAAATTCAGCTTCACCACCAGGGTGCGGAAAATAACGTAATAAACGGCGAACTGACCGAGACCGATAAGAACATACCCAGGCCAGCGTGTGAGTGAGACCGGCAGCGGCAGGTTATAAATCAGAAATTCGATAAGCCCGGATGCGCCCCATGGCCGAACGGTAAAGAGGTCACAAATCGCCTGTGACGCGGCGGTCAGGGTGGCGTGAATCACCCAGAGCAGCGGCGACACGAACAGGAAGGTGAACTCAATCGGCTCCGTAATCCCGGTGAGCATTGAGGTAATAATGGCGGGCAGCAGAATCGCCTTCGCCATCATCTTTTTCTCCGGTTTCGCCGTGTGATAAAAGGCCAGCGATGCGCCGGCGAGGCCGAAAATCGTGGTCATCCCCTGTTGCGAGAAACGTAGCGCATCATTCATGACCGGCGTCAGGTCCGGGTGGCGCATATAGGCAAGGAAAATCGCCTGGGTACCGGAAACCACCTGCCCGTCGACGTTTAGCGTGCCGCCGATTTGCGTGAGCTGGAACGGCGACCAGACGAAATGGTGCAGGCCGGTGGGGATGAGGAATTTTTCAAAGAAGCCATAAACGAAAACTCCCGCCACGCCGGCATTTTTCATAAATCCGGTTAATGCCCCGATACCGTGGGTCATAAACGGCCAGATCCAGGTGAAGGCGATGGCATAGAAAATCACCACCGGGGTCATGGCCACCAGGGTCAGCTTGGCGCCGCCGTACATTGACAGCGCGCCGGGCAGTTCGATGTTCGAGACTTTGTTATGCACCCAGGCGATGGTGCAGCCGAGAATAATGCCGAGGAACACCCCCATATCGACGACCACAAAACCTAGCAGTTGCGTCTGGCCGGTGCCGTAATACTCGCCATTAATTTTTTCGGCGATGCCGTGGATATGTTCCAGCCACGAATGGTTGGCGCCCAGAAACATAATAAAACACATGACGGAAACCAGGGCGACTTCTGTTTTTTTATCTTTCGCCAGTCCATAACTAATACCGACGCAAAAAAGTAATCCAAGATTGCCAAACAGCGGCCAGAACGTATCACCGAGTAATTGTCCTGACTGATGTAAAAAACTGGTTTCAGAAATTAATGTCGGGTTGGTTAAGACAGAACTGAGTGCCAGAATCAGGCCAATGACGGGCAAGAACAAGACTGCACCGATCATTGCTCTGGAGAATTTTTGCATATTCTCCAGAATACGTTGACGTATTGCGGACATAGTCGTTCCTTTATTTTTATATTTACATAGGGTTTTTCATTGTTATCTCTACTTCCAGTATTTTGTTTATAGCAACTCCGAACTTTTAAAGAAACATGTTGCGGGAAATAGGTACAGATAGCCGCAAAATGCACACAGGTTTCGCAGAGAGAAAGGAGTGCCTGAGGGGGCGGAACGAGAAGCGGATGGCCGAAGACCCGAGCGATGCCCTCTCTCAGGCGGAGAGAGGGCGACGGGAGATTAGGGTGCTGGGGAGGGGAGCGGCTGCGCCGGCCCGCTGTTCAGTTGGCCGTTGCGCAGCACTTGCGCAACCTGCTGCTTCTCCATATTTATCGCGCTGAGCTGGCCGTTAACCGTCGGTTTCAGCGGCGCATTGGCCTGCACGCTGCCGCTGGCGGTCAGCTGGAAATTACCATCGCCGGAAACCGGCAGGGCGGGCCAGCCCCAGGCCTGCAGAAGATTCAGCGGTACGCCGCGACCGTTCAGGCTGAGCGTGACCTGGCGCTGGGGAAGCTGCGACACCGCAGCGGTGGCCTGCAGAATACCGCGTTCGGTAAAGGCGCTTAGCTCGGTGATATTGACCGTTGAGGTGTTGGCGTTAAGCTTCAGCGATGGTCGGCGAACGTCAACGCGATTAAAGGTGGCGGCGGCGGCGTTTAGCGTAGCGCTACCGCTCCATACGCCCCAGCGATGATCTTTCACCAGCTGCAGTTCGCCACCGTAGCCGTCAAGGGCGGTTAGCTGCCACGGAAATGTGGGGTCGATATCGATAACCAGGTTACGGCTGGCGCTGAATTTCTTCAGCGTCAGGCTTTCCAGCCACGTCGGCAGCGACGCCATCCATAGCTGTTTCCAGTTGGCCGGGAGGGTATATTCCAGCCCGGCAAAGGCGGTGTCGTCCAGCACCAGCGCGTTACCCGCGCGCAGCCAGTTGCCGGAAGTCCGTACCATTCCGCCTTCCCAGCGCGAGGTGAACTGGCGCAGCGCGATGCCCTGAGGTGAGAATTCCGCATTGGCGATGGGATCCAGCAGATGCAGCGACCCGTTAATAAATTCGCTGGCGTTCATCGACAGGGTGCCGTCATCACTTTGCCATCCGCCCTGGCTCAGGGTCAGGTTGCGCAGATTAAGGTCGAGATCGGTCACCGCCCAGTCCGGTCCCTGCAGGCGGGCATCGGTCATGTCGAGACGACCAATGTGCAGAGAAGGGACGTGGGTCAGCGGGGTAAAGAATTCCGCCAGCGATTTATCGCTCTGCAGGCGAATTTCGTTGAGCTGCAGATTGTCTACCAGCCAGCTGCCGTCGGCGTTGCGCCTGGCGTTGCCGGTCAGCGTCCCGCGCGCAATATCGGCGCCCAGCGTGGATAGCGTCACTTCGCCATTATCCAGGCTTCCCTGAATCAGCACGTTACTGGCTGCAACGCCGTTCAGGGTCAGCGAGCCTGCGCTCATCTGAATCTGGGCCTTTTTGCCCAACACATTGCCCGCTTCCGGCGCCCAGGGGCTGACGCCGCCGTCGACGCGCTGCGCGCTCAGCGCCCAGCCGGTTTCCGGGCTGTTAAACGCCATATTGCGCAACTGCAAACGGTCGGCGGCAAAGGGTAAAGAAGCGGAAGACGGTGAGAGATTTAACGTCCCGTCGCTCAGCACAATCTCGTCGGCGTGCAGCGGATCGCTGAACTGGCGGGTACTGAAGCCAATATCCACCGTTTTAGCGACCAGCGTCGGCGGTTTGCCGTCGCGCCCGAAAGTGACATTTTGCAGCTGCAGGTGGAGAGGTGAAGAGAAGCTGTGATCCATCGCATCGAAGGAGACCTGCCAGCCGGTACCTTTACTCAGCCAGGCGCTGGCCTGGCGTGAACCCCAGTGGGTCTGTAGCAGGAACCAGGCAGCAACGATGGCGGCCAGCAGGACGATCGTGAGCCAGAGGACCAGCTTTCCAGGAAATTTCATGATCTTACATCCTGAGCGAGTACGTAAGGCTGTTATGCCCGAATTATGCGCAATCCTCAAGACAGGAATTGTTTAATGGGATGATGTGAGATTGCCGATACCCATAAGACGTCAGGATTTCCCCGGTCAGCATCGCGTGACCGGGGGGCAGGCAGGCTTAGTTTTTCTCTGGCGGGAAGACTAAATTCAGAACAATCGCGGTGATGCCGCCGGCGGCAATCCCCGAGGAGAGCAGGTTCTTCAGCCAGTCAGGGGCAAACTGCAGAATCAGCGGCTGCTGGGAGACACCGAGGCCCACTGCCAGCGACAGGGCGATAATCAGAATCGCGCGGCGGTTCAGCGGTTCGCGGGAGACGATGCGTACCCCGGATGCGGCGATAGTACCGAACATCACCAGCGTTGCGCCACCGAGCACCGGTTCCGGAATATGCTGGACAAAGCCGCTGACCGCCGGGAACAGGCCCAGTACGATCAGCATCAGCGCCACCACGAAGCCGACGTAGCGGCTGGCGACGCCGGTCAACTGAATCACGCCGTTATTCTGGCCGAAACAGGAGTTAGGGAAGGTATTGAAGACGGCGGAAACAAAGGAGTTCAGGCCGTTAGCCAGCACGCCGCCTTTCAGGCGCTTCATATACAGCGGACCGGAGACCGGCTGTTCCGAGACGTCAGAGGTGGCGGTGATATCGCCGATGGTTTCCAGCGAGGTTATCATAAACACCAGCATCAGCGGCAGCAGCAGGCTCCAGTCGATGCCCAGGCCATAGTAGAGCGGCGTCGGGACTGTAATCAGGCTATCGTTGGCGGGCGCGGTATTTGCCGGCAGCATATCGAGCAGCCAGGCCGCCAGATAACCTGCCGCCATGGCGATAACCAGGGAAGCGATACGCAGATATGGGTTGCGCTGGCGGTTAAGAATAATGATCAGCGCCAGAACGGTACCCGCCAGCAGCAGGTTTTTCGGCGCGCCGAAGGTATGGTCGGCCATCGCCGAGTAGCCGCCGCCGATGGAGGTCAGCCCGACCTGAATCAGCGACAGGCCGATAATCATCACCACCACCCCGGAGACCAGCGGCGTAATCACCCGGCGGGCCAGGTGCAGGACGCGCGAGATGACCATTTCCGTGCAGCTTGCCAGCATCAGGGTGCCGAACAGCGCGGCCATCATCGTTGGCACGTCGGCACCGCCGGTTTTCAGCGCGGTACCGCCCATAATCAACGGAGCGACGAAGTTAAAGCTGGTGCCCTGAATAGAGAGCAGGCCGGATCCAACCGGTCCCCAGGCTTTAATCTGAATGATGGATGCCACACCGGATGCGAACAGAGACATACTGATGATGTGCTGTGTGTCCTGAGCCGGAAGGCCCAACGCCTGACAGATTAACAACGCCGGCGTGATGACCGCGACAAACATCGCCAGCAGATGCTGAAAGGCGGCGAACAGAGTTTGCGGCAGCGGCGGGCGGTCTTCGAGGCGGTAGATTAATTCACTGGTTGTTTTATGCGCAACCGGTTGCGCAGCTTCTGAATCGGCGGTGTTAACGGACATCACAAACAATCCCAAGGTGGCAAAGCGGGAATTTTATCGGACTGTCGTGCAAAAGCAAACGTTTGCCAGCGTTTGCTGAGAAATATTTATACAATAAACCGCGGGTGGTTATTCATTAACGTTTTGCATGATTGGTAGTATCAATATCAAAACAAAGTATCTGTTTATGGTATTTTTTTGCGCTATTCATAGGGCGTTTCTGGCGGCGCCGATGGTCGGTGCGTTCTTTATTAATATTGTAAATGCGCTGGTGATTAAGCGATATCTGCCGTTGCCGGTATTCGGCTAATAAAAAACCAGAGGTGGTACATACCTGCGGGAGATTCCCCGGTGGCGCTGCGCTTACCGGGGCTACGATTCTGTGCGGTTTTGGCTGTTGTCGCACGGACGAGGGGCGATGCGCGCCGTTTGCGGGATATCCCCCGGTGGCGCTGCGCTTACCGGGGCTACGGGATTCCCCGGTGGCGCTGTGCTTACCGGGGCGACGGTTCTGTGCGGTTTTGGCTTTTTGTAGCCCGGACAAGGCGCGATAAGCGCCGCCTCCGGGATGAAGCCCAGACCTTATGCTTCGTCGTGTTCTTCCCACGCCAGCGCGCGTTTCACCGCTTTTTTCCAGCCGTTGTAGCGATAGTTACGCTCGGTGGTTTCGATACCCGGGCGGAACTCGCGCTCAATCACCGCTTTCTCCTGCAGCTCATCCAGATTTTGCCAGAAGCCGACGGCAAGACCGGCGAGGTAAGCGGCGCCCAGTGCCGTCACTTCACGCACTTCCGGGCGCTCGACGCGAGTGCCCAGAATATCGGACTGGAACTGCATCAGGAAGTTGTTGGCAACGGCACCGCCGTCGACGCGCAGGGCGTGCAGACGAATCCCTGAATCAGCCTGCATGGCCTCCAGCACATCGCGCGTCTGATAGGCGATAGACTCCAGCGTGGCGCGAATAATATGGTTGGCGTTCACCCCGCGGGTCAGACCGAAGATGGCGCCGCGCGCATACGGGTCCCAGTATGGCGCCCCGAGACCGGTAAAGGCCGGAACCACATACACGCCGTTGGTGTCTTTCACTTTCGTCGCAAAATACTCGGAATCGAAGGCGTCGTTGATCAGCTTCATTTCATCGCGCAGCCATTGAATGGAGGCGCCGGCCATGAATACCGCGCCTTCCAGCGCATAGTTCACTTCCCCGCGTGGACCGCAGCCGATAGTGGTCAGCAGGCCATGCGTTGAGGTGACCGCTTTTTCCCCGGTATTCATCAGCATAAAGCAGCCGGTGCCGTAGGTGTTTTTTGCCATCCCCTCTTTGACGCACAGCTGGCCAAACAGCGCCGCCTGCTGGTCACCGGCGATACCGGCGATAGGAATACGCGTGCCGCCTTTACCGCCGATATTGGTTTGACCGTATACCTCGGAAGACTTGCGCACTTCCGGCAGCATCGCGCGCGGAATATCCAGCGCCTCCAGCATTTTGTCGTCCCAGTCCAGATCGTGGATGTTGAACAGCATGGTTCGCGAGGCGTTGGTGTAGTCGGTCACGTGGACGCGGCCCTGGGTCATTTTCCACACCAGCCAGGTGTCCACGGTTCCGAACAGCAGTTCGCCGCGTTTTGCCCGCTCGCGGGCGCCTTCCACGTGATCGAGAATCCATTTCACTTTGGTGCCGGAGAAGTACGGGTCAACCACCAGGCCGGTGGCCTTGCGAATGTACTCTTCCATGCCGTCGCGTTTGAGCTGCTCACAGATATCTGCGGTACGGCGGCACTGCCAGACGATAGCGTTATAGATCGGTTTACCGGTTTCCCGCTCCCACACAATGGCGGTTTCACGTTGGTTGGTGATCCCGATAGCGGCTATCTCATCGGAGCTAATATCGGCTTTTGCCAGCACTTCAACCAGCGTGGAACTTTGTGACGCCCAGATCTCCATCGGGTCATGTTCAACCCAGCCTGGACGCGGATAAATTTGTTCAAATTCACGCTGAGATACGCTGACGATATTGGCATCGTGATCCATCACAACGGCTCGGGAGCTGGTGGTGCCCTGGTCGAGCGCAACGATATATTTTTTGTCGGTCATAGTATGAGTCCCGTAGTCAGATTACAGCGAAGCGTTGTGTTGGGTCGTCGAGGAGCTCTTTTTCTCTTCCACGACGCAGGTGTCGCAAGGCAGATGGCGGCCGATCAACTTACGATAGCTGAACGCGCCCAGCGCGGCGCCCACTATCGGTGCGCACAGCGGCACCAGGAAATAAGGAATATCTTTACCGCCGGTGAAGGCCACGTCGCCCCAGCCGGCAAGCCAGGCGAACGTTTTGGGTCCGAGGTCGCGCGCCGGGTTCATCGCAAATCCGGTCAGCGGTCCCATGGAGGCGCCGATAACCGCAATCAACAGGCCGATCAGCAGCGGCGCCAGCGGACCGCGCGGAATACCATTGCCGTCATCGGTCAGGGCCAGGATAACGCCCATCAGGATAGCGGTAATCACCATTTCTACCGCGAAAGCCTGCACAAAATTGATATGTGGGTTCGGGTAAGTAGAGAAAATACCGGCCAGTTCAAGACTTTCGACGCTACCGCGCACCATATTGTGGCTGTGTTCGAAATCGAAGAAAAGATTGTAGTAAAGCCCGTAAACTAACGCCGCGGCGCAAAAGGCGCCTGCGAATTGAGAAATGATAAAAGGAACAACTTTACGCCCGTCGAAGCAGGCAAACAGCCACAATGCGATTGTGACCGCCGGATTAAGGTGCGCACCGGATACGCCTGCGGTCAGGTAGATAGCCATGGCTACCCCCAGACCCCAGATGATGCTGATTTCCCACTGACCGAAGCTGGCTCCTGCAACTTTGAGCGCCGCGACGCACCCAACGCCGAAAAAGATCAACAACCCGGTACCGAGGAACTCTGCGATGCACTGGCCTTTTAATGTTGATGTTTGGCTCATATAGAATCCTGAAGCGAAGTGGTGGTTATTGCATGTATGAAGGTCGTCTACGACCACGCTGCCTTGTAGGCATAGTGTTAATTTATCGTTAACGAACAAAAACGAGAAATATCGAAATATAAATGTGTGTGCTGCGTCAAGAAAATGAGCGTTTTCGCGCCATAAACGCGTGTTGTGACACATTTAACCCGCTTTTCCGGCGGATTTCGTTAACCCATTGATTAACAATTGCCGGATAACTTACGCAGAAACGCGCCGACGACGCCAGGTAAAGACTGAAAAGTGTGGCAAACCGCAATCTGCGCGGGTTGTCGCTGGACAGGGAAGGCGGGGATTCATACAATCGACTGCATGACCACTGTAGTGCGCTTATTTTCGTTAAGGCGTCACCGCGTAGGTACACAACATCATTCGGGATGTGTCAAAACGGCAAGCGAATGAATCCTCGCCGCTTACTTCGGTAAGTGGTCGGGAAGACCCCGCTAACGCAGAAGCAGCTTGAAGGACGACGTGTACGGGATAGTACTCTATCAACGCCTTGCAAGTTCAGGAGAGGTATGACGATGTCATTAGAAGTGTTTGAGAAATTAGAATCAAAAGTACAGCAGGCGATTGATACCATCACTCTGTTGCAGATGGAAATCGAAGAGCTGAAAGAAAAAAACAACACGCTGGCGCAGGAAGTTCAGGGCGCACAGCACGGTCGTGAAGAGCTGGAGCGTGAAAACGGCCAGCTGAGAGAACAGCTGCAGGGCTGGCAGGATCGTCTGCAGGCGCTGCTGGGTCGCATGGAAGAAGTGTAACCCTCTCGCCCTCACCCTCTCCTCTCCTGGAGGGGGTAAGCATTTCCCCCTCCGTTTACATATACTCACAAGTTATAGCCAATCTTTTTTTATTCTTTAATCATTGTTTCGCTTTCTGGCACGCTTAACTCATCACAACACGACATAAAGAGAGCGGTGCGATGAATAAGTGGGGCGTTGGGTTAACTCTGTTGCTGGCATCCGCCAGCGTTTTGGCTAAAGACATTCAGTTATTAAACGTATCTTATGATCCGACGCGCGAGCTGTACGAACAGTACAACAAGGCATTCAGCGCGCACTGGAAGCAAGAAACCGGCGACAATGTGGTGATCCGCCAGTCGCATGGTGGCTCCGGCAAACAGGCGACGTCGGTGATCAACGGTATCGAAGCCGATGTCGTGACCCTGGCGCTGGCCTACGATGTTGATGCGATCGCCGAACGCGGCCGTATTGATAAAAACTGGCTGAA
This sequence comes from Raoultella sp. T31, assembly GCF_002806725.1. Lineage (NCBI taxonomy): Bacteria > Pseudomonadati > Pseudomonadota > Gammaproteobacteria > Enterobacterales > Enterobacteriaceae > Klebsiella > Raoultella sp. T31. Next base: position 25,076 of record NZ_PIBO01000004.1, read on the forward strand.
ACGCCTGCCGGATAACTCGGCGCCGTATACCTCCACCATCGTGTTTCTTGTGCGTAAAGGCAACCCCAAACAGATCCATGACTGGAACGACCTGATTAAACCGGGCGTGTCGGTGATTACGCCAAACCCGAAAAGCTCCGGCGGCGCACGCTGGAACTACCTGGCCGCCTGGGGTTATGCCCTGCACCAGAATCACGGCGACCAGGCAAAAGCCCAGGAGTTTGTGAAGGCGCTGTATAAAAACGTCGAAGTGCTGGACTCCGGCGCGCGCGGTTCGACCAATACCTTTGTTGAACGCGGGATCGGCGATGTGCTGATTGCGTGGGAGAACGAAGCGCTGCTGGCGACGAACGAACTGGGTAAAGATAAGTTTGAAATTGTCACCCCGAGCGAATCGATTCTTGCCGAGCCGACCGTCTCGGTGGTGGACAAAGTGGTCGATAAAAAAGGCACTCGCCAGGTGGCTGACGCCTACCTGAAATATCTCTACTCGCCGGAAGGCCAGGAGATTGCGGCGAAGAACTTCTATCGCCCGCGTGACCCGGCAATCGCCAAAAAATATGCCGATGAATTCCCGAAACTGAAACTGTTCACCATCGACCAGGAATTTGGTGGCTGGACTAAGGCGCAGAAAGAGCACTTCTCAAACGGCGGCACTTTCGACCAAATCAGTCAGCGTTAATTTCCATGAACGCCCGGTTAAATGACCGGGCGTTTTCATTTGGTCATCAAACTACGCTACTCTTCCGTTTCTGGCTGGACAGGAAAAGATGATGAGAAGAGTACGATACCTTGTATGGCTGCTGTTAGCGCTTGTGCTGGCAGCGGCGGCCGGCGGATGGTACTGGCTGCATTCCGGTAACCCTGACGCGCTGCGACAGATTGTTTTGCAACAATGCGTTGCTAATCAACAGCAGCATCAAACCCCATCGCCGTGTGCCGACGTCAATCTGAAGGGCGGCTACGTGCTGTTTAAAGATCGTAACGGGCCCTTGCAGTATTTGCTGATGCCGACATACCGCATTAACGGCACCGAGAGCCCGCTGCTGCTTAACCCGTTAACGCCGAACTTCTTCTGGCAGGCGTGGCAGGGGCGCGACATCATGAGCGAGCGCCGCGGTTCGGCGGTAGCGGACAGCGCCGTGTCGCTAGCCATTAACTCCCGTAGCGGGCGCACGCAAAACCATTTTCATATTCATATCTCCTGCTTACGCGAAGATGTGCGCGCCCGTCTGGATAGCCATGTCACCGCGATCAGCAGCCGTTGGCTGCCGTTTCCCGGCGGTTTACTCGGCCATGAATATCTCGCGCGGCGAGTCACCGAGTCCGAACTGGCCCAGCGTAGCCCGTTTCTGATGCTGGCGGAGGAGGTACCAGAGGCGCGTGAACATATGGGGCGCTTTGCCCTGGCGCTGGCGAAACAGAGCGATGGCTCGCTGGTGCTGCTGGCGACCGAACGTAACCTGCTGACCCTGAATCGCGCTTCCGCTGAAGAGCTCCAGGATCATCGCTGCGCGATCCTGAATTAGCCTTTATTGCTGAGCCATGCAGGTTTCTGCATGGCTTTCTGTTTTTTGATAGGTTTACCTGCCTCGTTCCCGATCGTATTCTTGCTGAAAAAAACGACAGGAGACAGGTATGTCGCTCTGGTTTTCTCACCCTCTGTTCCTTCCCTCGCTGATTGTCGCGCTAACCATTGTGCTGTGGGCGACTTCGCTGTTGCCGGAGTTTATGACCGCGCTGCTGTTTTTCGCGGTGGCGATGATGGTCAAAATTGCGCCGCCGGACGTTATCTTTGGCGGATTTGCCTCGTCGGCGTTCTGGCTGGTATTTAGCGGCTTCGTCCTCGGGATTGCGATTCGTAAAACCGGGCTGGCGGACCGGGCGGCGCAAGCGCTATCGGCGCGACTGACGGACTCCTGGCCGTTGATGGTGGGTAGCGTCGTGCTACTGAGCTATGCGCTGGCCTTCGTGATGCCGTCGAATATGGGGCGCATCGCGCTGCTGATGCCCATCGTGGCGGCGATGGCGAAACGGGCCGGTATCGCCGACGGCACGCGGGCCTGGTATGGGCTGGCGCTGGCGGTGGGCTTTGGGACCTTTCAGCTGTCGGCGACCATTCTGCCCGCCAACGTCCCAAACCTGGTGATGAGCGGCGCGGCCGAAGGTTCGTACGGGATTCACCTTAATTACCTGCCGTATTTGCTGCTGCACACGCCGGTGCTGGGCTGGCTGAAGGGGGGGATCTTAATCGTTTTGATTTGCTGGCTGTTCCCCGGCAAGCCTCATCCGCCGCGTGAGCTGACGCCGCTCCCGCCGATGAGCCGGGACGAGAAGCGCCTGGCCTGGTTGCTGGCCGTGGTGCTGGTGCTGTGGGTGAGCGAGAGCTGGCACGGTATCGGACCCGCCTGGACGGGGCTGGCCGCCGCGGTCGTCACGCTGTTGCCGCGGGTTGGCTTTATTAGCGGGGAGGAGTTTGCCAGCGGGGTGAATATTCGCACCTGTATTTACGTCGCCGGGATCCTCGGACTGGCGATTACCGTGACCCAAACCGGAACAGGCGAGATGGTCGGCAATGCGCTGCTGCAGGTGGTGCCGCTCGACAAAGAGAGTCCGTTCGCCAGCTTCCTCGCCTTAACCGGCATAACCAGCGCGCTGAACTTTATTATGACGGCCAACGGCGTACCCGCGCTGTACACCACTTTTGCGCAGAGCTTTTCCGATGCCACCGGTTTCCCGCTGCTGAGCGTGATTATGATTCAGGTATTGGGCTATTCCACGCCGCTGCTGCCGTATCAGGCGTCGCCGATTGTGGTGGCGATGGGGCTAGGAAAAGTGCCGGCGCGGGCGGGGATGCTGCTGTGTATTACGCTGGCGGCGGTGAGCTATTTGATTCTGCTGCCGCTGGACTATCTGTGGTATCAGGCGTTGGGGAAATTATAGCGGCATAAAAAAGCCCGGATGCGGCGCCTGCGCGCGTTGTCCGGGCTTTCGTTACCCCGTCGCCCCGGTTAAGCGCGATGCTACCGGGAGGCTGGGGGTTAAAGCAGATTATGCTTTTTTCGCTGCTTCAGCTGCTTTAACGATTACCGCGAAAGCGTCTGCTTTCAGGGAAGCGCCGCCAACCAGCGCGCCGTCGATGTCCGGCTGGGTGAACAGTTCTGCGGCGTTAGAAGCGTTAACGGAACCGCCGTACTGAATGATGACCTGTTCAGCGACTTTCGCGTCTGCTTTCGCAATGTGATCGCGAATGAATTTGTGCACGGCCTGAGCCTGTGCCGGAGTCGCTGATTTGCCGGTGCCGATTGCCCAGACAGGTTCGTAAGCGATAACCACGCCTTCGAATGCCGCAGCGCCCTGAGTTTTCAGAACGGCGTCGATCTGACGTGCGCACACTTCTTCCGTTTTGCCCGCTTCGTTTTCTGCTTCAGTTTCGCCGATGCACAGAACCGGAATCAGACCCTGTTCTTTCAGCACCGCGAATTTCTTAGCAATGAACTCGTCAGACTCGTTGTGGTAAGTACGACGCTCAGAGTGACCGATGATGATGTATTCAGCACCGACATCTTTCAGCATTTGAGCAGAGGTTTCACCGGTGAATGCGCCGGACAGGTTCAGGTCAACGTTCTGCGCGCCCAGGTGAATGTGGCTACCTTCTGCCACATGCTTAGCCAGATCGATGTACATTTCTGGCGGAGCGATTGCAACGGCACAGCCAGAAACGCCAGCCAGTTCGGTACGCAGGTTAGCAACCAGTTCGTTTACCATATGGCGGCTGCCGTTCAGTTTCCAGTTACCCATCACTAAAGGATGTCGCATTTTAATTCTCCACGCTACGTTAAGCGAATTAAGGAATATAGCCACCCGTCAGGGCAGCATGGTCTGTGAAACAGTATAGAGATTCATCGTTGGAAAGGCTTTGCTTTTTGTCATTTATTATTGCTCTCCAGCGTTTCAGATAGCGCCAGCTTAATCGGTTCAACAGCGAAGGTCAGTCCTTTTTCACCGTTGTCTGCGACAACATAACGTATCGCCCCTTCCGTTTCAGCGAAGTAACGCTTTCCCTTGCCGGCGGCGAGCATTTTCTGCAGTTTTTGCTGGCTCTGAGCCCCGCTTAAGGTGGGCACGAACATGCGTAACACGGCGCTCATATACTCCTGCGCTTTGGCCTTAGCCGCCTTCTGTTCGGGTCCCTGAATCGGCAGCCAGGTCACCTGCATCGATTTTATTTTGAGGGTACCGCGCTCCAGCGCCGTGGAGGCGTAGAGGTTTTCATTAATTTTGCTCGCCGCTCGCGTCAGATTTTCCCTGTCGCGGCTGGAGGTAATGGCGCGAAATTCATTCAGCTGAAGCTTAGGATTCTCCGCATTGAATTTTTCCCGAAAGTCGCTGATTGACATATCAAAGGTGGGGGCGCCCGCCAGCAGATAAGAGGCCGTGGCGGAGGATTCGGATACCGCGGACAACGCCTTCGGGCCGACGGATAAGGCCGTCAGCCCAATCAAACATACAGTCATCCACGTCTTCATGCCGGTCTTTCCTTTTTTTGCCTGCAGACGATTAAAACGGGAACCGTCGCGCTTGTCAAAAAGTGACGGCTTCAGGGTAAACTACGCGAATGATGATGATAAGGAATAAAACATGACCCTACAGCAGTGGATGTTCTCAATTAAGGGACGTATCGGGCGCCGTGATTTTTGGATCTGGATAGCCATCTGGATCCTCGCCATGAGCGCGCTCTTTACCCTGGCCGGCACCAGCTTGCTCAATGTGCAGACCGCCGCATTTATCCTGGTGTGTCTGCTGTGGCCGACGGCGGCGGTGACGATCAAACGCCTGCACGATCGCGGCAAATCGGGGCTCTGGGCGCTGCTGATGATTCTGGCGTGGATGCTGCTGGCGGGGAACTGGTCGGTGCTGCCGGGCGCCTGGCAATGGGTAGTCGGGCGGTTTGTGCCAACGCTGATTATCGTCATGATGTTCATCGACCTGGGCGCGTTTGTCGGCACCCAGGGCGAGAATAAATTTGGTAAAGATACGCAGGATGTTCGCTGGAAGGCGGAGTCCTGATTACCAGTATTGCTCGGCGGTCATGTGGCCCGGACGGCGACGCAGATGTTTGGTCATCTGCCGGGTTTCTTTCAACAACTGCTGGGTATCACGCACCATCTGCGGGTTTCCACACAGCATCACGTGGCTGTTATCGGCGTTCATCGGCAGGCCAACGGCCTCCTCGAGGGCGCCGGTTTCGATAAGAAACGGAATCCGCCCGGTCAGCGAACCAGGGGCGGTTTCGCGGCTCACGACGGTCTGGATGCGCAGTTTTCCGCCGTAGCGCTGTTCTAATTCGCGCATCAGCGGCAGGTAGCTTAAATCGGCCTCATAGCGCACGGCATGGATCAGCACCAGGTTTTTGAAGCGCGCGAGGTCTTTACCTTCCTGCAGAATGGACAGATACGGGCCGAGCGCGGTGCCGGTCGCCAGCATCCATAAGGTTTCGCAGTCCGGCACCTCTTCGAGGACGAAAAAGCCCGCGGCTTCGCTGACCAGATGAACGTCATCGCCCGGTTTGAGCGCCGCAAGGCGCGGGCTGAGCTTACCGTCCGGGACGGTGACCAGATAGAACTCCAGATCGGAATTGCCCGGAGCGTTAACGTAGGAATAGGCGCGCTGAACGCGCTCACCGTCAATTTCCAACCCGAGCTTGGTAAATTGCCCGGCGGTAAACGGGTGAACAGGCGCGTGGACGTACAGACTGAACAGCGTGTCGGTCCAGAACTCTATTTTTTTTACTTTACCGTTAACCCAGTCCGCCATCATCTTCTCCCGTTGCGCGAAGCGTTGCTCTATCTTCGTTGTACGCGGCAAAGATTTCCAGCCTGACGGCGACGAAAAGCTCTATTGATCAAATATTCTCGTCATACTTCAATTGCCTGTGCGCTGACGGCATCCGTTTTCGGCCCGTCCATGGGCCTGGCGCCAGCGAACAATCACAGAATATGCAGCTGAATATCCGGGTCTTTACGGTCGAGATAATGAATGGACTGAATGCGGCGAATGGTACGGGATTTACCGCGAATCAGCAGCGTTTCGGTGGTGGCCATATTGCCTTTACGGGTAATGCCATCCAGCAGATCGCCTTTGGTGATACCGGTTGCGGAGAACACCACATTATCGCTGCGGGCCATTTCGTCCAGGCGCAGCACTTTGCCCGCCTCGATGCCCATCTCTTTGCAGCGCGCCAGCTCGTTCTCACCGATACGACGGTTTTCTGCGCTATCGCCTTTGACATCGTGGCGAGCCAGCAGGCGACCCTGCATGTCGCCGTCCAGAGCGCGAATAACGGCGGCAGAAACCACCCCTTCCGGCGCGCCGCCGATGCCGTACAGCACGTCGACTTCGCTGTCCGGCATGCAGGTCAGAATCGACGCCGCTACATCGCCATCCGGAATGGCGAAGACGCGAACGCCCGCCCGCTGGAGTTCGGCAATCACCGCATCATGACGCGGTTTGGCCAGAATGGTGACGGTCAGCTCGGCCAGCGGTTTATTCAGCGCCGCAGCGATATTACGCAGGTTCTCCGCCAGCGGCAGATTGAGGTCAATCGCCCCTTTTGCCCCTGGGCCGACAATCAGTTTTTCCATGTACATGTCCGGCGCGTTCAGGAAGCAGCCTTTATCGCCGACCGCCATCACCGCCAGCGCATTGGCCTGGCCCATGGCCGTCATGCGCGTTCCTTCGATTGGGTCAACGGCGATATCCACCGCATCACCGTTGCCGGTGCCGACCTTCTCGCCGATATACAGCATCGGCGCTTCATCGATTTCACCTTCGCCAATCACGATGGTGCCATCGATATTAATCAGGTTGAGCATAATACGCATGGCGTTGACGGCGGCGCCGTCGGCAGTATTTTTATCACCGCGGCCCAGCCACTTATAGCCCGCCAGCGCGGCGGCCTCGGTGACACGGGAAAATTCGATGGCCAGTTCTCGTTTCATAATCCACTCGTTGTGAAGATAAATTGCGCGAAGCGTCCGGGTCTGACCCAGCGGGGCAGATCGGGTGCTAGGCGTTGGAATAGCGTTCGGTTTCCGGCATCCAGCGTTCAATAAGCGCCTGGGCCTGCTGAGAATAACGTTCGTGAATATGGCGAGCGATGCGCTGAACGTCCGGGATCATGGCCTGATCGCGCAGCAGATCGGCGACTTTAAACTCGGCGGTGCCGGTTTGTCGGGTGCCGAGCAGCTCGCCGGGGCCGCGGATTTCCAGGTCTTTCTGGGCAATGACGAAACCGTCGTTGCTGTCGCGCAGAACCTGCAGGCGTTTCTGCGCCGTTTTTGACAGCGGCGACTTATAGAGCAGTACGCAGTGGGATGCGACCGCGCCGCGCCCGACGCGTCCTCTGAGCTGGTGCAGCTGCGCCAGCCCCAGGCGTTCCGGGTTTTCGATAATCATCAGGCTGGCATTCGGTACGTCTACCCCAACTTCAATCACCGTGGTGGCGATCAGCAGGTGCAGTTCGCCCTGCTTAAAGGCCTGCATAACCGCCTGCTTATCTGCCGGTTTCATCCGACCATGCACCAGGCCGATATTCAGCTCCGGCAGCGCGAGCTTAAGCTCTTCCCATGTCGCTTCTGCCGCCTGCGCCTCCAGCAGCTCGGACTCTTCAATCAGGGTACAGACCCAGTAGGCCTGGCGCCCTTCCTGAGTACAGGCGTTGCGCACCCTATCAATAATATCGTGGCGGCGAGTATCGGGGATGGCCACCGTAGTGACCGGCGTCCGCCCCGGCGGCAGTTCATCGATAACCGAGGTATCAAGGTCGGCGTAAGCGGTCATTGCCAGGGTTCGGGGGATCGGGGTGGCGGTCATGATCAACTGATGGGGATGGAAGCCCTGCTGCTGGCCTTTTTCCCATAGCGCCAGACGCTGGTGGACACCGAAGCGGTGCTGCTCATCAATAATCACCAGCGCCAGGCCGTTGAACTGCACCTGTTCCTGAAAAATGGCGTGGGTACCGACTATCATCTGCACCTGACCGCTGGCGATGGCCTCCTGCTGTGCCTGGCGGGCTTTCCCTTTCTGTTTGCCGGCCAGCCAGCCCACTTCGATACCCAGCGGCGCGAACCACTGACGGAAGTTATTGGCGTGTTGCTCCGCCAGCAGTTCGGTCGGCGCCATTAGCGCCACCTGCTTGCCGTGAGCAATAGCCCGCAGCGCTGCGAGGGCGGCAACCAGCGTTTTACCTGAGCCGACGTCGCCCTGCACCAGACGCATCATCGGCACATCGAGCGCCATATCGCGTTCAATTTCGGCGGTGACTCGCTGTTGTGCGCCGGTCGGCTTAAAGGGCAGGGAGGCCAGCAGCTGGTTTTTGAATGTGTCGTTCGCGCTGAGCGCCAGGGCATGATAACGCTGGGCGCCAGCGCGCAGCGCCAGCATGCTCAGGTTATGCGCCAGCAGTTCTTCCAGAATTAAGCGCTGTTGCGCCGGATGCTTGCCGCTTTCCAGGTCGCTGAGCTGCAGCGATGGCGGCGGGCGGTGTAATGTGCGTAGCGCCTCCGGCAGGCTCATCATTCCCTGCGCCAGTTCGGGCGGCAACAGCTCGGCGATGGCACAGGTATCCAGTAATTCCAGCGCCTGATCGGTGAGCTTGCGCAGCGTCGCCTGCTTGATGCCTTCGGTGGTGGGATAAACCGGCGTCAGCGTTTCCTGTAGGTCGGGTGTGCTCATGTCACCCTGTACGCGGTATTCCGGGTGAATCATCTCCGCCCCGTATTTTCCCCGTTTGGCTTCTCCGTAGGCCAGCACGCGCCGGCCGGTCGCCAGGCTGTTTTTCATGGCGGCATTGAAGTTGAAAAAGCGCATGGTGAGAATACCGGAGCCGTCGCTGATCTGGCAGGTCATCATTCGGCGGCCGCCGAAGGTGATGTTGCTACTGAGAACTTCACCTTCAACGGTGGCGTAAACGCCCGGTAGCAGATCGCCTATCTGATAAAGATGGGTGCGGTCCTCATAGCGTAGCGGCAGGTGCAGAAGGAGATCCTGCACGGTATGCAGGCCGATTTTCGCCAGTTTGTTGCTTTGTGCCGCCCCAACGCCGGTGAGCGAATTGAGCGGGACCGCGTCTAACAGGCGACCGGACATTTACCCTTCATCCTTCAGACTGCGTCTTGTCTGGCCAGCGTCTGCGCGGTTGTCGCGCGAGCTGCTGTGAGCGGAACCGGAAGCCTGCATGGTTGCCCACCATGCATCATCGGCTTCGACTTCGCCCTGCGCATTCACGTAGGGGTAAGGCAGACCTTTTTGTTTTGCCACTCTGGCCAGTACCGGGTACCCGCCTTCAAACAGCAGGCGCTGCTGCTCTTCTTGCGGCAGCATGCTGTTCTCACGCTGATACATCCCTGCATTTTGCCGCTGGCGCTGGGCTTCATACAGAATCAGAGCCGAGGCGACGGAGACATTCAGCGACTGCACCATGCCAGTCATCGGAATGATGATCTCCCGATCGGCCAGCGCCAGCGCTTCCTGAGTAATGCCGGTTTTTTCCTGTCCCATCAGGATGCAGGTAGGGCGGGTATAGTCGATTTCACGGAAATCGACGGCTTTATCAGAGAGATGGGTAGCCAGGATCTGCATGCCCTGGCCCTTTAAATGGCTGACGGCATCGCCAATCGAGCGGTGGGTTCTCACCTGAACCCAGCTGTTACTGCCAGCGGCGGCAGAGACCATCGTGCGCATGTGGTTACTGGGCCAGATGGCGTGGACTTCGTGCACGCCAACGGCGTCTGCGGTACGAATCACCGCAGAGACGTTATGAGGTTTATGGACCTGCTCCATGCAGACCGTCAGGTCAGGCTGGCGCCTGGCGAGCATCTCGCAGATACGCGCATAACGCTGTGGATTCATAAACACGTCATCCTTCAAATTGCCTCGGCGTTAGCCGTACTCATTACCCACGGTTACCTACTCCTGTACGAGCCGGGTAATTCATTCGCTGGCCGCGTGACTGCCCGGCCCTTCTGGGCCGGTACCCGTGCGGCGCAAAACGCGAATGATTTAGTGCACAGAGCTAGTTTCGGTTACGGGTGACTTTTATGACATCCGGCATAACGCGAATTTTTCGCATAATATTCGCCAGATGCACGCGATCACGCGCCGTCAGGCGGATAAACGCGCTGTACACGCGCCCATCTTTCTCTTCGGTAGTCAGATTCTGAATATTGGAAGAGGCGGTGTTAATGGCCGCGGTGAGGTTCGCCAGCGCACCCTGGTGGTTAAACATATCCACCTTAATTTCGGTGATAAATTCCTGGGCGGTCTCTTTATCCCACTCGACGGCCATAAACTTCTCTGGCTCTTTCTGATAGCCACGAATGTTACGGCAGGACTCATGGTGAATGACCAGGCCCTTGCCGGGGCTGACGTGGGCGATAATCGGGTCGCCGGGAATCGGACGGCAGCACTTCGCAAAGGTAATCAGAACGCCGTCAGCACCCTTAATCGGCAGATGACCGTGACCTGAAGAGGCGCCTTGCGTCGTGGCGGCGACGGTTTCGCCTTGTTGCAGGTTTTTAGCTACCACGACGCTCATTGCGTTGCCGAGGCCAATTTCCGCCAGCAGATCGTCAAGGCTGGCCAGCTTCATGCGTTCCAGTTCGCGCTGAATGCTCTCCTGCGGGATTTCAGCCAGTTTACGGCTGCCGCCGAGGGCATGGTTGAGCAGACGGCGGCCCAGGCTGACGGAGTCATCGCGCTTAAGGTTTTTCAACAGCTGGCGAATTTTGGCGCGCGCTTTTGAGCTGACGACAAAGTTCAGCCACGCGGCATTCGGACGTGCGCCCGGCGCGGTGATGATTTCCACCGTCTGGCCGCTGGAAAGCGACTGCGACAAGGGGTATGGCTGGCGGTCGACGCGCGCGCCGACGCAGGCATGGCCGATATCGGTATGCACCGCGTAGGCGAAGTCCACCGGCGTGGCGCCAGCGGGGAGTTCGACAATACGCCCTTCAGGGGTGAAAACGTAAATCTCATCCGGGAACAGATCGGATTTGACGCTCTCGATAAATTCAAACGAACTGCCTGCGCTTTGCTGCAACTCCAGCAGGCTCTGCATCCAGCGCTGGGCGCGGATTTGCGCGGTGGTGCTGCTTTCGCCGCCGTGCTCTTTATAGGCCCAGTGCGCCGCAACCCCCATTTCCGCCATCTGGTCCATGTCTTCGGTACGAATTTGTACTTCAACCGGGACGCCGTGCGGGCCGATCATTGAGGTGTGCAAAGATTGATAGCCGTTCGCCTTGGGAATGGCGATGTAATCTTTCATCCGGCCAGGACGAGGCTTGTAAAGGCTGTGCATCTGGCCAAGCACGCGGTAGCAGGTGTCAGAATCCTGCACAATCACGCGAAAGGCGTAGATATCCATAATCGAGTGAAAACGCTGCTCTTTCAGCACCATCTTGCAGTAAATGGAGTACAGATGCTTCTCGCGACCGCTGACGCGACAGGGGATTCCCGCTTCCTGTAAACGTCCTTCGATTTCAGAGAGGATCTTTTGAATCATCTCTTTACGGTTGCCGCGCGCCGCTTTGACGACTTCTTTGATGACGCGATAGCGGTTAGGGTACAGCGCTTCAAAGCCCAGCTCTTCGAGCTCGGTTTTGATGTGGTGAATACCTAAACGGTGGGCCAGCGGGCTGTAGATCTCCAGCGTTTCGCGGGCAATGCGGCGGCGTTTATCCGGGCGAAGCGAGCCCAGCGTGCGCATGTTGTGCGTGCGGTCGGCAAGTTTGATCAGGATGACGCGGATATCCTGCACCATCGCCATAATCATTTTGCGAAAGTTTTCGGCCTGCGCCTCTTTCTTATCGCGGAAGTTGAGCTTATCAAGCTTCGATACCCCCTCTACCAGCTCAGCAACGCTTTTGCCAAAGAGCTGCTCCATATCCTGGTAGGTGGCAGGGGTATCTTCAATCACGTCATGCAGTAGCGCAGCCATCAACGTTTCATGGTCGAGTTTCATCTCGGCCAGAATGCAGGCTACCGCTACCGGGTGCGTGATATAGGGTTCGCCGCTTGAACGTGTCTGGCCCTCGTGAGCGTCACGTGCAACGAGATATGCCTGCCGAAGACGCTTAATTTGCTCTTCCGGCAGGTAATTTTGAATCAGCTGATTCAGGCTTTCAAACAGATACAAGGGCTACCCACTGCGTGATTAACGACGGCCTTCGGCAATAGCGGTAACGGCTTGTAATTCAGCGGCTTCCTGCTCTTGCTGTTCTTGACGATCGCGAACGTCGAGGATCTGGTTGTTGATCAGACCTTCTTCGATTTCGCGCAGCGCAATAACGGTAGTTTTATCGTTTTCTTCCGCTACCAGCGGATCTTTTCCGCCAACCTGCATCTGACGAGCGCGACGCGCGGCGACCAGTACCAGGTCAAAACGGTTACCAATTTTCTCTACAGCGTCCTGAACAGTTACGCGTGCCATACTTAAAATGCTCCACAGATGAAGAAATGACTGGGCATGATACTGAATGTGGGTTCAGTCTGCCAACAGTTTGGTGATTAAAGCGCCATGTCGCTGCTTTTGGCGGCTCATGCGCAGACGTTCGGCGCGAATAATGTTTTTCAGATCGCTCAGCGCGGTATCAAAATCATCATTCACAATAAGGTAATCATATTCCGCGTAATGGCTCATTTCTGCAACAGCCTGAGCCATACGTTTTGCGATCACCTCTTCGCTGTCCTGGCCGCGGCCACGCAGGCGACGGTCAAGCTCATCTTTTGACGGCGGCAGAATAAAGATACTGCGCGCGCCAGGCATTTTTTGACGGATTTGCTGAGCACCCTGCCAGTCGATATCGAGGAAGACATCGACGCCGGTTGCCAGTACCTGCTCGATGGTTTCGCGCGAGGTGCCGTAATAGTTGCCAAAAACTTCCGCGTGCTCAAGAAATGCGTCTCTGCTAATCATCGCCCTGAAATCGTCGTGATTAACGAAGAAATAGTGTTCGCCGTGCACTTCACCCGGACGCGGCGCGCGCGTGGTATGTGAAACAGAGACCTGGGTGTCGTACAGCGGTTGGGTTTTCAATAAAGCCTGAATCAGGCTGGATTTACCCGCGCCACTTGGGGCGGAAACAATATAAAGCGTGCCTTGAGCCATGAGAGTCTTTTGTATGTGATTGTCGAAAGAGATACTACATACGAGCCTATTATACACGGCGCCGCACCGTGACGCAGTCCCTGTCACACTTTTTGCTTCTGTTTCTTTCATTTTGCCAGCCGTTTCCCTGATTTCGCCGTGTATTGCGCAGCAGGCAAACAAAGTCTGGAAGCCCGATCGCAGCGTGATAAATCCGTCGTCGCCGAAAAAAACCGCCTTCCTGCAGAATGTTCGTGGGTAAACAGGAGGTGGAACCATGCATAAATGGATCTGGGTGATTGGCGCGTGGGCGGTGGCTGGATACGGGCAGGCTGCCTGTCCTGAATGGCCGCAGGCGCAGGCCATTCAGGAGGTATATCGTCTGAACCAACAGGTGACTGCCTGGAACAATGCGTACTGGCGACAGGGAAGCAGCGGGGTCAGTGATGAGGTATACGACCAGCTTTCGGCGCGACTCATGCAGTGGCGGCGCTGTTTTTCGCTGGTATCGCCCGCAGATAGCGATGATGTGCCGCCTGCAAGCGGAGAGGTCAGGCATCCGGTCGCCCATACCGGCGTGCGTAAACTGGCCGATAAATCGGATGTTGCGCGGTGGATGCACGGTAAAAAGGATCTCTGGGTGCAGCCGAAGGTGGACGGTGTCGCCGTGACGCTGGTGTATCGTCGCGGGCGGCTGGTACAGGCCATTAGTCGGGGAGATGGGCGAGCCGGGGAGGCGTGGACCGCAAAGGTACAGCAGATTCCCGCAGTGCCTAAGGTAACGGAGGGGGAACTGGCGAACAGCGTGCTGCAGGGGGAGCTTTTCCTGCAGCGCGACGGACATGTGCAGAAGCAGATGGGAGGAATGAATGCCCGGGCGAAAGTGGCCGGTGCTCTGCTGCGCCTCGATACCCCGGCGCAGCTCGCGGAGTTGGGGATTTTTATCTGGGCATGGCCAGATGGTCCTCAGGACATGGGCCAGCGCCTGGCCCTGTTGCGCAAGAGTGGTTTTCTCCACAGCGCATATTTTACCCAGCCCGTTACGGATGCGCAGCAGGTGGCACAGTGGCGAGAGCGCTGGCTAACCTCGCCTCTGCCTTTTGCTACCGATGGCGTGGTCGTCCGCCGTGGTCAGGAGCCTGCCGGGCGATTGTGGTCGCCTGGGCAGGGTGAATGGGTCGTTGCATGGAAATATCCGCCGGCGTCGCGGTTAATGGAGGTGCGCGGCATCCACTTTCGGGTCGGGCGCAGCGGCAAAATTTCCGTCGTTGCTCTGCTGGATCCGCAGCGCCTCGACGACAAGCGGGTTAAGCAAGTCAGTATCGGGTCGGTTTCCCGCTGGAGGCGCCTGGATATTGGCCTCGGCGATCAGCTACAAATCAGTCTGGCCGGTCAGGGCATTCCGCGCCTCGACAGCGTAGTGTGGCGGTCGGCGCAGCGTACGAAACCGCAGCCTCCCCCGGAACGGTTTACCCCGCTGACCTGCTATTTCGTCACGCCGGGGTGTGATGCGCAGTTTCTCTCACGGCTTATCTGGCTGTCGTCAAAACCGATTCTGAATCTTGATGGCGTGGGCGAGTCAGTGTGGCGCACGCTACAAGATGCGCGGCCGCTGGATCACCTGTTCTCGTGGCTGGCATTAACGCCAGCGCAGTTGCAGGAGATTCCGGGGATAACCTCCGGGCGAGGGCAGCGGCTGTGGCACCAGTTTAATCTGGCGCGCGAGCGGCCTTTTTTGCGCTGGATCCAGGCGATTGGCGTACCGATACCCCGGGTGGCGCTTGCTGGCCTGGCGGGGGAAAACTGGCAGCAGCTACAAGAACGTACCGAGGAACAGTGGCAGCGTCTGCCGGGCATGGGGGCCGGGAGAGCGAGACGGCTGGTTGCCTTTCTCCGGCACCCGGATGTTGCCGCGCTGGCGCAGTGGCTCAGCGGGCAACATATACCCGGGTTTTGAGGGGATCAGTGGGCGTTATGGTTGTAGTGAAAGACGGGCAGCCCCAGCTTCCAGCGCAGTGCCAGCAGGCGAGCGGTAAAGCCAAACAGCAAGGTGGAGACAACCACCACATCGTGGCTACTGACGTAATGCTGCAGGGCAATATAGAGAATAGCGGCCGCAAACGAAATGCCGGCATACAGCTCCTTCTGGAAAACCAACGGGATGCGCTTACAGAACATGTCCCGCAGTACGCCGCCAAATACGCCGGTAATCACTGCGGCGATGGAGGCGATCACCGGCCCTTCTCCCATATCCAGCGCGATTTGCGCGCCGATAATGGAGAACACCACCAGACCCAGGGCATCCAGGACCAGGAACAGACGGCGCAGATGGGGCATGACCGGCGCAGCAATGGTCGTTAACACTGCCGCGACGGCAACGATAATGACGTATTCCGGATGTTTTACCCAGCCCAGAGGGTAGTGGCCCAGCAGGATATCCCGGACTGAGCCGCCGCCCAGCGCGGTAGCGGTCGCAATGATGATGACGCCAAAAGTGTCCATCCGCCGGCGACCGGCTGCCAGAGCGCCAGTCATAGCCTCTGCCGTAATACCGATAAGATAAAGAATATGAAGCAGCATAGAAGATCTCCCGGATGATGGCGCGGAGATTAGCGATTTGTGCGACAGATCACGATTGAAATTTTCTAAGGTGAGTCATTTTGACCAAGATAAAGTAATGAATTTAATCTCTTCATATCAGCTATAAAAGGTTTTTTTCTAAATTTTTCATCTTCATTCATTAGAAAAAATAATGATTTCTATTCCCTGGCGAGTTTTATTCAATGCGCTATTAATACTCAATATTTAACCTCCGGGCTTTATCATTTTATTGTCCCCAGCTTCCCGGCAACGGTAAAGGTCCGATGCAGTTGGCTACCAGCGATGGTCTGGGCTGGCATACGGTGGTAATGCTGCTGGTGTTAAAATTGTTGTTATCCTGGTTGTGTTGCGGGGGCATTTATCGCCTGTAGGGCACTGGATAGAAAGTATTTTTTCTGCGCGATATGTGCAAATGACAATGGACGGAGAATCCGTCCTTTTAAACGGTAGTGCTCAGGGAGTTTTGAGCGACAGGATTACAACGTTATTGGTCGTTACTGGCGATCCGCCATGATCAACAGGTTGAAATCAGGATCGCCAGTTTCATTAAGCTAATATTAAGCTTTCGGCATTTACACTAAAGCGCTCAAGCACTAGTGATTAACAGGAACAGGACGTTATGAATCATTCACTCTCGAAATATCTGGCTTCCGCTACATCTGCATTAATGTTTTTTGCCATGAGTTCTTTACCTGCGATGGCGGAACAGAAAACGACTGCTAAATCCGATATTGTCTCTGTTCTGGCGGCAGATCATGGGTTAAGCGAAGCGGCTCAGCAGTATTTGCTGCATTATAAATCAGTCAGTGGAGTGGATGGGAAGACGATTCGCACTGATACCGCTGCGGTGTTTATTCCATTCGGTTCAACTCCGGAAGGGGGATGGCCTGTTGTCGTGTGGGCCCACGGAACCGTTGGTGTGGCTAATGCCTGCGCCCCTTCATTAAATGTGCGCAGCGTTCGGGATAAACAGTATCTTAATACCTGGCTGTCACTGGGTTTTGCTATTGTGGCGCCCGATTATCCAGGACTGGGCTCCAGCGGATTACACCATTATCTTAATGCCAGAGGAGAAGCCTGGAGCATTCTCGATGGCGTTCGCGAGTCTCTCAAAGAATTTCCATTGAAGAACGAAATTATTCTTGTGGGGCAATCTCAGGGGGCACATGCGGCGTTTTCAGCGGCAGGGTATCAGCCACAGTACGCGCCTGACCTTAATATCCGCGCAACGATACTCACAGGTACACCCTATTTTTCCAAAGGCACGAAGGCGAGCGATATTCTGCATTCCGTTGATGGTAAAGCGGTGCAGGGGGGCGATCCAAAAATTCCTTATCTGTTCTATATCTTTTTGTCGGCAGCGGATCTGCATCCGGAGTTAAAATCCTCTGATTATTTCCAGGATAAGGCGCTACCTGTACTCGAACAGGCTAATCATTTGTGCATCACGGCACTAACAGAGCAGGTGATGGAGCAAGGACTCAATGCCGGGAATTCGCTGAAACCAGCCGTTGAGTCACTGCTTGAAACCAGTATTGACGCTATGATTTACCCGACGCTCAGGATTGACCATCCGGTCTTTATTGGGATGGGTAGTGTTGATGTGAATGTCCCTACCATGATGCAGGAACGTTTTGCCAGAGCGGTAAAACAGGCAGGGACACAGGCGGAGGTTCATGTTTATCAAGGGTTGGATCATAGCGGAACCGTTAACCCATCATTGCGTAATTCGCTGCCTTTTGTCCTGAATGTACTAAAGGAAAAGCACCATCATATAAATTAGATGTTGGTGAGAAGAATATGGCGGGTAGGGGCTGATATCAAAATAGCTATTCTTATCTGCCAGCCTCGCCGATAAATAAACCGCAGCCCTCTTTTGTGAGAGCTGCCATGCTCAGGATACTCTTCCCTCGTGTGGCAAGGCATGGGGAGCCCGGATCAGCAGAAAAAGTTCGCTATGACACGGGCTTCCTGATTTTTCGACGGTAGCTGGATCAGATGTTGAGTTGTATTTTATTGTATTTGATTTAAGTGAATTTTTTATAATTACCTTTTTTGGACAGTTTATCAGAGGAAGAAATCATTACTTTCCTGAGTGAGCGATATCCGTCGCCGCTGGCTATCGGAAGACGTAAAACAGAAATTAGTGGAAAAAATTGGCGTCATAAACAGGTTGAACGACTATCTGATTTTCGTTGGCCGATACAAACGATAGAAATAATTGACGGCAAAGAACGGGGCGCATGGCAATATCGGTAAAAAGAGATAAAATTTGCCTGGAATAAATATTCTGCATGCGCCTGCAGAGAGCGAGAGAATCAGGATGACTTTGTGAAAAATGCCGGCGTAATGATCTGTCAGGGTTAAACAGGGATTTTATTCATCACAACCCATTTCAGATGGGATTAACAGATGAGGAGTAATCCCATGAAGTATTACTGAATTCTGCACTACGCTGAACGTGGGACTGATACGTCAGGAGGGCATCGTTACCGTTGGGTAAAAATTTTTTCCATTTTTATTCTGGCTCCATCCAGGTAGTACTAAAATCAAACCAGCCCAGATTATTCAGATGAATGCCCACAGCCTGGTCTGGTCCTTTCAGTCGCATCCAGTGATGAAATAAAGGTTGCAGCCATCCTTTACTGACTACATTCTGCATCAATTGTTCAGAATCGAGCACCCCGGCACGCCAGTGCTGTAACCAGTCATTGAACAACGGAGTATCCCCACCTGATATTGAATGTTTTAATAATGGCATCCCCAGCAGCCACACACCCACATTCCAGGTTTCCGGTACAGCAAAATTTACCGTACCCAGCCAGAGATCGGCCTCTGCTTCTCCTCTGGCCCAGCGATCATAGTCCAGTTGTATGATATCTAAGTGGATCCCCTCAACAGCCAGCATTTTTTTCATTTCAGCAGCCAGCATCGGATATTCCGGATGCTGTTGATGATATGCGAGACGTAACCTCAATGCGGGACTATCCGTCCCGGTGGCAAAAGGCATCAGAGTCGGGCCATTGTCCATACAGTGGAACCAGGTCGGTAGCAAGCTCCCGGTAGGCACCCAAAAGGGACGGATCTTTTCATCCAGTCGTTGGGCCAGCGAATAGGGATTTAGTTTTTCTCTGATCCAGCGCCTGCGCTCCAGAGCGCCCCAATGGGGTGAGCGACTGTCACACAGTAAAAAATACCCGCCCCGCTCAAGAAACATTTCCTGGAATAAATCAGAAGGTTTCCCTGTTAAACCCACCGCGAGACCAGAGGCGAAGTCGATGTCACTGATACTGGAGCTTAACCAGGCGGACGAGTTCACATCCAGGATTGGTCCACCACCTGTGTCATTTCCCACGGACGGCCGGGAGACAGCATCGCTCGTCAGATGTTCCCGGTTAGCGGGCTGCCCCAGGTCAGGCCATACAATCACCTCGATCTCATCAAGTAACCCCCGGAAACCAAAATAATGATCAAAAGCCCGCATAAGTAAATGCCATTCATCATTCTCACAAACCATATAGGGGCCGGTGCCGACAGGTTGGGCAGCAAAATTATCCCGTATAGCGTGGTCGGCAGGTAAAATCATGGCTGCCGGATCGGCTAATAGTTGCGGCAATAAATGATCCGGTTGGGTCAGTTCAATAGTGACGCTTAATACACCATGCTCATCAATTTTTTTTAGATGTGAAAACAGCGGCAATTGAGCACAGCGGGTTAATGAGACCACCACATCCTGGCTGGTGAGCTCACGTCCATCGTGAAATCGCACGCCAGGCCTCAAGAAAAAGCGCCAGTGCAAAGGATCAAGCATGCGCCAGTAATGGGCCAGATCTTTTTCAACTACCCCACTTTCGTCATTAATACGGGTGAGTCCATTAAATATTTGTCTGGCCAGATGGAGTTCCGAACGACGAAGTGGCGTACCCGGATAGAGATTGGGCATAGTGCGATAATAGGGAATACGTAACGACTGGTAATCATCACGGATGTTATATCCTAATCTGGCCCGCAGCAACGGTGCGATGAGGTGCTTTTCAGCCCCAAGTAGCTCAAGAGCAGCACCAAAGTTACCGGATTTCAACAGATGTTCAGCTTTTTCCATCCGCAATTGCTGTTCGCTGCACAACAGCCGTAGCCGGGCTTGATGGCCACGTCCCGGACTGGCATGCCACTCCAGCCAATGACGGGCTTGCATATCGACCAGCAGTGAACGCATGTGGCGCTTGCTGCAACAGAGCTTATCCGCCAGGCCCTGTAGCGTGATGTTCTCTTCTCTGTGGGGAAACAGAGTCAGCAGGCGTAAATACTGATGTTCAAGCCGTTGACCATACATAAAAGAGGAACCTTAAAGGGAAAAAGACAGCAATTTTTAATCTCATCGTTTTAGTCCATTATTTTTTCGACAGCAAGGAATACTGATCGAGATGCCACAAATAATGGATGTACCCTGCTGCCAGGACACATATCGGAGCCGGATGCATCAGATGGTTACTGAACCGATGGACATGGTTTAGTTTCGCAATCACCGATACTTTTCACCGCTGTGCCGGTAAAAGTGGCGAACTACTTTAGCTCAGGAATATGAAATGACCCTACATCTGAATAAAGACACTACTGTCTGCATGTCTCTCGCCGCAAGACCCAGTAATTTCGGGACGCGTTTTCATAATTATCTGTATGACGCCCTGGGACTTGATTATCTCTACAAAGCGTTTACCACCACCGATTTGGCGAGTGCTATCGCCGGCGTTCGGGCTCTGGGTATTCGCGGTTGCGCCATCTCCATGCCGTTTAAACAGGACTGTATCGCCCTTGTGGATGAATTAGACGCGTCTGCTAAAGCCATTAATTCAGTGAATACCATTGTGAATACTCACGGTTATCTGAAAGCCTATAACACGGATTATATTGCTATCACCACGTTGCTAAGGCAATTTCGGGTGCCAACCAGTCTGGTCTTCGCGCTGCGCGGTAGTGGTGGAATGGCCAAAGCAGTGGCTTGTGCTCTGCGAGATACTGGATTCAAAAAGGGATATATCGTCGCGATTGACGAAGAGAGTGGCCGCAGTCTGGCTGAATTATGCGGTTATGAATGGCGTCCGGATATGGAAGGGTTACAGCCAGGGTTATTGATTAACGCAACGCCGATTGGCATGACCGGCAGCGAAGACGCCGACAAAATGTCTTATACCCCAGACGAAGTCGATGCAGCCGACATTATATTCGATGTGGTCGCAATGCCGGAACAAACACCGCTGATACAATACGCCAGAGCAAAAAATAAAGTCGTTATAACCGGTTCCGAAGTATTTGCTATTCAGGCGGTAGAACAATTTGCCTTGTACACGGGGATTCGGCCCGACAAGGAGTTATTCCGTCAGGCCGCCGCATATTCCCGACAATAAATAATGAAATAACACTATTTCCCTGTGACGATAAAGCAATAAAAAAAGCCTTAATCCTTAATAGAATCATCGAAAAGAAGGCGTACCCTATGAACAAACGTATTATTGCCATCACTGCTTGTCCCACTGGCGTGGCGCATACCTTTATGGCCGCAGAAGCCCTGACTGTTGCGGCCACGAAGCAAGGATATTGGGTCAAAGTAGAAACACATGGATCGGTGGGAGCAAAAAATGAATTAACCACTGCTGAGATTGCATCTGCCGATGTGGTCATTATCGCCGCCGATATCGACGTCGATTTGTCCCGTTTCACGGATAAACGACTTTATCGCACCAGTACTGGCGCAGCACTGAAAAAACCTGCCCAGGAAATTGCTCAGGCCCTTGCCTCGGCAACGCTCTATGGTGGTAGGGATGCGAAAAAACCAGCACCGTCGCTAAAAGCGGAACTGCCGGGAGTATACAAACATTTGATGACTGGTGTATCTCATATGTTGCCGCTGGTGGTGGCTGGCGGCCTGTGTATTGCGCTCTCGTTTGTTTTTGGCATTCAGGCTTTCAAAGAGCCAGGCACGCTGGCAGCGGCTCTGATGCAAATCGGCGGGAAGGCGGCTTTCGCACTGATGGTGCCGGTACTGGCCGGTTTTATTGCATTTTCTATCGCTGATCGCCCCGGACTGGCACCTGGACTGATTGGAGGTATGCTTGCCAGCAATAGCGGTGCGGGTTTTCTAGGCGGTATAGTGGCTGGTTTTCTGGCGGGTTATGTTGCTAAGTATCTGGCAGAGAAAATTCGCCTGCCGCAGGCAATGGATGCGTTAAAGCCTGTACTGGTGATTCCATTGTTGGCGACACTGATTACCGGACTGGTGATGATTTATGTGGTGGGAGGCCCGGTTTCCGCCGCTATGTTGGGATTGACCACGTTCCTGGCCGGTATGACGACCGCCAATGCCGTGCTACTCGGAATTTTGCTGGGGGCGATGCAATGCTTCGATCTTGGTGGGCCGGTCAATAAAGCTGCATACACTTTCGGCGTTGGGTTGCTGGCGTCCCAGTCTTATCAACCTATGGCGGCGATCATGGCTGCCGGTATGGTGCCAGCATTGGGAATGGGCGTCACTACCTGGCTGGCAAAAGCTAAATTCTCCCAACAGGAGCGTGAGGCTGGCAAAGCATCTTTTGTGCTGGGCCTGTGCTTTATCTCCGAGGGGGCCATTCCCTTTGCTGCCCGAGACCCAATGCGCGTGATCCCGTCGACGATGGCTGGCGGTGCACTGGCCGGTGGTTTGTCGATGTTTTTCGGCTGCACGCTGATGGCTCCTCACGGTGGGCTGTTTGTGCTGGCGATCCCTCATGCTGTGGGGCATGTTGCAATGTATCTGGTTTCTATCATCGCCGGTACAGTGCTGACTGGTATTATGTATGCTGTACTTAAACCGACAGCGCAGCTACAAATAGCGGAATCCTGAGGGCTGAACGGGGACCTCACTCTTTCAGAGAGCCCAGGAAGGAATCCTTGAGTGGCATACCCGTTATAAAAGAATCAGATGCAGTTCACTTTCAACCTGGATCGATACTCTCTCGCCGTTTTGTCGTCACGGATGGCAGCGCGGGGATGCAATCATGTGAAATTCTCTGGCATAAAAAAAGCCCGTTATTACGCGGGCTTGGTGCTGCCGGTGAGATATTGCGAGACTTGATGAGTTCGACCAGCAATTTACTCGATATTCTGGATCTGCTCGCGCATTTGCTCGATCAGGACTTTCAGTTCGATGGCGGAATTGGTCACTTCGGCATTAATGGATTTCGATGCCAGTGTGTTCGACTCGCGGTTAAATTCCTGCATCATAAAGTCAAGACGGCGGCCAACGGCTTCTTTCTTCTTCAGGATGTTCCAGGTCTCTTTTACGTGCGCTTCCAGGCGATCCAGCTCTTCGGCGACGTCGATACGCTGCGCCATCAGCACCAGCTCTTGTTCGAGACGGTTGTTTTCCAGCTGTACTTCCGCATCTTCCAGTCGGGAAACCAGGCGCTCGCGCTGCCACTGTAAGATTTCCGGCATATGAGCGCGCACTTTGGCGACTTCGGCGGTGACGCCTTCCAGACGCTGCTCAATAAGCGCTTTCAGCGCCTGACCTTCGGTCTCGCGGGCAATGATAAAATCATCCAGCGCACCGTTCAGGGCCGACAGAATATCGGCGGCAATCGCATCGAGATCCTGTTCCTGAGCGGCCATCACGCCAGGCCAGCGCAGAATATCAACCGGGTTGATTTCGCCTTCGTCGCTCTGCATCTTGACCCAGTTGGCGGCATTGACCAGCTGTTTTGCAAGGCTTTCGTTCAGAATCAGCTCGCCCTGGGCGCTGGGATCCTGCTCAAAACGTAAGGTACATTCAACTTTGCCACGGGTCAGACGTGAACGAATACGCTCACGCACGACAGGCTCCAGGCTACGGAACTGCTCCGGCAGACGGAAATAAGTTTCCAGATATCGTTGGTTTACCGAGCGCAGTTCCCATGCGGCGCTGCCCCATTCACCCTTGATTTCACGCCGGGCATAGGCGGTCATACTGCGGATCATAGACGTTCCTGTTTTTAAAGGAGAGTGAGGTGGATTATAGCTTTCAGGGCCTTATCAGGATAGGAATAAGCGAGCATTATCCGTATAGACGCGTTATCCTTCTGGCAGCCCCTCTGTTGGCGGCATCGCGGCGCCCTGAGCGCCAGTCATCGATGCTGTCAGGGGCGCGTCACCTCATGCATCCCGCATGATTTTGTGTATAATGCGCGCCACATTCGTTTCAAGCCGGAGAGATCATTATGCGTCCAGCAGGTCGTAGCGCTAATCAGGTGCGTCCCGTCACCCTGACCCGTAACTATACAATACACGCAGAAGGCTCCGTGCTGGTCGAATTTGGTGACACCAAAGTGTTGTGCACCGCATCGATCGATGAAGGCGTACCGCGCTTCCTGAAAGGCCAGGGCCAGGGGTGGATCACGGCAGAATACGGCATGCTGCCACGTGCAACCCATACCCGTAACGCGCGTGAAGCCGCGAAAGGGAAACAGGGCGGCCGCACCATGGAAATCCAGCGCCTGATTGCCCGTGCGCTGCGTGCGGCGGTCGATCTGAAAGCGCTGGGTGAATTTACCATTACCCTCGATTGTGATGTTTTGCAGGCAGACGGTGGCACCCGTACCGCATCCATTACCGGCGCCTGCGTGGCGCTGGCCGATGCGCTGAATAAGCTGGTGGCGGCCGGCAAGCTGAAAAGCAATCCAATGAAAGGGATGGTCGCCGCAGTTTCCGTTGGTATCGTCAATGGCGAAGCGCTGTGCGATCTGGAATATGTCGAGGATTCAGCGGCGGAAACCGATATGAACGTGGTGATGACCGAAGATGGCCGCATCATTGAGGTACAGGGCACCGCGGAAGGCGAGCCGTTTACCCACGAAGAGCTACTCACCTTGCTGGCCCTGGCCCGCGGGGGTATCGAATCCATTGTCGCGACGCAGAAAGCGGCATTAGAAAATTAATTTTAAGGGCGGCTGATGAGTCGCCCTTTTTTTTACGTTTTATCCTTCATGCGGTCTTTCTCGGCTGCCATACGCGACCAGCTCACAGCGTTATCGACGTTTCTGTGCCGCCTGATGACGCGTGAAGAATTTGGCGTAAACCTAAATAATGAAAAGTAAGATGAGGAGCGAATCCATGAAACCGTATCAGCGCCAGTTTATTGAGTTTGCGCTTAACAAGCAGGTACTTAAGTTTGGCGAATTTACGCTGAAATCCGGGCGTAAGAGCCCCTATTTCTTCAACGCCGGCCTGTTTAATACCGGGCGCGATCTGGCACTGTTAGGCCGTTTCTACGCCGAAGCGCTGGTCGATTCCGGAATTGATTTCGATCTGCTGTTTGGGCCGGCTTATAAAGGGATTCCTATCGCGACGACTACCGCGGTTGCGCTGGCGGAGCACCATGACCTGGATTTGCCTTACTGCTTTAACCGCAAAGAAGCCAAAACCCACGGCGAGGGGGGCAACCTGGTCGGCAGCGCTCTGCAGGGGCGCGTCATGCTGGTTGACGATGTGATTACCGCAGGCACCGCGATTCGCGAGTCGATGGAAATTATCCAGGCGCACGGCGCGGAACTGGCTGGCGTACTGATCTCTCTGGACCGCCAGGAACGCGGCCGCGGCGAAATCTCCGCGATTCAGGAAGTCGAGCGCGACTACGGCTGCAAAGTGATTTCTATCGTGACGCTGAAAGACCTGATTGCCTATCTGGAAGAGAAGCCTGAGATGGCTGAGCATCTGGCGACGGTACGCGCTTACCGCGAAGAGTTTGGCGTATAAGTCAAAAACCCGGAGGCGACAGGCCCCCGGGCTTTCAGTTATTGCAGCTGTGCGGCGACCAGCGGCCAGCGGGCGTCAAAATCATCCGTCGGACGATATTTAAACTCGCTGCGCACAAAACGCGACAGCATGCCTTCGCAGAATGCCAGCAGTTGGCTGGCCAGCAGCGCCTCATCGATGGTGTAGCCTTCACCTTCACGCATTTTCTTCTCACGCATGACCTGACGCAACTGAACCTCAATACGCTCAAACAGCTGGTTAATTCGCCCCTGAAGGCGATCCTGTTCAAACATCAGCGCATGGCCGGTCAGAATTCGCGTCAGCCCAGGATTACGCTCACCAAACCCAAGAATCAGCAGCACAATCAGACGCAGACGCGCCGATGTGTCTTTTTCATCTTTTAAAATCAAATTGATGCGCGTAATCAGACTGTCTTCGATAAACTCAATCAGGCTATCGAACATGCGGGTTTTACTGGGAAAATGACGGTACAACGCCGCTTCGGACACGCCGACAGACGCCGCCAGTTTCGCTGTGGTAATGCGTTGACTACCATCGCTGGATTCAAGCATCAGGGCCAGAGACTGAAGTATTTCTTCGCGACGATTCCTTTTCGCAGTTTGTTTTTCTGCCATGTTTTAAAATACCCCTGAAAATAAGCACTTGTCAGGCAGACATCCACAAAGCGACCGCAAACGGTCGTTTGCGGCGATGTTATTGCATTAGTGCACTTTGGGATGCGTATTCGATGTGGTCGGGCTTATGCGCGCCCTGAGTGACCAAAGCCACCTTCGCCACGTTCGGTGGCGTCAAAATCTTCCACCAGGTTAAATTCCGCTTGTACGACGGGTACAAAGACCATTTGAGCGATGCGCTCGCCGGGCTCAATCGTAAAGCTCTGCTGGCCGCGGTTCCAGACGGAAACCATCAGCTGCCCCTGGTAGTCGGAGTCGATAAGGCCAACCAGGTTGCCCAGAACCACGCCGTGCTTATGACCCAGCCCTGAACGCGGCAGAATCACCGCCGCCAGAGACGGATCGGCGATATGAATAGCCAGGCCGGTCGGCAACAGCGTGGTTGCACCCGGAGCCAGCTCTACGGCGTCGTCGAGACAGGCTCGCAGGTCAAGTCCGGCGGAGCCGGAGGTGGCATAGGTCGGCAGCGGAAATTGCTGGCCGACACGCGGGTCCAGAATCTTAACGTCGATTTTTTTCATCATAACGGGTCACGATCTCGTCGAGTAATAATTGGCCAAGGAGTTCTTTACGCTCAAGTGGTAAGCGCTTATCTCCATCCTGCCAGAAAAGGTGTAATGCGTTGCTGTCGCTGTTAAATCCTTGATCAGGCTGCGAAACATCGTTAGCGCAAATCAGGTCGAGATTTTTGCGCGCGCGTTTTTGCCTCGCGTATTCTTCCACATTATTCGTTTCGGCGGCAAACCCTACGACAAAAGGCCGATTGGCCGCGAGTGCTGCCACCCCGGCAACAATATCCGGATTCTTAACCATTCTGAGGGTGAGCTCATCACCTTGCTTTTTAATTTTTTCTTCAGCGATGGCGATGGCACGGTAATCGGCTACGGCGGCGCAGCCAATAAAAATCTGCTGCTGCTGAGCGCTTTGCTGGACCGCAGCTTCCATTTCCAGCGCGGTCGTGACATCGATACGCCGGACAAACGGCGGCGTCGGTAATGCGACCGGCCCGCTCACCAGCGTGACGTTCGCCCCGCGGCTGGCGGCCGAGGCGGCAATGGCAAACCCCATCTTGCCGGAGCTGTGGTTAGTAATATAACGCACCGGATCCAGCGGTTCACGCGTCGGGCCCGCGGTAATCATGATGTTGAGATGTTGCAAATCTTTGACAGGCGAAAAATGCGCGGCGGCTAAATCTACAATCGTCATCGGATCCAGCATACGGCCAGGGCCAATGTCGCCGCAGGCCTGGCTACCGCTGTCCGGACCCCAGAGCAGCAGGCCGCGTGAGGCGAGTACCTCGAGGTTATGCTGCGTGGCCGCTGCGCGGTACATTTGCTGATTCATCGCCGGGACAACGGCAACCGGGGAAGGGGTCGCGAGGCAGATAGTAGAAACCAGATCGTTGGCCATACCGGCCGCAACGCGGGCGATCAGATCGGCGGTTGCCGGGGCGAGGATAACCAGGTCCGCCCATTTGCCCAGCTCAATATGACCCATCGCCGCTTCCGCTGCCGGATCGAGCAGACTATCGGAGACCGGATAACCAGACACCGCCTGCAGGCTCAGTGGCGTAATGAAGGCTTTGGCGGCCTCCGTCATGGCGACGCGCACATCCGCGCCACGGTCACGCAGGCGGCGCACCAGTTCCGGCGTTTTATAAGCAGCAATGCCGCCGCTCACGCCAAGAACGATCTTTTTACCAGCCAGACTCATCATGATTCTTTCCTGTTGCAGTACACCAGAATCCGCGCATCTTACCACAATCCCGTCGTCGTCGCGTGGCTGCCAGGCATTCACTTTGCGAGGCGCTACGCAAGAGGTAGATGCGCCAGTCGGCAGCGCCATCGGGCTGTGCCAGGATGGGGACACGAGAAAGGAGAGGCCCTATGGATGCACCGGAACCCCTGATGCCACGGGAAAAAATGTGGCTTTACGGCATTGAAACGTTGTCGGATATCGAGCTGCTGGCGCTGTTTTTACGCACCGGGACGCGGGACAAAGATGTCATGACGTATTCGCATGACCTGTTACAGCGTTTTGGTTCGCTGTATGGCCTGCTGTCAGCGAATAAAGCGCAGTTTGAGACGGTCGAGGGGATTGGCCTGGCGAAATATGCTCAGCTAAAGGGGGTTGCCGAACTGGCGCGGCGTTATTTTAGCCTGCGGCTGGTTGAAGAGCCTTCCCTGGTCACGCCGATGATGACGCTGGAGTTTTTGCAAAGCCATCTCTGCGATGAGGAGCGGGAGATCTTCATCGTGATCTTTTTAGATAATCAGAACCGGGTATTGAAACATAGCCGGCTTTTTTCTGGTACTCTTAGCCACGTAGAGGTGCATCCACGAGAAATTGTACGTGAAGCCATCAAAGTGAACGCCGCTGCGGTGATCCTTGCACATAATCATCCGTCCGGCAGTCCCGAGCCGAGTAAGGCCGACAGACTGATGACCGAACGTGTGGTAAAGTGTTGTGGTTTCATGGATATACGAGTACTCGATCATCTCGTAATCGGCCGCGGTGCGTATGTATCTTTTGCCGAACGCGGCTGGATTTAGCCCCGATCACGCGATCCAGCGGGATCTTTGTCTGTTCGGGACTTGAGCACATCGCCGAGTCAGCGTATACTACGCCACCTTTGAGAATCTCGGGTTTGGCATTTGGGCCTGGCAATCGATGGTTCACTTAGAACTGCGATGACCGGGCTGTAAAGCCTGACGAGGCGCCGATACCCCATACGAAGCTCGAGCTAATTTGATTTTTGGAGAATAGACATGTCCCGAGTCTGCCAAGTTACTGGCAAGCGTCCGGTGACCGGTAACAACCGTTCCCACGCACTGAACGCGACCAAACGCCGTTTCCTGCCGAACCTGCACTCTCACCGTTTCTGGGTTGAGAGCGAAAAGCGTTTTGTCACCCTGCGTGTATCTGCTAAAGGTATGCGTGTTATTGATAAGAAAGGCATCGATACAGTTCTGTCTGAACTGCGTGCCCGTGGCGAAAAGTACTAAGTACTAAGAGGAAATAAATCATGGCTAAAGGTATTCGTGAGAAAATCAAGCTGGTTTCTTCTGCTGGTACTGGTCACTTCTATACCACCACGAAGAACAAACGTACTAAGCCGGAAAAACTGGAACTGAAAAAATTCGATCCAGTTGTCCGTCAGCACGTTTTATACAAAGAAGCTAAAATCAAATAATTTTAGTTTCCTTGTAAAGAAAACCCCGCTCCGGCGGGGTTTTTTGTTTTTGTCCGGCAGAAACCGTCGGATAAACCCTGCCGGGAATTTGCTTCCCTACCGTCTGTTGCTGCAGCACAATACTCTGGGTTAACGGAGGAAAACGAATGCCTGAATTACCTGAGGTAGAAACCAGTCGTCGCGGCATCGAACCACACCTGGTGGGCGCGACCATTCTGCATGCTGTTATTCGCAACGGGCGCCTGCGCTGGCCGGTCAGTGAAGAAATCTATCGTCTGAGCGACATACCGGTGCTGAGCGTGCAGCGGCGTGCCAAATATCTGCTGCTGGAGCTTCCCGGCGGCTGGATTATCATCCACCTTGGGATGTCGGGCAGTCTGCGTATCCTGATTGAAGAGCTGCCGGCAGAAAAGCACGATCATGTTGACCTCGTGATGAGTAATGGCAAGGTCCTGCGCTATACCGACCCACGCCGCTTTGGCGCCTGGCTGTGGACCCGCAGTCTGGAAGGGCATCCTGCGCTGGCGCACCTTGGCCCAGAGCCCTTGAGCGATGAGTTTACTGCCGACTATTTGCAGCAGAAGTGCGCGAAAAAGAAAACCGCCATTAAGCCCTGGCTGATGGATAACAAGCTGGTGGTCGGGGTAGGCAATATCTACGCCAGCGAATCGCTGTTTTCGGCCGGGATCCATCCCGATCGGTTAGCGTCTTCGCTCTCGCGCGAAGAGTGCGAGCTGCTGGTCAAAGTGATTAAAGCGGTGCTGCTACGCTCGATTGAGCAGGGGGGCACGACGCTGAAGGATTTCCTGCAAAGCGATGGCAAGCCGGGCTACTTCGCCCAGGAGCTGCAGGTTTATGGCCGCAAGGGCGAACATTGTCGCGTTTGTGGTACGCCGATTACGGCCAGCAAACATGCGCAGCGGGCAACGTTTTATTGCCGCCAGTGCCAGAAGTAAAGCGTGGTGGTTGCGTTGAGCCCGGCTCGCGCTGTGCTTAGCCAGGCTGCAGGTTTTCAGCCGTCTGCGGACGGATAGCCCGGACAAGGCGCGTCAAGCGCCGCCTCCGGGAAGCGGGTCCTACAGCTTTTTCAGCAGCGCCTGGTGTACGTTGGCCGGCAGGAAGTGGGACACATCCCCCTGGTGACGCGCCACTTCTTTCACCAGCGATGAAGAGATAAACGACCACTCTTTGCAGGGCATCAGGAAGACGCTTTCCAGCGTTGGCATCAGGTGGCGATTCATATGCGCCAGCTGCATCTCATATTCGAAGTCGGCTACCGCGCGTAACCCGCGAATCAGGATATTCGCCTGCTGCGCGCGGGCAAAATTCGCCATCAGATCGCTGAAACCAATCACCTCGACGTTAACCAGATGCGCCGTTGCCTGCTCCGCCAGCGCAATACGCTCATCGAGCGTGAACATCGGTTTTTTACTCGGGCTGGCGGCAATAGCCAGCAGCACCTTGTCAAACATGCTGGCGGCACGCGTGACGATATCGATATGCCCGTTGGTAATGGGGTCGAAGGTGCCCGGATAGATCGCTTTTGTGCTCATAATTACACTTTCTCTGAATAGCCGCGGCTCAGCGCCCACAGCTCGGTGTATTTATTAAACGTATACTGCGCGTTGACCACGGCGAGTAGCCAGCCCTGTTTACCATCCAGCACGCCGCCACGCAGCAGCAGCGTTTTGACAAAAGCACCCAGCGTATGGCCGAAAATGCTCGCCAGAGAGGTCTTCTTTCCCTTCTGATGGCGCTCTCGCGCCCATGCAGAGGCATAGGCCAGCTGCTTTTGCTGGAAGCCGGAGAAGTCGCGGCAGGTCAGATGCAGTAAATCGCCCGGTAGTTCGATAACCTGCGCGCCTTTGGCATCGAGCGATTCGTGCACCAGATTATTGTTATAGCGGAAACGCCTGCGTTCGTACAAACGCATGACGCGGTCGGGATACCAGCCGCTATGGCGCATAAAGCGGCCAAGGAAATAGTTACGTCGGGCGATACTGTAGACGGCGCCGCTCTGAGGGGCCTCCAGGACGCGGCGAAGCGAGTCGGCCAGCTCCGGCGTCACGCGTTCATCGGTGTCAATCATCAGCACATAGTCGCCGCTCGCGTAGTCCTGGGCGCGCTGACGCTGAATACCGTAGCCTTGCCAGTCGCTGTTGACGTAGACCGTCGCGCCGAGGCTGCGGGCCAGCTCGACGGTGTTATCGCTACTGCCGGAGTCCAGCAGTACGATTTCATCGGCCCAGTCGACGGAGGCCAGGCAATCTGCCAGCAGATCCGCCGCATTTTTGGCGATCATCACGACGGACAGTCGGGTCGACATCAGTGGCTCCGCTGCGGCAGATAGGGTTGCAGTAACTGTAGCAGACGCGAGAGCGCGCCCTGGTTTTGATGCAAGACTTCCACCGCGTGGCGGCCATACCACAGACGATAGTCTTCATCGGTGAGCAGATTGGAGACCTGGGTGACCAGCGAATTGACGTCGGTGACCGTAATCAGGCCATCATCCTGCTGCAACCTGGCGCAAATATCTTTGAAGTTGAACGTGTGCGGACCCATCAGTACCGGGATGGCATGCGCCGCCGGCTCCAGCGGGTTGTGACCGCCGCGCTCAACCAGACTGCCGCCGACGAAGGCGAGGTCGGCAATGCCGTACAGCAGCATCAGCTCGCCCATGGTATCGCCGATCACCACCTGGGTGCTGTTCGACGGGATTTCGCCGGTGCTGCGTAGCGTGAAGCTCATCCCCGCTTTCTGCACCATTCCTCGTGCGTCGGCGAAGCGCTCAGGGTGGCGAGGGACGAGAATCAACAGCAGGTCAGGGAAGGTATCGAGCAGCTTCCTGTGCGCCTGCAGAATAATTTGTTCTTCGCCGTCGTGAGTGCTGGTGGCTATCCAGACTTTGCGGTGCGGCGCCCACTGGCGGCGGAGAGTAATCGCGCGTGCGGCCAGCTCTGGCGTCACGGAAATATCAAATTTGAGGCTGCCGGTGACCGCCAGCTGATTGCGCTTCAGGCCCAAAGCCAGAAAGCGATTGCCGTCTTCTTCATTCTGCGCCGCAATCAGCGTGATGCGACTGAGCAGCCGACGCATAAATTTCCCCAGTCTGGCGTAGCCTTTGGCGGAACGTTCCGACAGACGGGCGTTGGCGATGACCAACGGGATTTTACGTTTATGCAGCGCGGCGACCATATTCGGCCACAGCTCGGTTTCCATGACGATAACCAGCTTCGGTTGCACCGTGTTGAGGAAGCGGTTCATTGCGCAGGGCAAATCGTAAGGCAGATAGACATGGTGAACATCTTTGCCGAAGGCGGACATGGCGCGCTCTGAGCCGGTCGGCGTCATGGTGGTGACGGTGATCGGCAGCGAGGGGTAGCGGTGGCGCAGCGCACGCACGAGCGGGATAGCGGCAAGCGTCTCACCCACGGAAACGGAATGCAGCAGAATCCCATCCGGCGCTACCTTGTTTTGACAGAAGCCATAACGTTCCGCCCAGCGTTTACGATAGGCAGGGGCTTTACGGCTGCGTAATAATAGTCGCAGCCACACCAACGGCTGTATAAGGTAGAGTAAAGTGGTATAAAGCAATTCCAAAGGATATATCCGTTTTTTTGTTTCAGCGGGCAAATTCTAAGCATTTAGTGTGCTTAAAGCTATCTCTTAAGGCGCTTTTGCCGACGGTGAGCGCAGGGCATCTACCGTAGCAGCATAAACCTCGGCAATGCTGACGCCTTTTATCCCGCTTTGATCTTCTGGCGAGCGAATGAACTGATGGATCGCCTGATCCTGAATCGGGGCGGCGCCATCGATAGCACTCTGGCTTCCATACAGCCCCACGCTGGGTGTTTTCACGGCAATGGCAATATGTAACGGGCCGGTATCGCCGACGACCAGGGCCTTAAACCCAGCCACTTTTGCCGCCAGCTGGATAAGGTTTGTTGTGCCGGCGACATTTTTAACTCTGTCGCTCGCGACCGACATGCCTTCAATAATGCGCTGATTCAGGGCCTTCTCGCCCGCCGCGCCGATCAGCTCAATCTGAATAGTGTCATGATTGCTGATAAGTTGCTCGATCAACCGTGAAAAATTTTCCTCCGGCCAACATCTTTCAGGCGTGGATGCCCCGGCATGAATCCCGATAACGGGGATATCGTGATGCTCAGGCGTAAAGGGTGCCGGAATAAACATCTCTTCTGATGGCGTGTCGATGCCAACGGCGTTCAGCAACTGGGTTTTCTGATGTATCAGATGGATATTGCCATTTTGCCTGTTATCGTAAAACGCGGACAGATACGGCGCCAGGAGGAAATCCGCTCTTCCCTGATAATCGTTGTAATACACGTCTTTCAGGATATAGCGGGAGCGAGCCAGAGACGCGGCGATGATATCGTAGGGGGTGTGTGAATGCAGAATAAATGTTGCATCAACGCCATGGCGACGCAACGTTTTTGCCAGCGGCAGCATGCCGTTGACTTTGCCGTTCCAGTACAGAATCTCATCGAAGAGCGGGCTGCCGGTGGCCAGGTCCTTGTTACGCTGATTGATAACCAACAGCAGCTTTGCATCCGGCCAACGGGCTTTTATGGCCCCGATGGCGGGCGTATTTAACAGGAAATCCCCTAACGCCGTTGTCGAGAATACCGCAATGGTATTCAGTCGTTCCTGCGCTGAAAAACGGGCAATTTTTTTTACGCTATAGCCGGTTGCCTTCAGGATAGTGAGGAAGACGCCAGCGGCGACTTGTTTCGCAATTTTACTCATACATCTCCAGAATATACTGCTCTTTTTCCGGCGGGTTACGGGGCACGGTACTTAGTTTGCCAGCCTTTTCTTCAAACGGAAATAACGCCGTCCCAGCCGCCAGCGCAAGCGCAGGTCGTGGGCATTTTTCCAGATGAGCTGCCATATGCCGCGCGCAAAAAATTCGGCAATCAGCTGCCGTTGTTTTTCGCGATCTTTCATCTCGTCTATCGTATGGATGATCCCTAACCCCTCTTTCGCTATTTGCCAGCGACAGGCGGAAATATCGCGAACCTTGTCCGGGTAGCGCTGGTTGATAGCGTCCAGCATCTCCAGAATTTTCATGTAGTGGCGCGCTGAGCGCATCAGCGTGTCGTCGTTGTCCGGTTTGTGCGACACCGATTGCGAGTGAATGTAGTAATCGTAGAACTGTTCGCTGGTGTACTGCACGCGTTCAGCCGCCAGTAGCACTTCCGTGGTCCACGGAATGTCCTGATGACGTAATCCGGGCTCGAAGCGGAACTTGTGCCGCATGATAAATTCGCGGCGATAGATATTCAGCCAGGTCACATGCAGGAACTTACGCGAATCCAGCGCCTGCTTTAACCACACGTGACCGGGCAAAACGCCGGTCGACTGCAGCCGGTCCAGCGGAAAAATGGGATGGATATCTTTTTTCGTCTCGTAGACGTAGCGGCCGTTGCAGGTGGCCACGTCAAGGTTGCCCTTTTCCGCCATCTCCAGCAGGGCGTGGTACATTCCGGGGTAAATATTGTCGTCGATATCCGGAAAGGTCAGGTACTTACCCGTTGCCACGGCGAGGCCGGTGTTACGCGCCACCGAGACGCCCTGGTTTTCCTGCTCCAGCACGATAATATGCGGTAAGCGCGCCTTCCATTCGTTGATAACCGCCAGGCTACCGTCCGTCGAACCGTCGTTGACCAGGATCAGCTCATAGCTTTCCAGCTGCTGTTGCTCAATGCACGCAAAGAATTGTGCAAGGAATTTTTCGCCGTTATAAACGGCAGCCACAATGCTCAGTAAAGGCGTTTGACTCATAAATCATTCGATCCTGGTTAAATAGCGGCATCAGCCGCGACGCAGCTGACGGTACTGCTGACAAATCGCATCCACGCTGAATCTTTCCAGCGCAGAAGGGTCGATGGCTGGTGGGTTATGGTAAATGCTTTGCATCGTCCGGGCCAGCGCCGGGCTGTTCAGATCGGCCAGGCCGCGGGCTAATTCGCCGGTGAGGATTTCCGTCACCCCGCCAGGACAGCGGGTACTGGCGACCGGAGTATCCAGCAGAAGAGCCTCAACCACCACGTTACCAAAGCCTTCGCTGTCGGAGCTGAGCACCAGCATCCGCGCGTGTTTAATCCACGGCAGCGGGTTTTTCTGGAAGCCTTTAAACAGAACCCTGTCGCCAACCTGTAGCTGCTGCGCCAGCTGGCGCAGGCGCTGTTCCTGCTCCGGTTTTCCCTGCCCCAGCAGCACCAGCGGCGCATCGATACCGCTTTGCGCGTAGGCTTCGATCAGGCGATCGTGGCGTTTGCCTGGGTGGAAGCGACCGACGTGAATAATATAGTCCCCCGCCGGCTGCTCGCCAGGCGCTTCGGCCCCGGCGCGCAGAGCGGGAATGTCGAACGGGTTATAAATGGTTTTTAACTGTGCCGGGCGTATGGCGAACTGTTCCACCAGATCCTCGCCAACCGCCGCGGAGACGGTGATGACGTTGCGTCCCTGGTAGACACGCTTAATCTTCCGCTGCTTCATCCAGCGATCGAAGCCGGTGCGATGGCCCAGATACGATGTGGAAAAGACACCATGCAGACAGAACCAGACGTTCCGGTTTTTCAACGTCCGGCTACGGGCGACAATACGATCGGTTTTATGCAGGTTGGAGAGCACCAGATCGAATTCACCCGCCTGCTCGGCTTTGACTATGGCTGCATCCAGCTGACGGGCGCGGCGCGAAAGTTCGGTGATTTTGCGCCACGGTTTGCGGCAATGGTCGCTAATGACCTGATAATCCAGCCCGTCCGGCAGAGGGTAATCGCAGACGTCACGCAGGGAAAACAGCGAGACCCGATCGCCCTGACTCAGAAAATGCTCTGCCAGCGTCAGCACCACTTTTTCCGCACCGCCGCCGGGCAGCCCGTCGATCACAAACAGTATACGCATCGTTATTTCACCAGATCCTGATAGAGGGAGAGCAGCTGCGTCGATAACCGTGCGCTGGTGCAGTCCATAATGCGTTCCCGGGCGCGGTTCCCCTCTGCGGAGCCCAGCGCGCGGGCAGGAAGCGCCGTCACCGCCTGTTGAAGCGCCGGAATATCGAGCGCATCGCAGACAAAGCCATTGCTTCCCTGGACGATAAATTCCGCGCCGCCGCAGCCGGTAGTGGTGATCACCGGCAGGCCGCAGGCCATGGCTTCCAGAATGACGTTCGGGAACGGGTCGTACAGCGTTGGCAGCAGCAGGCCGTCGGCCATTTGATAAAACGGCAGGGTTTCCGACTGCATGCCGAAAAAGCGCACCCGCTCCTCGCAGTGCAGCGTTTTCGCCAGCTGCTGATAACGGCCCTGCTCTTTATCTTTACCCACGACCAGCAGATAGCGGTTGGTCGGCGCGATGGCGCGAATCGCTGCATCCAGCCCCTTGCGCTCAAAGCCGGAGCCGACGTAGATCAGGCAGGTCGCCTGCAGCGGCAGATTCCATTGGTTACGGAGCGCGACAAAGGCCGCTTCCGTAGGCGGCAGGAAACGCTGGTTATCGATGGCGTTATAGATAACGTGGATTTTTTCCGCCGGCAGGCCGAAGTCTTCAATAATCTCGCGCTTTATCATTTCCGCGTTACAGATGACGCCGCGCAGGCGTGAATCCCGATACATCTCGCGTTCGGCCTGCATGACATAGCGGTGGTAGCGGTCGGCAAACAGCAGGCGGCTTTTCCAGCCGGGCAAAATACGCGAGCGCTGCTGCAACCAGCGACGGTGGACGCCGTCACCCGCGCGATACAGATCGCACCCGGGAATGCGCTCATGGCTCTGCACCAGATCGAAGTTTTCGCGCTGCCACAGCTGACGTGCGGCATCGGCGAAACCGCGTTCACGGCTGATGCGCCCCCATTTACGCGGGTTGCAGATGTGAATATTCCAGTCGGGTTTCACCGGCCCTTGCCATTCGCGAGTAATCACGTTCAGTTCAAGATTGCTGCTATCAAGGGCTTCCAGCGCGCGGGCGACAAAGCGCTCCGCGCCGCCGTCCGGGCGATATTTCTGGCGCACCAGGGCCAGCCTGAATTTGCTCATGCCAGTACCTTCTTCGCTGCCGCGATAACGGCATCGGTGGGGATTAAATCGAGGTAGCGTTCTTCCGTGCCGGTATCAATGTCATCCGGGTCGGGCAGAGGACCGAAATCACCCGCCCAGATGACTTCGCCTTTGGCCTGCCAGGGACGCCAGAAGGTCAGCTTTGACGGCCCGAACAGCGCCACCAGCGGCGTGCCCAGCGCGGCGGCCATATGCATTGGCACGGAATCGACGCCGATAAACAGACGGGCGTGGTCGATGACGGAGGCCAGCTGGCGAAGGGTTAGCTGCCCGGCCAGCGAGTGCAGGAGAGCGTTGGGGCAGCCCGCCATAATGGTTTCGATCATCTGCTTCTCTTTGGCATCAGGACCGGAGGTCAGCACGACCGGGTGGCCCGCGGCAGAGAGGGCGTTAATCAGGGCGCTCATCCGATCTTCGCGCCAGCATTTAAAGAACCAGCGGGAGGTCGGTTGAATGACGATATAGTGGTCCTGAAATCCTTCCGGCAGCAGCGCGCGGCTGGCGCTCCAGTCCTGTTCGCTGTAGCCCATCTTCGCCGGCGCATCATGGCTATCCAGCCCCGTCGGCACCAGAATCGACAGATTCTGTTGCACGGTGTGCAGCTGGTTATGCTGCTCGGTTGAGGCGAGGGCGGTATGGCAAAAACGCCATGCCGGGTGACGTCGTTTCGGGAAGTCAAAACCGATGCGGGTTGGCGCGCCGGTCAGTTTAGTGATAATCGCGCTTGGCCACTGATCGGCAAGATTGAGCACCATATCGTAGCGCTGCTGGCGCAGGGTGCGGATTAGCCTGAACTCCATCTTGAGCTGGTGGCCTTTCCCCTGTTTTTTCCAGCGCCGGTCAATGGCGAAAATCTGGTTGATATCAGGGTTAGCGGCGAGCATATCCCGGGTTTCTTCATACAGCAGCACATCGACGCTGGCCGCGGGATAGTGCTGTTTGAGGGTGTGAATGAGCGGCGTGATCAGCAGCATATCGCCATGATGGCGCAGCTTAATAACCAGGATTCGCGTCGGGGTCACAGGGCCGGAAGAGCGGGTTTCAGACGTCATTCTCTGTTCTTCATTCAATATCAGGTTTCCGATTCTAGGGGATCAGACAGATTGAGAGAAGCGTTGTATTGCTCTACCATGACCGGATACGTATGGTCTGAGGACGTTTTCGTGCACAATCCCGCATTTCTCATCACGATTGATACAGAGGGCGACAACCTCTGGCAAAAACATGACAGCATTACCACCGAGAATGCGCGCTATTTACCGCGTTTTCAGCAGCTCTGCGAAAAGTATGGCTTTAAACCCGTCTATTTAACGAACTATGAAATGGCGATGGATCCCTTCTATATCGAATTCGCCAAAGATGTGATTGCCCGTGGGACGGCGGAAATCGGCATGCATCTCCATGCCTGGAACAGCCCGCCGACGGACCCGTTGACCGATGACGACTGGCGCCATAAGCCCTATCTGATTGAATATCCCGTGGCGGCGATGCGCGAAAAAGTGGCTTATATGACGCACCTGCTGGAAGACACTTTCCAGACGAAAATGGTCAGCCATCGCGCCGGGCGCTGGGCGTTTGATGAGCGCTACGCCCGTCTGCTGGTGGAGCATGGCTATCTGGTGGACTGTTCGGTTACGCCGCGTGTCAACTGGAAGACGGCGAAAGGCGCCCCGCAGGGCGATGGCGGGACCGATTACCGCCGCTTCCCGCAGCAAGCCTATTTCCTCGATGAGAATGATATCAGCCGCGAAGGCCGCTCTTCGCTGCTGGAAGTGCCGATGAGTATTCAGTATAAGCACTCCGGCTGGATGAACAGCGTGAAGCAGGGCTACGATCGCTTGCGCGGTAAAGTGCGCTCGCCTTCCGTTCACTGGCTGCGCCCGATGGGGGGAAATGTCGACACCATGAAGAAAGTGGTGCAGCAGACCCTGGCTCAGGGCAACGACTATGTCGAATATATGCTGCACTCTTCTGAATATATGCCAGGCGGTAGCCCGACGTTTAAAAACCAACAGGATATCGAGCGTTTATATGACGATCTGGAGGCTTTTTTCAGCTGGCTGGCGCCGCAGGCAAAAGGGATGACATTGGCTGAATATTATCAGACCAAAATCTAGCTTATCGCCCTTTCCGTAACATCTGGCGGAGCCGGGAGGTTTTCTTCCAGATGTTCGGGTATCGCAGATGAAGCCGTCGCTTCAGAGACATCCCGTCCGCTGTCAGGAGTTTACTGGCAGCGGTGAGTGCCGCCATTGTCTCATCGCTGTAGTTATAAAAGCCGTAGATCTTGTCGTGCAACCCTTTTATCTCATTGAATAAATTGTTAATCAGCGCGGTGATCAATCGCGGCGGTAACTCAGATGGCGGTTGCGTGGCCACCTTCTCAATCAGCTGATTGAGTGCAAAGACCATATCGCTGATATCCGAGGTCTGAATATTGCGGGTAATGCCGAAGGCGTTATCGCGATACCAGTAGAGCGTCTCCTCCAGGCAAATAATGCGTCTGGCCTCGAGATATAACCAGGGGGTAAACATCATATCTTCATAGCGACGGCCAACATGGAAGCGATGGTTACCGATGAGTTCGCGCCGGTAGACCCGACTCCAGATATGCCAGTGGGAGCGGCGGAAGACGGCATATAACGCATCATGCTGTTTATCGGCGATCGTTGTCTGCTGCCCTGGTGCCGTTTGCGTGGGCGCAGGCAGCCGGTCTTTAAAATAGTGATAATGAAAGTCGATTAAATCACTATCGCCTTGCTGGAGGAGCGGTTTTATTGTTTGCCAGAAATGAGGGCTCCAGAGGTCATCGCCATCAATAAAGCCAATCCAGGCACCCTGTGCTTTATCCAGGGCACGATTACGCGTGCTGGATACGCCGGTATTCTCGTGGCTGTAAAAATGGATCTGGCCTGCGCCGCGATATTCATCAATGGCCTGCTGGATAACCGCTTTGCTATTGTCCGTCGAGCCGTCATTGCTAATGATGACTTCGACATCGCTATCAATTTGGGCAAACACCGAGTCCAGCGTCTGCCTGATATATTGCGCATTATTAAAGACCGGGATAATAACGCTGAACAGGCAGTGAGGGTTACGCATGCGCTTTATCCTGCCCGATGGCGATTTTCTGCTGTAATACGGAGAGTATCAGGGCCATTGAGAAGACAATCACCGCTTCTTTACTAAAGAAAATCACGTCGCTTAATCCGTAAACTATCACCGTTAGCGTGAGAACGCCTTGTATCGCGTTACGTTTGCGCCAGGCGTTGAGCAATAATACGGCGTATAAAAGGATCAGCGTGGCAACGCCGCCAATGCCGCGCAGGGAGAAGTTTTCAATAAACTCGTTGTGCATATGGACATTGATAAAATCCAGCGCCCCGGCAAGGCCAGGATTAGCCTGCACTTGCTGCTTGATATCGTTCCCGCGTCTTTCCGCTGACTCGCCGAATGGGGCATCAAGACCTGCCTGTAATCCCGTTTTAAACATGACTAAACGCGAACCGACGGAGGAGACACTATTGTGGTCCTGGTACTGGGTGATATCAGTTTGCATCTCCTGATAGCGGGCGATCAGTTTTTGATGGAACAGGGCGGTCAGCAGAACCAGTGCAATAACAAAGGCCGCACACAGCTTCAGCAACTGCTGTTTACTCACCTGCGGGTGCACAAAGAGCAGCAGGATAATCAGTACCGGGCAGGCCAGCAGCGCGGCTCGCGTTTCGGTAAACGCAATCGCCGCCAGCCCGGTCATCGCGCAAACCAGGAACAGGACGTAACGATATTTATTTTTCAGTTCCAGAATGGTTCCGAGCAGCACGATATTGGTCATGGTGAAGATATAGGCGATGACCGTGGCCCGTTCGAGCGTAATCTGAATCCGGAAAACGTGCAGCGTCAGCCCCTGGTAGATGGCATAGAGGTTGGTGACCAGCCCCGCTGCGATAAGCAAGTAGTTGAACCATGTTGCGTTAAAGGTAAACCGGAGACTGGAGAGCAGAAACACCACGATGGCGCTCACCGCCAGCACTTTGGCGGTGTCTTTGTAGGAATCGTAAATATCCCAGTACTCGCCATGCGCGTAATTTAATCCGTACCAGGCAAACAGCCCCAGGGCAAAGAGGGCCAGCGCACCGGCAAGATCCCAATTCTGGGTCCAGGTTTTCGTTGTCCGGATGCTGAGCAATGCGCTTAACACCGTCAGATAACCAGCCAGGTAGTACACTTTTCTGATTTCTGCGGGATTAATGTAATACAGTGCAAAAGCAAGGAGATACAGTGAAACAACCAGGTTAAGTATTGTTTTTCTGATTTTTGAGCTGTCTAAGGTCACGCTATGCATCCACAAGTTCGCTGATGGTAGAGTTAAAATCACGGACAAAGGTCGTGGCATCGAAATGCGCTTTTACGTGCTCAAAAGCATGTTGGCGG
Source organism: Raoultella sp. T31 (assembly GCF_002806725.1). NCBI lineage: Bacteria > Pseudomonadati > Pseudomonadota > Gammaproteobacteria > Enterobacterales > Enterobacteriaceae > Klebsiella > Raoultella sp. T31. Next base: position 66,989 of record NZ_PIBO01000004.1, read on the forward strand.
AAAAGCTCGTAGTCGTTATTCACGATGTATAGCACCGCGTCGGCGCATTTTTCCGGCGATAACAGCCGCGGGGGAAGTAGCGCGTCTTGCTGCGGATAATAAACATCGTGGGGGAAGTTGACGTTCACACCGCAGAGTCTGAAATGCTCCTCCGGCGTCACGTCCGGCGTAATACCAATGCCGCAGTATCCGTTCTTAACCACTTCCGGTTGCCCGTCAATTAACGGGTAAATAACCGGCACGCCGTAAAACAGAGCTTCCAGGCAGGACAGACCAAAGGGTTCTGTAACCGGTGTGCTGAGATAAATATGAATATTGTTGAAAAAATGACTTAAGTCGTCGTGGAAACCGAGAAAATTGACGCGATCGGCAATACCTGACTTTTCGGCAAGCGCTTTAAACTGCTGCTCATCTGGCCCTTTACCGACAATATCGAGGGTGACGTTGGTACCCCGATCGAGAAGATTTTTTAACGTTAACAGCGCGACGCTTATCCCCTTCAGACCAACCAGCCTTGCCGCTACGCCCAGACGCAGGGGGGCAGAGAGGGGCTTATCGCCGGTAAAAATATTGTCAGGCGGCGTAATGCGGTTGGTGAGCACCCTGGAAGGACACGGCAGGTTGAAGCGTAACGTCATGACCCGCTGAGAGGCATAGGATGCGGAAATATAGCCGCTCAGGGAGGCAAAGAAGCCGGACGTTTTTTTATTGTGAGGGTAGCGCCAGGAGCAGCCATGATCGTAATAAATCACCTTTCCCCGGGACGGTCTGGCAGCAAATACGGGGACCAGATCCCAGACGATTATAACGTCTGCATTGGCCAGCCAGGTCCGGGTCTGCAACGCATACTTGCGCAGGAACGGCGGAAACTTCACCGGACAGCCGTTGATTATCCGGTTTACGAAGGTGATATGACGGCCCTTCAGATGCTGCGCGATTTCCGGACCAATATTGTTGCTGATGCAAAAAATACGATCCTGTCCGGCGGTGATATCATGAATGTACTGTAAGAAGAGGCGCTCGACGCCCCCCATCTTTTCCAGATTAATCACATGGATTTTGCGCATTAAACCACTCCTCTTATCGCCCGCCATATCGTCTCTGCACTTATATCGCTGGTTGCTTTCGTTGGTGATATGAGCGTGTGCTGGTTTTTACCATATCCGCCAATCAGCCCCGGATCGGTCGGGCCATACAGCGTAAAGTTGGGTTTATCGAGCGCAGCGGTAAGATGGCTTAGTCCGGTATCGACGGAGACAACCGCGCGAGCGCCCGCCAGCACCTGAGCGACCTGCTCAAGACTCATGCGCGGCAGTACGTCGACAAAGGCGTGACCCTCCGCCAGGCGCTTAGCCCGCGCTTCTTCATGCGGCGCTCCCCACGGCAGCTTAATACGTAGCCCGCTGGCGGCCAGCAGGTCGATCAGCGCCCGCCAGTTTTCTTCCGGCCAGTGTTTGTCATCACGCGTCGTCGCGTGCAGAAACACCAGATACGGCTCGGCAGAGGGGTTATCCAGGTGCATAAAATGGCGTGCAATGGCGTAATCGCCCTGCGCGTCGGGTTTGGCGTAGCCCAGGCTTTTGGCGAACAGTTCGCGGGTGCGCTCAACGGCATGCTGCTGTTTCGCAATATGGTGGCGGCGATTGTAGAACAGGCTTGCCAGCGGCTCGCGAGCGGTTTGCCAGTCCATACCGTGCTTCACGCCGTGCGCCAGCCGGGTGACCAGCGCGGCGCTTTTGACCAGACCCTGGGCGTCGATAATCGCGTCATATTTGTGCGCCCGTACGGCGTCGCGAAAGGCCTGGCGTTCGGCCTTCACCGGCGCGGAAAACCAGGCTTTACGCCAGCGGCGAATGGCGACGGGAATCACCCGATCGACCGCTTCATGCCAGGACGGAATCTGTGCGAACCCCTCCTCGACGACCCAGTCAAAGCGAATACCGGGAAACGCCTGCGCGGCATCGGTCAGCGCGGGCAGCGTATGCAGGACGTCGCCCATGGACGAGGTTTTTACGATCAATACCCGCATCCGTTACGCTTCCTCTTTATCGGTTTTTTCCTGCAGGAGCGCGTTTAGCTCTTCCTGTACGCGCTGCGGCGTAATATCGATCAGACTCTGATGATACCCTTGTGCGGCATCGCCCTTACGTACCTTGTGGTAGCCGCTAATCAGGCGAATCACCCGCGCTTTATGCGACAGCGGGGGAGTGAAGTCCGGGCTGCTTGGGCCATACAGCGCCACCAGCGGGCGGTCCAGCGCGGCGGCGACGTGCATCAGGCCGGAATCGTTGCTGACCACCGCTTTACAGGCGGCAAGCAGAATGACGGCCTGCTCAAGCTGGGTCTCCCCGGCCAGATTGCGACACCAGGCCTGCTGTTCGCTGCTCAGCGCGGCGATGATCTCTTTGCCCGCTTCGTTATCTTTGGCCGAACCGAACAGGACTATCTGGTAACCGTCGTCGATAAGCTGTTTCGCCAGCTCAGCGTAGTGATAGTGCGGCCAGCGTTTTGCCGGGCCAAACTCTGCGCCGGGGCAGAAGCCGATCATTGGGCGATCGGCTGAGAGATTAAACGCGCTACAGGCCTGCGATTTTTCGCCTTCATGAACCTGCAGTTGCGGCCACAGCAGCGGCTGCGGCAGGTCTTTGGCGCTGCGCATGACGCCCTTGTCATAGGCCAGCGCGACATAGCGTTCAACCATCAGCGGCCAGGCGTCTTTATCCAGCGCCCGCGCGTCGTTCAGCAGACCGTAGCGCATCTCGCCGCGCCAGCCGGTGCGGTGCGGGATGTTGGCGAAGAACGGCACCAGCGCCGATTTAAACGAGTTGGGCAGCACATAAGCACGATCGTAGCGACGCTCGCGCAGGCTGTGCCCCAGCTTACGTCGTTCGCCGATAGCCAGCGCGCCATGGCCGAGCGGCATCGGGATTGCTTCGTTAACTTCCGGCATGCGCGACAGCAGCGGACGGCACCACGCAGGTGCCATCACGTCGATTATCGCCTGGGGATAGCGCGCCCTGAGCGTGCGATAGAGACTTTGCGACATCATCATGTCGCCCACCCAAGACGGGCCAACCACCAATATTTTCATGTTATGTCTTACGCGTCGCGGTTGAGCCAGGCCATATATTCCGTTACGCCCTCGGCAACGGTTTTAAACGGTTTGTCGTAGCCTGCTGCGCGCAGGTTGGTCAGATCCGCCTGGGTAAATGCCTGGTAGCGGCCTTTCAGCTTCTCCGGGAACGGGATGTATTCGATGCTGCCTTTCTGGTGATATGCCAGCGCGGCATCGGCTACCGCCTGGAAAGATTCCGCGCGGCCGGTGCCGAGGTTGAAAATGCCGGATACGCCGTTTTCCCAGAACCACAGATTCACCGCCGCCACGTCGCCCACGTAGACGAAATCGCGTTTGAAGCCATCGCTGCCTTCGAACAGTTTCGGACTTTCGCCATTATTCAGCTGGGTATTGAGGTGGAAAGCCACGCTCGCCATGCTGCCTTTGTGGCCTTCACGCGGCCCGTAGACGTTGAAATAGCGGAAACCGACAATCTGCGAGTCGGCTTCCGGCAGGATCTGGCGGACGTATTCGTCAAACAGGAATTTGGAGTAACCGTAAACGTTCAGCGGCTGCTCATATTCACGGGATTCGATAAAGTCGCTGGTGCGACCGCCGTAGGTGGCCGCCGACGAGGCGTACAGGAACGGGATCTGACGCTCCAGGCAGTAGTGCAGCACCTCTTTAGAGTACTGATAGTTGTTATCCATCATGTACTTGCCATCCCACTCTGTGGTGGAAGAGCAGGCACCTTCGTGGAATATGGCTTCAATTTCGCCGAACTCTTCCCCGGCCATCACCTGAATCAGGAAGTCTTCTTTATCCATGTAATCAGCGATATCCAGGTCTACCAGGTTAGCAAACTTGGTGCCGTCTTTCAGATTATCTACGACCAAAATGTCGGTAATGCCTTTGTCATTCAGGGCTTTAATGATGTTGCTGCCGATAAAGCCTGCGCCGCCGGTAACGATGATCATAACTGTAACCTTTAAAGTATGGCGTCCAGAGACAATCCGGACACGGATACTCATATCATATCACCACATGGAGCAGGCTTCAGCCATTCGCCGTAACGCGGGGTGGTGAGCGTGATTTATGCTGCAAATAATTCATTCAGGAATGCATCATCTCGTATCAGCGTATAGCTTTGGGTAATATGTGCCAAATTTTGCCAAATCTGGAGAGTTGCAATGCGTGGTGATTTTTACGAACAGTTGACCAATAGCCTCGAGACCGCTCGTGCGGAAGGGTTATTTAAAGAAGAACGCATTATTACGTCGGCGCAGCAGGCGGATATAACCGTCGGCGGCAGCAACGTGATTAACTTCTGCGCCAATAACTATCTGGGTCTGGCTAACCATCCGCAGCTGATTGCCGCCGCGAAAGCGGGGATGGACAGCCACGGTTTTGGTATGGCTTCGGTGCGCTTTATTTGCGGGACGCAGGACAGCCACAAAGCGCTTGAGAAGAAGCTGGCGGAGTTCCTCGGCATGGAAGATGCGATTCTCTACTCCTCCTGCTTTGACGCCAACGGCGGTCTGTTTGAAACCCTGTTAGGCCCGGAAGATGCCATTATTTCCGATGCCCTGAACCACGCCTCCATCATCGACGGCGTACGTTTGTGTAAAGCCAAACGCTACCGTTATGCCAATAACGACATGCAGGAGCTGGAGGCGCGTCTGAAAGAGGCCCGTGAAGCCGGCGCGCGTCATGTGTTGATCGCCACCGACGGCGTATTCTCCATGGACGGCGTGATTGCCAACCTGAAAGGCGTCTGCGACCTGGCGGATAAATACGATGCGCTGGTGATGGTCGACGATTCCCACGCCGTCGGCTTTGTCGGGGAAAACGGTCGCGGCTCTCATGAATACTGCGCTGTGATGGGCCGTGTCGATATCATCACCGGGACATTAGGTAAAGCGCTGGGCGGCGCGTCCGGCGGCTATACCGCCGCGCGTAAAGAGGTGGTTGAATGGCTGCGCCAGCGCTCGCGTCCGTATCTGTTCTCCAACTCGCTGGCCCCGGCGATTGTCGCTGCCTCCATCAAAGTGCTGGAGATGGTGGAGTCCGGCGCCGAACTGCGCGATCGCCTGTGGGCCAACGCGCGCCTGTTCCGCGAAAAAATGACCGCTGCGGGCTTTACGCTGGCCGGCGCCGATCACGCGATTATCCCGGTCATGCTGGGCGACGCCGTGATTGCGCAAAACTTTGCGCGCGAGCTGCAAAAAGAAGGGATTTACGTGACCGGGTTCTTCTATCCGGTGGTACCAAAAGGCCAGGCGCGTATTCGTACCCAGATGTCGGCGGCGCATACCCCTGAACAAATTGAACGTGCGGTGGAAGCCTTTACCCGCATCGGTAAACAACTGGGCGTGATTGCCTGAGGGCGTGAGATGAAAGCGTTATCCAAACTGAAAGCGGAAGAAGGCATCTGGATGACCGACGTACCGGAACCGGAAGTCGGCCATAACGATCTGCTGATCAAAATCCGCAAGACCGCGATTTGCGGTACCGACGTACACATCTATAACTGGGACGAATGGTCGCAAAAAACCATCCCGGTGCCGATGGTTGTAGGGCATGAATACGTCGGCGAAGTGGTGGGTATCGGCCAGGAAGTACGCGGCTTTAAGATTGGCGATCGCGTGTCCGGTGAAGGGCATATTACCTGTGGCCACTGCCGCAATTGCCGCGCCGGGCGCACGCACCTGTGCCGTAATACCATCGGTGTGGGGGTTAACCGTCCGGGCTGCTTCGCGGAATATCTGGTGATTCCGGCTTTCAACGCCTTCAAAATCCCCGACAACATTTCTGACGATCTGGCGTCGATTTTTGACCCGTTTGGCAACGCGGTTCACACGGCGCTCTCTTTCGATCTGGTTGGCGAAGATGTGCTGGTTTCCGGCGCGGGACCGATTGGCATCATGGCGGCGGCGGTCGCTAAACACGTCGGCGCACGTAATGTGGTTATCACGGACGTTAACGAGTATCGACTGGGCCTGGCGCGTAAAATGGGCGTGACGCGTGCCGTTAACGTCGCCAGGGAGAGCCTGGCCGATGTGATGGCCGAACTGGGGATGAGCGAAGGGTTCGATGTGGGTCTGGAAATGTCCGGTGCGCCGCCAGCGTTCCGCACCATGCTGGACACCATGAACCACGGCGGTCGTATTGCGATGCTCGGTATTCCGCCGTCGGATATGTCGATCGACTGGACCAAAGTTATCTTCAAAGGGCTGTTTATCAAAGGGATTTATGGCCGGGAAATGTTTGAAACCTGGTACAAGATGGCGGCCTTGATCCAGTCTGGACTGGATTTGTCACCGATCATCACCCACCGTTTTGCCATTGATGAGTTCCAGCAGGGCTTTGATGCGATGCGATCTGGCCAGTCCGGTAAAGTGGTTCTGAGCTGGGATTAACCTCAGAACACGGCAGCCCGGCTGCGGCCGGGCTATAGGCAATCTTGTACAGTGTTATGAAGTATTTGAAAGCCTGGTATGCTTTTGACGATAAACGGGAATCTGTCGCGGAACAACGAACAGATTCCCGATCCGCTTAGTTCGTCGGGTTGTCCCAGCCCTGCCATTTCAGCTGGTAGTACTGCACCAGAGGGCTGTGGCTGATACTTTCGCTCAGGACGCTGAAGAAGCGGCTGGCGTACACCGGCTCCGGCGGATGCTTCGTCTTACAGAACTTCACGCCGCGGAACGGATTACGCGGCGACGTTGGCGGCGTGGTTGCCGACGGCGGCAGCCCGCTGTCCGGCCTTGAGGTATCGATCTGCGGCTCGTTCAGCAGGTTGCTCGGACGCACCAGGGTGATATCCGGCGGCAGGTTATAGACCATTTGCTGCAGGACGCGCACCGTGGTGGGATGCGGGTGACCGATAGCAATCGCGGAACCGTTGCGGCGCGCCAGCGCGATGGCGCGGTTGAACTGGACGCGAATATCGGCCTCATTCTGCGTGTCATCGAGGAACACTTTGCGCTTGATAACCTTCACCCCGGTGCCCTGCGCCGCGCGCATGGCCTGGGTATTGCCGATGGTGACGCTGTCGAGGAAATAGAGATTGTAGCGCTCCAGCGCCTGCATCACCTTTTGCATCCCGAACAGGCTGGAGGTCATCGCGCTGCCCATATGGTTGTTCAGGCCAACGGCGTACGGTACTTTGCCATAGGCGTCGCGGATGATGCGCTCGATCTCATCGCTGCTCATATCCGGGCGCAGGGTGTCTTTTTCCAGCGGTTGCTTGCTGAGCGGCGCCATTGGCAGGTGGATGAGGACCTCGTGACCGAGATTATGCGCCTTGCTCGCCATTTCACGGGCGTGAGGGGCGTTGGGTAATACGGCGACGGAGATCGTTGCTGGCAGCGCCAGTACCTGATTTTCGGTTTGTGGACGATAGCCAAAGTCGTCAATAACGATCGAGAGTTTGCCGGCAAATGCTGGCGAGGCCATAGCCAGCGTACCGGCTACCGCGAATGCAATTCTGCGAAATTGAAGCAAAACTTATCTTCCCAACCACGGCTGTGGATTGACCGCCTGACCCTGGCGACGAATTTCGAAATAGAGCGACGGACGGCCCTGACCGCCGCTGCTGCCTACGAGAGCAATCGGCTGGCCCGCCCGGACCTGAGTGCCGACGCTGACCAGCGCGCTTTGGTTATAGCCGTAAAGGCTCATATCGCCTTTACCGTGTTCAACGACCACCACCAGGCCGTAGCCCTGTAGCCAGTCGGCGAGAATCACCCGGCCATCGGCGATTGCCTTGACCTCGGTGCCTTCAGACGCAGCGATAACCATCCCTTTCCAACGTAGTTCACCTTGCAGCTGTTCGCCATAACGATGAAGCAACGTTCCGCGTACCGGCCAGTAGGCCTGACCGCGCGGAGAGCCGAGACCGCCGGTGCGGGACATCAGCGAACGTTCGCTTTCGGTCGGTTTGTAGGTGGTGCCTTTCCGCGAGGCATCCTGCTGACGATCGCGCACGGCCTGTGCCTCGCGAGCCTCACTCTCAGCGCGGGCCTTCGCGGCGGCTTCTGCCTGCGCGATCCGACCGCGCAGGCGCGATTCGTTAGCCCGCATTTCGCCCAGCTGCTGTTGACCTTGCTGAATAGACGATTCAAGGCCTGAAAGGGTTTTCTTACGTTCGTTACGCGCCTGTTCCAGTTTGGCCTGCTGTGCGCGCTGCTCGTAAACCAGCGTTTGCTGTTGGCTCTGCTTTTCTTCCAGCTGCGCTTTTTGCGCGGAGACCTCTTCGCGCGTCTGTTTCAACTGGGCGATCGTCTCCTGGCGGGCCTGGTTCAGGTAACCGTAGTAAACCTGCATGCGCTGGTTACGCTGACCCTCTTCACCGCTGAGGATCATTTGCATCCCGGTATGCGGCCCCTGGCGGAACGCGGCATCAAGCTGCGCGGACAGGTTGCGCTCCTGAGTGGCGCGCTGACGCTCCAGTTTAGCGATGGACGCGTTCATCTCGTCAATCTGCTTGTTCAACTGGTTCAGGGTATCCTGAGTTTCGCGTAATTTGCGGGTGGCCGCAGAGATAGCTTCTTCCTGAGCCCTGAGCTGGGCGAGCAGGGAAGAACGTTGCTGCTGTTGCTGCTGTATCGCTCTCTGCTTGGCGGCGATATCGGCCTGAATTGATTTGAGCTGGTCGCGGTCATCCGCCTGAGCGGGTGCGGCGCACAGCAATACGCCAGCGCTGAGTGCGCTGGCGTAAAGGACGGATCGAACAGCCGTTGCGATCCATGTATTTGAATAAGTCGCCTTTCCCCTCATGGGGAAGGATTATTCCACGATGAACAGCGGCTTGCCAGTCATCTCTTGCGGGATTTCCATTCCCATCAGCGACAGCATGGTTGGCGCGATATCGGAAAGCTTGCCGCCTTCGGCGACTTTCACCGATTTATCGCCAACGTAGATCAGCGGCACCGGCAGGTTGGTGTGGGCCGTATGGGCCTGGCCGGTTGCCGGGTCGCGCATCTGCTCAGCGTTACCGTGATCGGCGGTAATCAGCAGCTGGCCGCCGACGGATTCTACCGCTTTGGCGACCTGATCGATGCAGTTGTCCAGCGTTTCAACGGCTTTAATTGCCGCTTCCATCACACCGGTATGACCGACCATATCGCCGTTCGGATAGTTACAGATGATGGTATCGTACTGACCGCCCTTGATGGCGGCCACCAGTTTTTCGGTCAGCTCGGCGGAGCTCATTTCCGGCTGCAGGTCGTAGGTGGCGACTTTTGGCGAGTTGATCAGAATACGCTCTTCGCCTTTGAACGGCTCTTCAACGCCGCCGTTAAAGAAGAAGGTCACGTGGGCGTATTTCTCGGTTTCGGAGATGCGCAGCTGAGTCTTGTCGTTCTTCGCCATCCACTCGCCGAAGGTGTTGGCCAGGGATGCCGGCGGATATGCGCAGGCGACTTTGATGTCGGCGGCATATTCGGTCAGCATCACGAAGTCGAGTTTGACCTCTTTCTTACGGGCGAAACCGTCGAAATCGGCGTTTACGAAGGCACGGGTGATTTCACGGGCGCGGTCAGCACGGAAGTTCATGAAAATCAGCGCGTCGCCGTCTTCCATCGCGGCATCGGCCTGGCCGTTGGCACGGATGACGGTCGCCTTCACGAATTCGTCGTTTTCATCGCGGGCGTAGGCGGCCTGCAGACCGGCAACGGCGCTGTCGGCCTGGAACTCGCCCTGCGCCAGAGTCATCAGATCATACGCCTGCTCAACGCGGTCCCAGCGATTGTCGCGGTCCATGGCGTAGTAGCGGCCAATAATGGAGGCCACGCGGCCTTTACCCAGCGCGGCAAATTTTTCTTCAAATTTCGCCAGCGAGTTTTCAGCGCTGCGCGGCGGGGTGTCGCGACCATCGAGGAAAGCGTGCAGGTAGATTTTTTCTGCCCCGCGTTCGGCGGCCAGCTCTACCATCGCCATGATGTGGTCTTCGTGGCTGTGAACGCCGCCTGGAGACATCAGGCCCATGATGTGCACGGCTTTACCCGCAGCAACGGCTTTGTCGACCGCGGCGGTCAGCACCGGGTTTGCAAAGAACGTGCGTTCTTTGATTTCGACATCGAGACGGGTCAGATCCTGGTAAACGATACGACCGGCGCCGAGGTTAACGTGACCCACTTCAGAGTTGCCCATCTGGCGATCCGGCAGACCGACCTCGAGACCAGAAGCATCAATCAGCGTATGGGGACGTTTCGCCCACAATGCGTCCATGACTGGCGTTTTCGCGCTATAAATCGCGTTATCCTGCTGGTCTTCACGATAGCCATAGCCATCCAGAATGACCAGTACCATCGGCTTTTTAGAATTCGACATTGCGACAACCTCATGCTCAAAGACAGAAAATTTGCGTAATTTTACTACAGCTGAATCGTTCAAAGCACCGTAAAAGATCAAAGAAAGAGAGCGTCGGGCCCGCGCGAAAGTCGTCGGAAGGGGATTTTTTCGTGACGGGCCGCAGAAAATACATTACATCGCGCTCACTGGCTGTATTTGCCGCAATGCACAGGTATACTCCTTCCCTGGTTTTTTTATCACTTAGTCGGGAGTTGTAACCCCCCATGCAAGAAATTATGCAATTCGTCGGCCGTCACCCCGTCCTGAGCATCGCGTGGATCGCGCTGCTGGTGGCGGTGCTGTTCACCACCTTTAAGGGGCTGATGTCGAAAGTTAAAGTCATTACCCGTGGCGAAGCGACGCGTCTGATCAACAAAGAAGATGCCGTGGTTGTCGACCTGCGTCAGCGTGACGACTTCCGTAAAGGCCATATCGCGGGCTCCATCAACCTGCTGCCGAGCGAAATCAAGGCAAATAACGTTGGTGAGTTGGAAAAACACAAAGCACAACCCATTATAGTGGTAGATGGTTCCGGTATGCAGGCGCAAGAGCCTGCCAGCGCGCTGAATAAAGCCGGATTTGAAAAGGTCTTTGTACTGAAAGAAGGCATTGCTGGCTGGAGCGGCGAAAACCTTCCGCTGGTACGCGGCAAATAAATTTACCCACGTCTTTATGACGTAGCCAGGTTTCCCCCACTGCGGCGAGCCGTCGGGGGGCAGCCTTGTCTGCGGCGTAAAATCCTGCGGGTAAAAACAGGAGTGAAGTCATGGCCAATATTGATATCTACACCAAAGCGACCTGTCCGTTCTGTATTCGTGCAAAAGCACTGCTGAACAGTAAAGGCGTAACGTTCAATGAACTGCCGATCGATGGCAATGCCGCGAAGCGTGAAGAGATGATTGAGCGCAGCGGTCGTACGACGGTTCCGCAGATTTTTATTGATGAGCAGCACATTGGCGGCTGTGACGACTTGTATGCGCTTGATTCACGTGGTGGACTTGATCCCCTGCTGCGCTAATTTTGCGTCTGCCCAGGTCGGGTAGGCGTATTTAAGGACAACACGAAAGGGTTTTACTATGTCAGAACAAAACAGCACCGAAATGACGTTCCAGATCCAGCGTATCTATACCAAGGATATTTCCTTTGAAGCGCCGAATGCGCCGCAAGTTTTCCAGAAAGACTGGCAGCCGGAAGTTAAACTTGATCTGGACACTGCTTCCAGCCAGCTGGCTGAAGGCGTCTACGAAGTGGTGCTGCGCGTAACCGTAACCGCTGCGCTGGGCGAAGAAACCGCATTCCTGTGCGAAGTACAGCAGGGCGGCATCTTCTCCATCGACGGCATTGACGGCAACCAGATGGCGCATTGCCTCGGCGCATACTGCCCGAACATTCTGTTCCCGTATGCGCGTGAGTGCATTACCAGCCTGGTGTCTCGCGGTACCTTCCCGCAACTGAACCTTGCGCCAGTGAACTTCGATGCGCTGTTCATGAACTATCTGCAGCAGCAAGCTGGCGAAGGTGCCGAACAACATCAGGATGCCTGATGAACGCACTTAATGCTGCAATGACTGTGATCGGTGCCGGCTCATACGGCACCGCTCTTGCCATCACCCTGGCAAGAAATGGCCACGATGTTGTGCTCTGGGGCCATGACCCGAAACATATCGCGACGCTGCAACATGACCGCTGCAACGCCGCTTTCCTTCCTGACGTCCCTTTCCCTGACACGCTGCATCTTGAAAGCGATCTATCTGCCGCGCTGGCGGCCAGCCGCGATATTCTGGTTGTGGTGCCCAGCCATGTCTTTGGTGAGGTTCTGCGGCAGATTAAACCGCTGATGCGCCCGGATGCGCGCCTGGTCTGGGCGACAAAAGGCCTTGAGGCCGAAACCGGTCGCCTGTTGCAGGATGTCGCGCGCGAAGCGCTGGGCGACACGATCCCGCTGGCGGTCATTTCCGGCCCGACCTTTGCCAAAGAACTGGCGGCAGGGCTGCCGACGGCCATTTCGCTGGCGTCCACGGAGCCGCAGTTTGCCGACGACCTGCAGCATTTACTGCACTGCGGTAAAAGCTTCCGCGTCTATATCAACCCGGACTTTATCGGCGTGCAGCTTGGCGGGGCGGTGAAAAACGTTATCGCCATTGGCGCCGGGATGTCTGACGGCATCGGCTTTGGCGCCAATGCGCGTACGGCGCTGATAACCCGGGGTCTGGTTGAAATGTCTCGTCTCGGTACCGCGCTGGGCGCCGATCCGGAAACCTTTATGGGGATGGCGGGGCTGGGCGATCTGGTGCTGACCTGCACCGATAACCAATCGCGTAACCGCCGCTTCGGCATGATGCTCGGTCAGGGTATGGATGTGCAAAGCGCGCAGGATAAGATTGGCCAGGTGGTTGAAGGCTATCGCAATACCAGGGAAGTTCGCGTTCTGGCACAGCGTTTAGGTGTCGAAATGCCAATAACCGAGGAAATTTATCAGGTATTGTATTGCGGAAAAATTGCGCGCGAGGCAGCATTGACTTTATTAGGCCGTGCGCGCAAGGACGAGCGCAGCAATTAATCTTAAAGGAACCTTTGTCACCTCGATGACCCGGTCAGCGTAGAACTGGCCGGTCATTCTGCTATCGCCTGGAGTCAGCAATGCCGTGTGAAGAACTGGATATCGTCTGGAATAATATTAAAGCCGAAGCCCGGGCTCTGGCCGACTGTGAGCCTATGCTCGCCAGTTTTTACCACGCAACGCTACTCAAACACGAAAATCTGGGCAGCGCCCTGAGCTATATGCTGGCGAATAAGCTGGCTTCCCCCATTATGCCGGCTATCGCTATTCGTGAAGTGGTGGAAGAGGCCTATGCCGCTGACCCGGAAATGATCGCTTCCGCCGCCTGCGATATCCAGGCTGTGCGCACCCGCGATCCGGCGGTCGATAAATACTCGACGCCGCTGCTGTACCTGAAAGGTTTCCACGCGCTACAGGCCTATCGCATTGGCCACTGGCTGTGGAATCAGGGGCGCCGCGCGCTGGCGATTTTCCTGCAAAACCAGGTTTCCGTTTCTTTCCAGGTGGATATCCATCCGGCGGCGAAAATTGGCCGCGGGATTATGCTCGATCACGCTACCGGCATTGTGGTCGGCGAAACGGCGGTGATTGAGGACGACGTGTCGATTCTGCAGTCCGTCACCCTCGGCGGGACCGGTAAAACCAGCGGCGACCGCCATCCGAAAATCCGTGAAGGCGTGATGATTGGCGCCGGCGCGAAGATCCTCGGCAATATCGAAGTGGGTCGGGGGGCGAAAATTGGCGCCGGTTCCGTGGTGTTACAGCCCGTACCGCCGCACACCACCGCAGCCGGTGTACCGGCGCGTATCGTCGGTAAGCCAGAGAGCGATAAACCCGCGATGGATATGGATCAGCACTTTAACGGTATTCACCATACCTTCGAGTACGGCGACGGTATCTAGAATCGGGTTACGGTCTGGTGCCGGTATGTAGCCCGGATAAGGCGCGATGCGCCGCCATCCGGGAGCTTCCCCGGCTGGCGCTGCGCTTAGCCGGGCTACGGTCTGGTGCTGGTATGTCGCCCGGATAAGGCGCAGGCGCCGCCATCCGGGAGTTTCCCCCGGCTGGTGCTACGCTTAGCCGGGCTACGGTCTGGCGCTGGTATGTCGCCCGGATAAGGCGCGATGCGCCGCCATCCGGGAGTTTCCCCCGGCTGGCGCTGCGCTTAGCCGGGCTACGGTCTGGTGCCGGTATGTCGCCCGGATAAGGCGCGATGCGCCGCCATCCGGGAGCTTCCCCCGGCTGGCGCTGCGCTTAGCCGGGCTACGGTCTGGTGCCGGTATGTCGCCCGGATAAGGCGCGATGCGCCGCCATCCGGGAGCTTCCCCCGGCTGGCGCTGCGCTTAGCCGGGCTACGGTCTGGTGCCGGTATGTCGCCCGGATAAGGCGCGATGCGCCGCCATCCGGGAGCTTCCCCCGGCTGGCGCTGCGCTTAGCCGGGCTACGGTCTGGTGCCGGTATGTCGCCCGGATAAGGCGCGATGCGCCGCCATCCGGGAGTTTCCCCCGGCTGGCGCTGCGCTTAGCCGGGCTACGGTCTGGTGCCGGTATGTCGCCCGGATAAGGCGCGATGCGCCGCCATCCGGGAGCTTCCCCCGGCTGGCGCTGCGCTTAGCCGGGCTACGGTCTGGTGCCGGTATGTCGCCCGGATAAGGCGCGATGCGCCGCCATCCGGGAATCGCGGAGGCTAACTGCGCAATACCGCGCCAGGATACCCCAGCTGGCGCCAGGCCTCGTACACGACCACCGACACCGCATTTGACAGGTTCATGCTGCGGCTGTCCGGCATCATCGGAATACGGATTTTCTGCTGCGCCGGCAGGGCATCAAGAATGCTGGCCGGCAGGCCGCGCGTTTCCGGGCCAAACATCAAGAAATCGCCATCCTGATAGCTTACCGCGCTGTGAGCCGGCGTACCCTTTGTGGTCAGGGCGAACAGGCGCTGCGGCCTGGCGCTTTCGACGAAGGCCGCATAGTCGCGATGACGCTGAACGGCGGTAAATTCATGGTAATCCAACCCGGCGCGGCGCAGGCGCTTATCATCCCAGGTGAATCCCATAGGCTCGATAATGTGCAGATTGAAGCCGGTGTTGGCACACAGGCGGATGATATTCCCGGTATTCGGCGGGATCTCAGGTTCGAATAGTACAATGTTCAGCATGCTGCCCTGTCTCATTAGGCTCTTAATCGCGCGGGCAGAATAGCAGATATTTGCCCGGCCCTCATCCTCGTGGGAGAGCGCCGGGCGGGGGATTAGGCAGCGTTACCCTGCTTAATCGCATTGAAGGTTTGCAGCGCGTCGGCGTTCTGCACCAGCGAGTCGCGGCTGATTTCGCCGATGGTTTTGGTTCCGGTCAGGGTCATGGCCACCTTCATCTCTTTCTCGATAAGATTCAGCAGGTTGGCTACCCCCTGCTTACCGTGGGTGGCCAGCGCGTAGAGATAGGCGCGGCCCAGCAGTACGCTATCGGCACCCAGCGCAATCATCCGCACCACATCAAGACCGTTACGAATACCGCTATCGGCGAGGATGGCGATATCGCCTTTGACCGCATCAGCGATCGCCGGTAGCGCGCGGGCAGAGGAGAGAACGCCGTCGAGCTGGCGACCGCCGTGGTTGGAGACCACGATCCCGTCGGCGCCGAAGCGTACCGCATCCCGCGCATCCTGCGGATCGAGGATCCCTTTGATCACCATCGGACCGTCCCAGAATTCGCGGATCCACTCAAGGTCTTTCCACGAAATCGACGGATCGAAGTTGTTAGCCAGCCAGCCGATATAATCCTCAAGACCGGTAGGCTTGCCGAGATAGGCGGAGATATTGCCGAGATCGTGAGGGCGACCGTTTAAACCGACATCCCACGCCCACTGTGGGTGAGTCATCGCCTGCCAGTAGCGGCGCATCGCCGCGTTCGGGCCGCTCATCCCGGAGTGGGCATCGCGATAGCGGGCGCCGGGGGTGGGCATATCAACGGTAAACACCAGGGTGGAACAGCCCGCCGCTTTGGCGCGCTCCAGCGCATTGCGCATAAAGCCGCGATCGCGCAGGACGTACAGCTGGAACCACATCGGACGCTTGATGGTCGGCGCGACCTCTTCTATCGGGCAGACGGAAACGGTGGAGAGGGTGAACGGAATCCCTTTATCATCCGCGGCACCTGCCGCCTGCACTTCACCGCGGCGAGCGTACATTCCGCACAGCCCGACCGGCGCCAGCGCCACCGGCATGGAGAGCTTTTCTTTGAACAGCGTCGTCTCCAGGCTCAGGTCCGACATATTCTTCAGGACCCGCTGGCGGAGCGCCACATCAGACAGGTCTTCAACGTTGCGGCGCAGCGTGTGTTCGGCATAGGCGCCGCCGTCGATGTAGTGGAACAGGAACGGTGGCAGGATACGCTGTGCGGCTGCGCGATAGTCGCTGGCGGCTGAAATAATCATCACGGGTTCTCCCTGGCGTTTTCATTGTGGTCACCGGGCAGACGGGTAATTCGCGCCTGGCGGGCCTGGTCTTCATCAAAGTGTTTAATCGTGGCGTGGACAAAGCCTAAATGCGCCATCATCGCCTGCCGTGCGCCTTCGGCGTCACCGGCGAAAATGGCCTCCATCACGGCCTGGTGCTGTTCGGTCAGACGGGCGAATACCGGCGGGACAAGGTACATCCGCTGGCGGCTCTGTTTGACCGAGGATTGCAGGAGGTCGAAAAAGCCGCGCATGGTTTGTAGCAGCACCACGTTGTGCGAGGCTTCGGCGATCGCCAGATGAAAGCGCACGTCGGCCTGCGAGGCGAGGTCCGGGTCCTCGCTCTGGGTGGCTTCAAAGCACAGGCGAATGCGCTCTTTTTCGGCATCGGTTGCCCGCATCGCCGCATGCCAGGCCGTGCTGGCTTCGATGGCGTGGCGGGCTTCCAGAATATCAAAGCTGTAATCGGGGTCGTCGGCGAGCAGCGTTTTTAGCGGCTGAACGATATTCTGTTCCGACCACGTCTCGTGCTGCCAGCGCACGAAGGTCCCGCCGCCGCGACGGCTGACCAGCAGACCTTCGTTCACCAGCATCGCCAGCGCTTCGCGCAGCGAGTTGCGCGATACGCCAAGCTGCGCGGCCAACTGGCGCTCGGCGGGCAGTCGCATGCCCGCCTCCAGCTTTTGTTCTTCAATCAGCGCCCGCACACGACGGACTACATCGTCTGCGAGGCGCCGGGGCATCACTATCATGGGATCATCCAGGTTAAGACATAGGCCTGTAGCGTGGTGATAACGCCAACCATGCAGGTAAAGATCAGGCTGTGTTTTACGGTAAAGCGGAACAGGTCCGACTCTTTCCCCACCAGCCCTACCGCCGCACAGGCGATGGCGATGGACTGCGGCGAAATCATTTTACCGGTGACGCCGCCGGTGGTGTTGGCCGCGACCAGCAGAATATCGGAGACGCCGATCTGCTGTGCCGCGGTCGCCTGCAGCGCGGCGAACAGCGCGTTAGACGAGGTGTCCGAACCGGTCAGGAAGACCCCCAGCCAGCCGAGGAACGGCGAGAAGAAGGTAAACGCGTGGCCGGTATGCGCTAGCGCAAGGGCCAGCGTCGATGACAGCCCGGAATAGTTAGAGATAAAGGCGAACGCCAGCACCATGCCGATAGAGTAAATCGGCAGAGCCAGTTCTTTTAACGTGCTGCCAAAGGTCACCAGCGCGTCTTTCGGTTTCATGCGCAGCCAGACGATGGAAAGTAAAGCCGCAAACAGGATGGCGGTGCCGGTAGCAGACAGCCAGTCGAACTTATACACCGCAGCGTAAGGCGTGGCGGCGCTGACAACCGGCGGCATGCGGGCCACCATCTTATCGAGGAACGGGACGGAGATATTGATGACGAAGTCATACATCGCGCCGCCGGGGGCAAACAGGGCCTTAAACGGCGGAATGCTCCACAGGGTCACGGTGGCGGTCAGGAACAGGAAGGGCGACCAGGCGCGGGCGATCTGCCCGGCGCTGTAATGGGTACGCGCCAGCGTTTGATCGACCTGCGCGGCGCCCATATCGCCAAAGCGGAAGATACGCACCGGCTGCCAGCGTTTGAGGAACAGGGTCAGGCAAACCAGCGACACCAGGGAAGAGATGATGTCCGGCAGTTCCGGGCCGAGGAAGTTGGAGCTGAGGTACTGCGCGATGGCGAACGAGCCACCGGCCACCATGACCGCCGGCCAGGTCTCTTTGACACCGCGCCAGCCGTCCATAATCGCCATAATCCAGAACAGGACGATAATGGTCAGGAACGGCAGTTGACGACCGACCATCTGGCCGATGGCAAAGCTGTCGATACCGGTCACCTGGCCGGCGACCAGAATGGGAATGCCCATCGCACCGAAGGCAACCGGCGCGGTGTTGGCGATCAGACACAGGCCCGCCGCATACAGCGGGTTAAAACCCAGGCCGACCAGCAGCGCGGCGGTAATCGCCACCGGCGCGCCAAAGCCGGCCGCACCTTCGAGGAAAGCCCCGAAGGAGAAGCCGACAATCAGCATCTGCAGGCGCTGGTCAGGGGTAATCGAGAGAATCGACGAGCGGATAATGTCGAACTGCCCGGTCTTGACCGAAATTTTATAGACGAATACCGCGGCGATAATAATCCACGCGATGGGCCACAGGCCGTAAAAGAAGCCGTAGACCACAGAAGTCAGCGCGCGGTCCACCGGCATTTTATAGAACAGCAGCGCGACCGATAGCGCAATGGCCACGGTCCATGTCGCCGCCAGGTACCCTTTGAGCTTGAGCTTTATCAGGGCAAAAAAGAAAAACAGAATCGGTAACGATGCGATAAGACTTGAGAGCCAGATATTACCGGCCGGATCGTAATTTTGTTGCCAGAGGTTCATGCAGGTCTCCATCGGGCCACAAAGATGCGGTGCTGAGTCTGCGCTCCTTGCAGATCACATCTTTTGTAAAACTGGCCCAGCCAAAATTGAGTTGTAGGGTTAACGACAATGAATGGTTAATCAAATGTTATTATCAGGCAATACGTCTGTGACCAAAAATGATGGATATGTGAACCGTTGAGCGGTTTAGGAAATAATTGGTTGGGCCAATAAGAGAGAGGAGTTCATGGACGTGAGTGATATGTGAATCAGCGCCTGCCCGGCTACCAACCGCCAGCGGACACGATTCCGTCGCCCCGGCCAGCGTAGCGCCACCGGGGATTTTCCCGGATGGCGGCGCGAGCGCCTAATCCGGGCTACCCGATCGCACAATTCCGTAGCCCCGGTCAGCGCAGCGCCGCCGGGGATTTTCCCGGATGGCGGGGGGAGCGCCTGATCCGGGCTAGCCGATCGCACGACCCCGTAGCCCCGGTCAGCGTAGCGCCACCGGGGAGGTTCTCGGGACTAAAGGATTAGAACTCGGTTTTAGAGAAGCCGGTCATTTCTTTGAGGTTCATTTCGCGACCAAGGGCGGTCATCGGATGCACAATCACCAGTCCGCGAACGCTTTTCTTCAGCTTGCCCATATCGGCCTGCTCTTTTTTGGTGATTGCGCGACGATGTGGCAGGCTCATCAGCTTCTGGGCTTCTTTGCTCAGTTTCTGGCCCTGAACTTCGCGCAGGCGAATAATTTCGGCTTCGAGGGTGGTTTTTTCTTTTTCCAGCTCGGCGTATTTGTCCGCAGCTTCCACCAGCGACAGGTCTGCCTGCTGATGGCGGATGGCGTCGAGGCGGTCGCTCAAACGCTTGATTTCATTCTTTTCGACTTCTTTCATGATGACTTAATCTATTAATAAAGGGATTTCGACAACATATAGTATGTGCTGTGACTTCTGTTGTGGGTAGTCATTTATCAAAAGCACGGCGTTTTTTCCGCGGAAGTCTCAGGCGTAATGATTTATAATTATATGAATGTAAATAATATTATTACTAATAGCCGCCTGTTTTTCATCTCTGTGAAGTCTGTCATCAATACCGCACGTTTTCCTCAACCCTGGCCTCATTTTTCGCTAATCCTTTACAGGATAATCCCTGAAAACAGGAGGGCGAGATGGCAAAAATCGGTGACGGCGTACCGCGTATTATCGACAAGACAGTTGATTTTATGGCTTCAAGCCAGGCTTTTATGGAGTATTTGAAAAAATCCCCGCGTTTGCAGCACGTGCCGCGGGAAATCCCGCAGAACAAAGAGGCGCTGTTCCTGAGTCGTCTGGAGTATTACAGGCAGCTTTACCGGCCGACTTGTGACCAGGTGTAACCCGGGTCAGAGCGTTGATTTCTGAAAGGCTTTTTTCAAGCTGATTCGGGAAATCAGCTCGGTCAGAGACAGCATCATTGTTGAACGTACAACCTGCTGGTAGCGCAGCTTCTGCATTGCCAGCAGTTCTTCGTCGCTCTCATCAAACAGCGGCGTCGGCGGCAGAGCGGTCACGCAATGCAGTTCGCCGAAAGGCCCAAGAATCTCATCATCGGTAAAACCGTACTCATTTCCGTCGTGATTCAACTCTTCGCGCAGAGCCATCAGCAGCTCGGCGTCTTCGTATTCGGCGCGGCTAATCACCCCAAGGCCGTAAATCAGCTTCAGGCGTACAGAAAGGTCTCCCAGCGGCCCATCGCCATCCAGCAAGGGCTCCACTGCGTATTTCACCGCATAGTCGTCTTTACGGAACACCTGAAGCACCAGAATATTGACCGCTTCCGTGAGTAGCTCGACGGTGGTGATCAGGAAGCTTCGTACGGTTTTGCCAGCATTCAGACGCTCAAGCACGCGGTTTTCAAATGCCTGTGTTTCTTCCATTATGGCCTGCATATCTGACAGGAGTAGTAATGGGCGCGGTTCGTACCGCGCCAGGTCTTGCCTCATTTGGTGGCGTTGTAGTCGTTAACGGCCTCGGTCACCACGGCGCTTGCTGCATCCAGACCGGAAATTTGTGCCAGCGCAGCCTGGGGACCCTTCTCGTTAATCAAGGCTGCCAGCTCCTGCGCCTGCGGGTCTTCTTCGCTGCGGAAATGCATTGCCGCCGCGATCCCTTTGACCAGGTTAACGTGCGGCAGAGCATATTCCAGCGTACCAAGCAGCGGCTTAATCAGACGATCGCCCGCGCTCAGTTTACGCAGCGGCTGACGGCCCACGCGCTCAACGTCATCTTTCAGGTACGGATTCTCGAAACGGCCGAGGATTTTCTGGATGTAGGCGGCGTGCTTCTGCGCATCAAAGCCGTAGCGTTTGATCAGTACCGCGCCGCTCTCTTCCATGGCCCCCTTCACCACGGCGCGAATGTTCTCATCGAGAATCGCCTCGCGGATTGTCTGGTGCCCGGCCAGTTTCCCGAGGTAGGCGGTTATAGCATGTCCGGTGTTTAAGGTGAATAGCTTACGTTCGACAAATGCCATCAGGTTGTCGGTTAATTCCATGCCAGGGATCGCCGGCAAGGTCCCTTTAAACTGGGTTTTATCGACGATCCACTCGCTAAAGGTTTCCACGGTCACTTCCAGCGGGTCATGCGTCGCAGAGGCGGACGGGGGCACAATACGGTCAACTGCGGAATCGACAAAGCCGACGTTGGCTTCTACCCAGGCTTTATCTTCTTCCGCCAGGGCGTTAAATACGTGGCCTTTAAGCTGTGTGGTCCCGCGCACCATGTTTTCGCAGGCAATGATGTTTAGCGGGGCGGTTATCCCCTGCGCTTTACGCTGCGCCAGTCCTTGCGCAATAGCCGGCGCAATGCGCTCCAGTACCACCGGGCCGACGGCGGTGGTGATCAGGTCAACGCTGGCAATCAGGTCAATGACTTCATCGCCGATGCTGCTGACGGCATTGACGCCGGAGACGGTATCGACCTGCTCGTTTTCACCGACGACATGAACCTGATAGCTATGACGGGCATTCAGGGCATCAAGTACCACCTGATTCACATCGGCGAATGTTAACGCGATCCCCGCGTCAGCCAGCAATTTGCCGATGAAGCCACGTCCGATATTACCTGCGCCAAAATGTAATGCATTCATAGTATTAGCCTTCATTAATGTTTTTACCTGAGAGGGTTCGGGTGAGGCGGGTCCCTCAACCGAACCCTCTCCCCACGTATGAGGAGAGGGTGGACGTTCCCGGATTGCGGCGTGAACGCCTTATCCGGACTCCAGGTTACACTTTCAGCAGAGACAGCACTTCCTCAACGCTGGTGGTGTGGGTCAGGCGCTCAATCACCGACTCATCATCCAGCGCGTTAGTCAGGCTGGTAATCACTTGAATGTGCTCGTTATTGCGTGCCGCGATACCGATAACCAGACGGGCGACGTCATCTTCGTCTTCGCCAAAGCGGACCCCTTCCGGATACTGGCAGAACACCACGCCGGTCTTCAGGACACGGTCTTTTGCTTCGATGGTGCCGTGCGGTACCGCGATGGACTCGCCCAGGTAAGTGGAGGTCAGTTTTTCACGGTCCAGCATCGCCTGCACATATTCCGGCTCAACATAGCCGCCTTTCACCAGCTGCTCGCCCGCAAAGCGGATCGCCTCTTCTTTCGTCGCCGCTTTGCGACCGAGGAAGATGTTCTCTGCGCCAAGCTTGAACAGATTGGTTTCCGGTGCATCAAAGCTGTCTTTCAGGCTACCGTGAACTTTCTTTTCGTTATCAGTATGGCGCTGCGCCGCAACCAGACGCTCGGTCAGGTTGGTGTACAGGCCGCTGTCGAGGAAGTTGGTCAGCGAAATGTGCTGGGCCTGCGGTACCTGGCGCATCGCCCGCTCGGTCAGATCGCGGTGGGTAATCACCAGGTCGACATCCGGCGGCAGGTTGTTAATGGCGCAGTTGGTGACGGAGATATTGCTCAGCCCCGCATCCTGCACTTTTTTACGCAGTACCCCGGCACCCATGGCGCTGGAACCCATGCCGGCATCGCAGGCGACGATGATTTTGCGCACATGGCTCAGATCGTTAGCCACGGTACCTGCAGACAGAGGTGTGGCCGCGCCTTTGGATTCGGCTTTCATATCCTGCATGCGACGGGTCGCAGCATCGATGTCATCTTCTTCTTTCACTTTGCTGGTTTTCAGCAGAATGGCGGAGATCACAAAGGAGACGACCATGGCCGCAATAATTGCCGCGATGTTAGCGAAGTACGCCCCTTTCGGCGTCATCGCCAGCACCGCCAGGATAGAACCTGGGGAGGCAGGAGAAACCAGACCGCCGTTGAGGATAGTCAGGGTGAACACGCCGGTCATACCGCCGAGAATCACGGCAAGGATCAGACGCGGGTTCATCAGCACATACGGGAAGTAGATTTCGTGGATACCGCCCAGGAAGTGGATGATTGCGGCACCGCCTGCGGACTGCTTCGCGTTACCGCGACCAAAGAACATGTATGCCATCAGCACGCCCATCCCCGGACCCGGGTTGGCTTCAATCAGGAAGAAGATGGATTTACCCAGCTCATGAGATTGCTGGATACCCAGCGGCGAGAAGATACCGTGGTTGATGGCGTTGTTAAGGAACAGGATTTTCGCTGGCTCAACGAAGATTGATGCCAGCGGCAGCATGTCATGGACAACCATGAAGTTAACGCCTGCCGCCAGAATTTTAGACAGAACTTCAACCGCCGGGCCAATGCCGAGGAATGCCAGAATCGCGAGGATCATCCCGATAATACCGGCGGAGAAGTTGTTCACCAGCATCTCGAAACCGGACTTAATCTTACCGTCTACCCAGCTATCGAAATGTTTAATCGCCCAGCCGCCCAGCGGACCTGCGATCATCGCGCCGAGGAACATCGGCATGTCCGCACCGACGATGACGCCCATTGTGGTAATAGCGCCGACGACGCCGCCACGCTCACCGCCAATTAACTTACCACCGGTATAGCCGATAAGCAGCGGCAACAGGTAGGTGATCATCGGACCGACTAATTTCGCCAGCGTCTCGTTCGGTAACCACCCTGTCGGGATGAATAATGCGGTAATGATACCCCACGCGATAAACGCGCCGATGTTTGGCATCACCATATTGCTGAGGAAACGACCAAAGCTTTGCACCTTGATCTTGATATCGGATGACATAAAACACCCCTTCTTCTGTTTTGCTTATCGCGTAGGCTAAAAGCCTGAGGCTTGTTGTGAATATGGCGGCAGAGGTCGCCGGACTCTGATTGATAAAGCGAATCTGGCACTGAATCATTAAACTGTCCAGTTGGTGGGTTTTTGTGTGATCTTGATCGCATGAATATAGGTATCTGACAGCTATTTATAGTGATTCTCATCACAAAATTGGTGTGCAAAAAAAACTCAACGGGTCAAAATTAACCCGATTAGGTTAATTAATGTGAATTGCATCACATAATGTTGTTTCTGGTTTGTCTCTATATTGTGATGTTGTTCACAAAAAATAACAGGCTGAATTTTGCGGATGTGATCGCCGACAAACTCTGCGCGCCCGATTGATCCCGTGCGCTATCAGGCCCGGGTCGACAAACTGCAGGCCGAGCTGCACAGCATCAATACCCTGAAGGCACAGCTTTCTGAAGCGCAGGCGAACACGGTGCGTGTTTCCGCCGAGCGCGACCGGCTCTACAAAGACTACCCGCGCTATCGGAAAGGCAGCCAGGCGATTAACGTGAAGTCTGACCTGCCTTTTGCCTGCGCCTGACCCATACTTATCTTTTTGTTGGCGAAAGGAGCAGGCAATGAAACTGATCGGCAGCTACACCAGTCCCTTTGTGCGTAAAATCTCCGTCATTCTGCTGGAGAAAAACCTCCCCTTCGAATTCGTCAATGAATATCCCTACCAGGAGGTGAATGGCGTCGGGAAATACAATCCCTTGGGTAAGGTGCCGGTGCTGGTCACGGACAGCGGCGAATGCTGGTATGACTCCCCGATCATCGCGCAATACCTTGATCAGCTCGGCGCTGCGCCGGCAATGGCGCCATCGGACCCGAAAGAGGCGTTGAAAATGCGCCAGCTGGAGGCGCTGGCCGACGGCGTAATGGAGGCGGCGCAGGCGCTGGTGCGCGAAAAGACCCGTCCGGCGGCGCAGCAGTCAGAAAGCGAGCTGCTGCGCCAGCGGGAGAAAGTAGCCCGTGGCCTTGATGAACTGGAAGCCCGTGTAGCCGATGGCAGCCTGCGGATCGATGAGGTTAATCTGGCGACGATTTCAGCGGCGTGCGCGATTGCCTATCTCAACTTTCGGCGGGTTGCACCCGGCTGGTGTGCGACCCGGCCTCAGCTGATTAAGCTGGTCGACGCGCTGTTTCAGCGCGCCAGTTTCGCCCGTACCGAACCGCCAAGGACTTGACCCAGGCAGGTAACAGTTTCTTTCCGGAGACGTTACAATCAGCGCTGATTTGTTGACTCCCTCTCCCGCCGGGAGGGGGTAAATAACTTACCGCCAGGTCCATTCATGACTACCGATATTCGTGCGCTTTACACCCGGCTTCCGGCCACCGACCGTTTGCTTCGCGACCCTGCTTTTTCTACTGTGCTGGCCCGCTATGGTCATGCTCAGGTGGTGGCGCTGCTGCGCCAGATGCTGGAGGAGGCGCGGGAATATATTCGTCAGGAACAGGCGCTGCCGGGCTGGTGCGATGACTGGCCGCAGGAGACCGGGCGGCGGCTGGCGCAAACCGGGCAAAGCGCGCTGCGTCCGGTGTTCAACCTCACCGGCACGGTGCTGCATACCAACCTGGGGCGCGCTATCCAGGCGGAAGCGGCGGTTGAAGCGGTCGCACAGGCGATGCGCGCTCCGGTCACTCTGGAGTACAGCCTGGATGATGCCGGGCGCGGGCACCGCGATCGGGCGCTGGCGGATCTGCTGTGCCGCATCACCGGCGCGGAAGATGCGTGTATCGTCAACAATAACGCCGCGGCGGTGCTGCTGATGCTGGCGGCCACCGCCGGCGGTAAAGAGGTGGTGCTCTCGCGCGGCGAGCTGGTGGAGATCGGTGGCGCATTCCGCATTCCCGATGTGATGCGTCAGGCGGGCTGCATCCTGCATGAGGTCGGCACCACCAACCGCACCCATGCCAAAGATTATCGCCAGGCCGTGAATGACAATACCGGGCTGTTGATGAAGGTCCATACCAGCAATTACAGCATCGAGGGCTTCACGACAGCCGTCGATGAAGCCGGGCTGGCGGCGATTGGCCGCGAAACGGGTATTCCGGTGATCGCCGATTTGGGCAGCGGTTCGCTGGTTGATTTGAGCCAGTATGGCCTGCCGAAAGAGCCAATGCCGCAGGAGATGATTGCGGCGGGCGTCAGTCTGGTGAGCTTTTCCGGCGATAAGCTGCTGGGCGGCCCGCAGGCGGGGATTATCGTTGGCGAAAAGGCGATGATTGCTCGTTTGCAGCAGCATCCGCTGAAGCGCGCCCTTCGGGCGGATAAAATGACCCTTGCCGCGCTGGAAGCCACTCTGCGGCTCTATTTGCATCCGGAAACGCTGGCCGATCGGCTGCCCACGCTGCGCTTGCTGACCCGCACGGCGGAGGCGATTCAGGCGCAGGCATGGCGCCTGCAGCCGTTGCTGGCCGCCCACTACATGCAGTTTGAGGTGCGGGTGGAGCCGTGTCAGTCGCAAATTGGCAGCGGTTCGCTACCGGTGGATCGCCTGCCTGGGGCGGCGTTGACCTTTACACCGCGCGATGGTCGCGGCAGTCAGCTGGAGGCGCTGGCGACCCGTTGGCGTGGGCTGACGATCCCGGTTATCGGACGGATTTACGATGGCCGTCTGTGGCTGGACTTGCGCTGTCTTGAAGATGAACCCCGGTTTATGGAGATGTTATTACAATGATTATTGCCACCGCCGGACATGTTGACCACGGCAAAACGACGTTGCTGCAGGCGATCACCGGCGTGAATGCCGACCGCCTGCCGGAAGAGAAATCACGCGGGATGACGATCGATCTGGGGTACGCCTACTGGCCACAGCCCGACGGTCGCGTACTGGGGTTTATCGATGTGCCGGGCCACGAAAAGTTTCTGTCTAACATGCTGGCGGGCGTGGGCGGTATTGACCACGCGTTGCTGGTGGTGGCCTGCGATGATGGCGTGATGGCGCAGACTCGCGAACATCTGGCCATCCTGCAACTGACGGGAAAGCCGTCGCTGACCGTGGCATTGACCAAGGCCGATCGCGTTGATGCGGCGCGCGTGAGCGAGGTGCATGCCGACGTGGTGGCGGCGCTGGCCGAATTTGGCTTTCCCCAGGCGACGTTGTTTGCCACGGCGGCGCCGGAAAACCGGGGCATTGACGCGCTGCGCGAACATCTGCGCCAGTTACCTGAACGCAGCCACCCGCAGCATCAGCGTTTTCGCCTGGCTATCGATCGCGCCTTTACCGTAAAAGGGGCGGGCCTGGTGGTGACCGGCACCGCGCTCAGCGGTGAGGTCAACGTCGGCGATACGCTATGGCTGACCGGGGTGGATAAGCCGATGCGCGTGCGCGGGTTGCATGCGCAAAACCAGCCGGTCGAGCGGGCGCGGGCCGGTCAGCGCATCGCGCTGAATATTGTCGGCGATGCGCAGAAAGAGGCGCTGAATCGCGGCGACTGGCTGCTGTCCGTTCAGCCTCCCGAGCCGTCCGGACGGGTGATTGTTGAATTACAGCGCCACACGCCGTTGACGCAGTGGCAGTCTTTGCATATCCACCATGCCGCCAGCCATATTACCGGACGCGTATCGCTGCTGGAGGGGGATCTCGCCGAACTGGTACTCGATACTCCGCTGTGGCTGGCAGATAACGACCGCCTGGTGCTGCGCGATATCTCCGCCCGCGCGACCCTGGCGGGGGCCCGCGTAGTGACGCTAAATCCGCCGCGGCGCGGGAAACGGAAAGCGGAATATTTGCAGTGGCTTCATGCGCTGACGGCGGCTGCGGATGACGCCCAGGCACTGGAGACGCACCTGCAGCGCGACGCGGTACGTGTGGATGAATTTGCCTGGGCCCGCCAGCTGAATGAAAATGGCCTGGCGGCGCTGACCCGCAACGCTGGCTATCTGCAGGCGGGTCATAATCTGCTCAGTCCTGCGCTGGCGGCGCGCTGGCAGACAAAACTCCTTGATGCGCTGGCGCGCTATCACGATCAGCATCGCGACGAGCCTGGACCGGGCCGCGAACGTCTGCGGCGCATTGCGCTGCCGATGGAGGACGAAGCGCTGGTGCTGCTGCTGATTGAACAGATGCGCGCCAGTGGGACCATCGACAGCCATCACGGATGGTTGCATCTGCCGGAACACAAAGCGGGCTTTACCGAAGAGCAGCAGGCCATCTGGCTGCGGGTTGCCGACCTGTTCGCCGATGAGCCCTGGTGGGTACGCGACCTGGCGAAAGAGGCGGGCGTTGAAGAGTCGCTGATGCGCGCGGTGCTGCGTCAGGCGGCGCAGCAGGGCATGATTACCGCGATCGTCAAAGATCGTTATTATCGCAACGATCGGATTGTGACCTTTGCCAGCATGATCCGCGATTTGGATCAGTTGCGCGGTTCGACCTGCGCGGCAGACTTCCGCGATACGCTGAACGTCGGCAGAAAGCTGGCGATCCAAATCCTCGAATATTTTGACCGGACTGGCTTTACCCGCCGGCGCGGTAATGACCATATTCTGCGCGATAAGGCGTTGTTCCTGTAAGTCTCTTCAGGCGTTTTCGGACAGCACAGCGCCGACGGGGATTCTCTGGTTGAACTCCCTCGGGGCGCTGCGATACCTCCCGCGCTTATTCGTCCGTTTCTTTCACCCAGATGCGCATCTCTCCTTCGCCGCGATTGGCCCAGCTAAACCACGGAATAAAGGTTAAGGTCTGCGGCTGGCGTGAGGCTGGCGTGCGGTCGTAATTCCACAGCGCCTGACGTTCCGCATTCTCCGCCGTTTGCTTATAGCCCGGCGCCTGGAGAAGTATCTTGTGAGCAAAAATCCCTTTGCCTTCAAAAGCGCTGAACCGTGCGTGACGCGGCAGCTGTAGGTTATGCAATTGCTCGCCGTTGTCCGCCTGCTCCAGACAATAAACCAGCGGCCCTCGCTGTACGGCGACCTGGCCTGCCTGATGGCGCACCAGCGAATTACCGTAAACGCGGCGCACCGGCATAGGCAGCGTTAGCAGGATAGTGTCGCCTTCCTGCCAGCGACGGCTGATGTGCAGATAGCCTTTGCGTACATCCTGTGGAACGGGCACACCGTTCAGCGTCACCTGCGGCTTGTCGCACCAGTCCGGGAGGCGTAACGCCAGGCTATGGTCGATTGGTATGGGCGAGTCGATTGCTATTTTCACCTGCTCCTGCCACGGATAGTTACTGCTGATACGCAGCCGCAAGGTCGTATCGCCAACCGGGATCTCCGCGCTGTTGCCGACATACAGATTGATGTAGAGCGCTTCTTCACGCGGCGTATAGATATAGTGCCCCAGAGACGTGAGTACGCGGGCGATATTCGGCGGGCAGCAGGCGCAGCCGAACCAACGCTGACGAACGGGCTTCACGTGGTCATAAATATGATTGAATTTTAACGACTTCGGGTGCACTTCCAGCGGGTTAACGTAGAAGAAGTGCTTGCCATCCAGCGCCATTCCTCCCAGCACGGTGTTATACAGCGCGCGTTCCATCACGTCGGCGTACTGGCTGTCGGCCTCCATTTCCAGCATTCGGCGAGCAAACATCATTAAACCGATGGATGCGCAGCTTTCGGCATAGACCGTGTCGTTTGGCAGGTCATAGTCGCTGCTGAAGGCCTCACCGCTGCTCTGCGAACCAATGCCGCCGGTAATATACAGCTGACGCTGGGCCATATTGTTCCACAGGCGCAGGCAGTCCTGACGTTTGCCTTCGTCCTGGCTTAAGCGGGCGAGATGGGCGATGCCGGTCATCAGGTAAACAAAGCGAACCGCATGACCGATGGCGACGGGCTGTTCAGAAATCGGCTGGTGCGCCTGGCTGTAGGGCTTATCCATCACCATCCACGCCGGGCCGTAGGTATTCCAGTAGGACGTTTTGCCGCGTTTCGCATATTCGATATCGTAAAAATGCGGCTGCGTTCCGCGCGTTTCGACGAAATAGTTCGTCAATGCCAGATAGCGCGGCTCCTGGGTCACGTCATACAGGCGCATTAACGCCAGCTCGATCTCCGGGTGCCCAGGATAGCCGTGCAGCTGATGTTCTCCGGGGCCAAACACGCTGTCGATATGGTCGGCGAGGCGGCAAACCACCTCCAGCAACCGACGCTTACCGGTCGCCTGGAAGAAGGCGACGCCCGCTTCAATCATGTGCCCGGCACAGTATAGTTCGTGGCACTCGGCGAGGTTAGTCCAGCGTTCTGCAGGCGCTTTGACCGTGAAGTAAGTGTTCAGATAGCCATCTTCACACTGGGCGGCGGCCACCAGTTCAATCACCTCATCGGCGGTTTTTTCCAGCCCGGCGTCCGGCTTCTGACACAGCGACCAGGCCACGGCTTCCAGCCATTTCGCCACATCACTGTCCTGAAATACCATCCCGTAAAACTCCCCCTCCTGCAGCCCTGCGGCAATGCGAAAGTTTTCGATCGCATGGCTTGGATCGGCTTCGTCGATGCGATCGTTCAGTGCATCCCATTGGTAGGGAATCACCACATCGCGCACCAACTGCTGGTACTGACCGAGGAACGGGTCGCTGATTTTCAGTTTGCGTAGATTGACTTCCATTACAGACATGACGGACTCCTTAAGGCTGAACATGACGCGCATGCAGGTCGGTGGCAATGCGCACCATCATCGGATTATTGAGCTTGCAGACGCGGATCGAAAAGGCCAGCAGCAGGTGGAACAGGGCGGGCAGCAGGGTTTCCATTGAGGCGATCCCGGACAGCGACAGGGCCGTTTGGTTGCCGGCGCCCGGCTGATAGGCCACGTAGATAAAAATCAGGCTGATAATTCCGGCGCTGGAGGCCCACGCCAGCTTGATGAAGAACAGGTTGAAGGCAAAGTTCATACCGGAAGAACGCACGCCGGTTTTCCATTCGCCGTAGTCGTCAGAGAAGGCCATCAATGAGAAGTGCAGCGGCAGGGTGAAGCCGAGAATAATACCGTTGCTGAGGATAACCACCAGCCACAGGGTCTGGTATGCCTGGCCGGTTGGTAAAAACCACATCGCGATGGCCAGGGCGGCCAGCACCAGGTTGGTGTAGTAGTAGAGCTTGATGGTATCGAAGCGGCGTGAAAGCAGGTTGATGATGATGGAGCCGAAAATCGATGCGAAGGTCACCATGGTGAAAAATAGCGAAGTGTAGCCGGTAGACCCTTCAAGGACGTAGGTGATGAAGTACATATAGCCGCCGCCGCGGATATTAAAGACGTTGATCAGCAGGAACGACATCACCAGCATCAGCAGCAGCTGGTCGTTTTTACGCAGACCGGCGATATGCTCCCGCAGTGTAAATTTACCCATCATGTCTAGCGAGACGCGCTCGCGGACCCAGAAGAAGCAGCACAGGAACATCACCACCGCAATGGCGCAGAGTACGCCGACGCCATACTGATAGCCTTGGGCTGTGTTGCCCTGACCGAGCGCTTTTACCAGCCACGGCAGCCCGACGGAGACCAGAAACCCCGCTACGCCGCACAGGACAAAGCGCCAGGACTGGCACGAGATAACCTCGCTATGGCGAGTGGTCATGGTGTTGATCAGCGCGCAGTACGGCACGTTAATCGCGGTGTAGCTCATCGACAGCAGCAGATAGGTGCCGAATGCCCAGGCGATTTTTACCCCCATGCTGGCATCAGGCACGGTAAACGTCAGTACGCCGATAATACCGATCGGCACGGCAATCCACAGTTGCCAGGGACGAAAGCGCCCCCAGCGGCTTTGAGTTCGGTCGGCGAGAACACCCATAATGGGGTCGGAAATCGCGTCGAAAACGCGCAGGGCCAGGAACAGGGTCCCGACCAGCGCGGGCGTTAGCCCAAAGACATCGGTATAGAAAAAAGTTAAAAAGTTCATGATCAGGCAGGTAATGACCGTTCCGCCTGCATCCCCCAGCCCATAGCCTACTTTTTCACGTACGGATAATTTATCGTCCAGCGCTTTTTGCGCCGGATCGGTAGTGGAAATTAATGTCGAAGTCATGGAGAACGCCTCACGTATTCGGAGATTTTGTTTCCAGAAAATAAGCCGCCTGGTTGTGGCTCTTGTTGTGTAGTTTGCAAAGTACCTTTTTATTTTGCATTGAATTCACCACACGACAAGGGAAGGGAAAAGTACAAAAAGGTGATGATTCCGACCTGATTGAGAAAATGTGATTTCGATCCGCTCAATCAGGCTGTTTTCGTTAATAATCAATAATAAGATGATTATTTTCATCACGTATTAGCGAGAGTTGACATAGTTATGCTCGAATTATCCATAGCGCTTCCGATCCGGGTGCAAAACGGAGGGTTATTTATTTCTCGCGGCGTGGGCAGCCACCCGTCGCGTACCCTGCATTCCTGGGAAGTTATTTTTGTTGAAAAGGGGACATTAACGATCCGTGAAGAGGATAAGATTTTCACGGTAAATTCAGGAGAAAGTTTATTACTCTGGCCGCAACGCCGTCATGTCGGCGTGGGGGAATTTCCGGCAGATTTAAAATTTTACTGGCTGCATTTTGAATTAACACCAGCGGTGGAAAAAAAAGCGCATCAATCGGTGTTGATGTTACCGCAGCACACAACGTTAAGTGACCCACAATATATGACCGGGTTATTTCGACAATTCTTAAATGAGCAGGAAAATGTGCATCGTAGCGTAGCGCTGGAATGTATTTTGCTGCTGATTCTACAGCAGATATCCGCCTCTGCTTTAAGCGAAAGCGCGGGGAATAACCCGGGTATTGCGCTGGCCTGGAAAGCTCGTCAGATGATCGGTACGCACTTTCATCTGCCCATTTCGGCGTCGCTGCTGGCGAAAGAGTTGCATTGCAATGTGGATTATTTAGGTCGGGTTTACCGACGGGCCTTTCGTCTGACGTTAACCGAAGCCATTCACCGTCAGCGTGTACGGGCAGCGGAGAAGCTGTTGATCAGCGATTCGCTGTCGCTAAAAGAGGTGGCGGAGCAGTGCGGTTTTCACGATGTGGGCTATTTTCGGCAGATTTTCCGCAAGCATATCGGCATAACGCCCGCCGCATGGAAGCGGCGGTATTGTAAGGAGCATATTAATTCGGAATAAGGCTCTGGCATTGCGTGGTCTGATACCCTGACAAGCTTCCGATGCTCTCCCGGCGGAAGCTTGTCAGGGGGCCGCAGAGGCGTCGCTCACTGCCCATAATAGGCATTTGCTCCGTGCTTACGCAGGTAGTGTTTATCCAACAATTCAGCCTGCATATCCGGCAGCTGTGGGGCCAGCTGGCGCGAGAACAGGCCCATATAGGCGCACTCTTCCAGCACCACCGCATTGTGCACCGCGTCATGGGCATTTTTACCCCAGGCAAACGGGCCGTGGGAGTGCACCAGCACCGCCGGAACCTGCATCGGGTTCAGGGCGCGCTCCTCAAATGTTTTGACGATCACCTCGCCGGTTTGGTACTCGTACTCGCCGCCGATCTCTTCAGCGGTCATCAGGCGGGTGCACGGGATCGTTCCGTAGAAATAGTCCGCGTGGGTGGTGCCCCAGGCGGGCAGGTCCAGTCCGGCCTGTGACCAGATGGTGGCGTGGCGGGAGTGAGTATGCACAATGCCGCCGATCTCCGGGAAGCGACGATAGAGCGCCAGGTGCGTTGGCGTATCGGAAGAGGGTTTTTTGCTGCCATCCACCACTTTGCCGCTGGCGATATCCACCACCACCATATCTTCGGCTTTCATCACGGCGTACTCCACGCCAGAAGGTTTAATCACCATCAGTTTGCCGCTTTCATCCACCGCGCTGACGTTCCCCCAGGTGAAGGTAACAAGCCCGTGAGCGGGCAGCGCCAGGTTTGCCGCCAGCACCTCGGCTTTCAGTTGCTCTAACATACGAATCCTCCTTCCTCCATACGGGCTTCAATCCAGCGGCGGGCCTGAATGATTTCCAGTACCGGCTCTTTGGCTTTTTCAGTCCACATCTCAATCAGAAATGCACCGCGATAGTTCAGGTTCTGTAATGTGCTGAAGAGATTGACGAAATCGACGCATCCTTCACCAAACGGCACATCACGGAACTGGCCTGGGCTGGTGTCG
The DNA here is from genome assembly GCF_002806725.1 of Raoultella sp. T31. Taxonomy (NCBI): domain Bacteria; kingdom Pseudomonadati; phylum Pseudomonadota; class Gammaproteobacteria; order Enterobacterales; family Enterobacteriaceae; genus Klebsiella; species Raoultella sp. T31. The sequence goes on from NZ_PIBO01000004.1 coordinate 101,062, forward strand.
GTGACCGGCTGCGTGTCTTTCAGATGAATCGCGGCGATGCGGTCGATACCCAGAGCCAGCTCCGCCGGGACGTCATTACCCCAGGCACTGAGGTTGCCCACGTCCGGGTAGACGGTGAACCACGGCGAGGCGAGCAGTTGGTCCCATTTTTTCCACTTGGTGATGGAGTTCATAAACGCGGTGTCCATGATCTCCACCGCCAGCATCACCTGAGCCCCTGCGGCCTGTTCAACGGCCCACGCCAGCCCTTCGGCGAAACGCTGCTGAGTGCCCGCGTCATGCTCCTCGTAATAGACGTCGTAACCGGCGAGCTGGATGGTGCGGATACCCAAATCGCGCGCCAGCTTGATGGCTTTGCTCATGATATCCCTGGCCCGCTCACGCACGGCTTCGTCGCGGCTGCCGAACGGAAAACGGCGATGCGCGGAAAGGCACATCGACGGAACCGACACATTGGTTTCCAGCATCGCTTCCACTAACGAGGCGCGCTGGGCGGTGGTCCATTCGAGTCGCGACAGGCGCTCATCGGTTTCGTCGACGGACATCTCCACGAAGTCGAATCCGCAGCTTTTCGCCAGAACCAGACGCTCCGGCCAGGATAAGTCTTTCGGTAACGCTTTTTCATAAATACCTAATGGATGGTTACGCATAATTACGCTCTCCAGATGTCGCGAATGCGGGCGTGGAACTCTTCAGCCACCTGCTGCGGATCGGCGGCGCTGGAAAGGGCGCGTCCGGCAATAAAGGCCTTCACGTTAATCTCTTTGAACAGCGGCAGGTCGGCAGGGGTGATGCCCCCGGTGACGGAGAGCGCCAGGCCGATATCCGACAGCGCTTTCATGCGCGCCAGATCCACTTCACCCCACTGCTGGCCGCTCGCCTGAGCGTCGCGCCCACGGTGATAAATCGCCTGACGCACGCCGGCGCTGTACCAGTCGCGGGCATCGTCGAAGGTCCAGTTACCAAACAGCTCGATTTGGATTTCGCCTCCGCGCGCAGCAGCGACGGCGTGACCTTTCTCGATGGTGGCCAGCGGCGCGGCGCAGATGATGGTCATCCAGTTGGCCCCCGCGTCCAGCGCCTGCCGGGCCAGGGTTTCCCCGGCGTCGGCGACTTTCCAGTCGGCGACGATCAGTTTTTCCGGGCATTGGGCGCGCAGGGCGCGAATGGCATGTAGCCCCTCGCTCAGGCAGAGAATGGTGCCCGCTTCTACGATATCCACACGGTCTTTTAACAACGCAACATCGCGCTGGGCGGCGGCAAGGTCGGTGTGATCGAGCGCCAGCTGCAGTAATGGTCGGCTCATAAAGAGTGCTCCTTAATACGGGCGTGAAAGCCCTGAAGTGCTTCAATTAACATCTGGTAACGGCGGTATTTGCGCTGGTAGGCCGCGTGGGCGTTCATGTCCGGCGTCAGGGTGCGTATTTCGTAGCTGAAGGTCTGCTGGGCATCGGTGAAGTTTGCGTAAACGCCGGTGCCGACGAGAGCCGCAATGGCGGCACCAAAGCAGCCGGTCTCTTCCACCTGCGGCAGTTCAACCGGCAGGCCGCTGACGTCCGCCAGCATTTGCATCCACACGGGAGAGTGCGCCGGGCCGCCGGTGACGCGCAGGGAACGTACCTCGGTAAAGCGTTCGCGCATGCGGTTGAGGTGCGTCATGTGGCTAAATACGACCCCTTCATAGACCGCCTGTAGCAGGTGCGCGCGGGTATGCAGCGCCTGTATGCCATAAAAGCCGCTGGTCATCTCAAGCCCGGCGTTACTGCCGTACAGGAAGGGCAGGAAGAAGACATCGCTGGCGGCTTTCGGCAGGCTGTCGACGAGCTTGTTGATTTCATCAAAGCTGATGTCGCCAAGTTGTGCGGTCAGCCATTCGAGGTTTCCGGAGGAGGTAGGACTGGCTTCGTGGACGATGTACTGGCCAGCATTAACGTAGCGTCCGTAGACGAAGGGGTGCGCTTCGTTATCGCGCAGCCCTTCAGCGATGCCGCTGGTGACCGCCCAGGTTCCCATGACGGCGTTCAGCGTGTACTCGTCATCAAGCCCGGCGCAGAGCGCGGTAGAAACCACATCAAACAGACCGCCCACAACGGGAGTTCCCGCCGCCAGACCGGTCATGGCGGCTGCCTGAGAGGTGATTTCACCGCTGATTTGGGATGAACCGACAATGGGCGGCAGCGCAGCGTCGATTTCGCTGATGCCAAGCCACTGCGTCAGGCGGGGATCGTACCGCCCGGAGGTCATATGGTAGAGGTTGGATTCAGAGATATTGCTCTCTTCGCAGCCTTTCACGCCGGTGAGGCACCAGCGCAGATAATCGTGGCCCATCATCACGCAGCCAATTTGCGCGTAACGCTGCGGCTCATGCTCCTTCACCCAGCGCAACAGTGAAGCCGGGTGCCCGGTCCATAAAGTCTGGCGCGTTAACGGGTAGAGCTTTTGCGGAATGCCGTCCTGCTGCCAGCGTGTGACGATCTCCATCGCGCGGCGATCGGAAGAGAGGATCGCGGTGCCCAGCGGCTGGTCATTTTTATCCAACAAAAACAGCCCTTTGCCCTGAGCGGAAATCCCGATGCCATCGACTTGTTCACCGCGAATGCCGGTGCGTTGCAGCAGACGGGAAATGGTTGCCGCGCAGTGCTGCCACAATGCCGTCATGTCGCGCTCCGCCCAACCGGGCTGCGGGCTGAGGGTGTGAACGGACCGGCGTTCAATAGCGAATTCTTTACCCTGGCTGTTGTACAGGCCTGCTTTCAGATAAGTACCGCCACAATCGATACCCAGCCAGAAGGTCTCTTTTTCACTCATCTTTTTTTCCTGGTTTGCATCCCCTCCCGGTGGGAGAGGGTTGGGGTGAAGGCGTCAGATCGCGCGTTTCGGTGCGTTGACCGCGCCGATAGACGCACTGTTGGCATCGCACCGGGACGGCAGCAGCAGCGCCATCAGCGCGGCAATCGCCAGTGAAATCGCCAGGCAGTAAACGCCCGCATCTTTGCTGTAAAGCGTGATCAGCACGCCCACGGCATACGGGCCGCAGAAGCCGCCGAGGTTGCCGAGGGCGTTGATCACACCGCGTGCGCCGCCGGCCATTTCGGCGCTGAACAGACGGGCAGGGATGGTCCAGAACACCCCGGCAGCGGACTGCAGGAAGAAGCCACAACCGACCAGCGCGGTGTACGACAGCCAGACACTCTCTTTCAGCACAACGGAAAGGAACATGCAGGCGGCGAAACCAATCAGCGGCAGGGAGACGAACAGTTTGCGTTTGCCGGTGCGGTCAGACAGGGAAGAGAACAGGAACATCCCGGCAATCGCCCCCACGTAAGGCAGAATGGCGAGCATCCCGACCTGGCCCATACTGGTGTGGGTCAGCTCTTTCAGGATGGTCGGTAGCCAGAGGGTGTAGCCGTAAATCCCGGTCTGGTAGAAGAAGTTCAGGGCAATCAGTTGCCACATGGTGCGGTCAGACAGCACAGTGCCCAGAGAGGCATTCACCGTGGTTTTACCGGCAATGGCACGCTGTTCAGCGGCCAGGGTTTCCACCAGGTACTTTTTCTCCGCGTCAGAAATCCAGCGGGCTTCCTGCGGGCGGTCATAAATCGTCAGCGCCCACATCACCAGCACGACGAGGGAGAGCAGACCTTCGATGATGAACAGCCAGCGCCAGTCGAGGGCGGTGATTATCCAGCCAGAGAGTGGGGCGGTGATGATCCCGGCGATCGGCACGAACATGATGACGATGGCATTCGCGCGACCGCGTTCGGCATCCGGGAACCAGTTACTGATCATGGTGAGTACCACAGGCAGCATACCGCCTTCCGCCACACCCAGCAGAAAGCGCAGCGCCAGCAGCTGGTAGTGGTTGGTAACAAGACCGGTGAACACGGAAATCACCGCCCACGCGACCAGCGACCAGCCGATGAATTTTTTGCCGCTGCCGTGAACGGCGATTTTGCCGCCGGGAACCTGTAAGAAGAGATAGCCGAGGAAGAAAATACCGCCAGCCAGGCCTGCCATCGTCGCGGTGATGCCTAAATCCTGATCCATCCCGCCGGGCATAGCAAAGGCAATATTCACACGGTCCATATAAGAAATAATACAGGTGATAAGAATCGGAGGAATAATTCTTAACCAGCGTTGGCGCGGAATATCCGCGGTTGTAGCGTAAGAGGAAGTATTCATATTAATCTCGTGTTTAAATTGACTGACCTTGCGATGAAATTGACGCTTTATATTTATTGTCGGGCTATGTTTAGCGCGTGAATGCCATCGCGTAATATGGCTATGCGATGATTCGAATCAGCATTCGCATCAATTTCCAGTAACTTAATACCGGCAAACTGTAATTGTGCTGAATCAGCCACATTAAATAATTCTTTTGCGTGAGCCGCTGTTAACAGGCCTTGCGGGCAAAACGGGGCGAACGGTGCGTGCAGGTCAGTCCATTCGCCGTACGGCCCTTCGGTCGCGGTGCCAGAGAACATCAGCGCCCCCAGTTTGCCCGCGGCACGTGCCGCCTGAGTATGCGCCAGCGGCAGGGCGGCGTTACGCCCTTCAATCGCTGAACGCGCCCAGTTGATACAGATATCAATGCGGTAACCCGCCAGCACCTGCAGCACGTTTTCCAGCGGCAGAAAGCCTTTGCGTGGCGCAGGCTGGTTCATGGCATCACAATGTTCCAGCATGAGTGAGCATGACCAGTCCCAGTCCGCAATCTCTTTGATGGAGCGCGCGAAGGCATCGGTTGCCTGCTCTACGCTCGCATTACCCGCAAGCGGTGCAGCCTGCAGTTCAAGGGAGATGACCTTGCCGGCAAAACGTTTGTTTAGTGCATTGATTTTGTTGTGTAAATGACGATGGAATGCGACGCATGCCAGACGCTGTTCTTCATCGCTGGAGGCCAGGCCGAAAGCCGTGTTGCCACCGCCGCGGCGACGCATCGTTTCCGGGATGGCCGTCACCACCATCTTCCACTCCTGCGGCGTATGCTGGAGCAACCACTCATCGCCATAGGGATGAAAGTGCTCATGGCATGGTTGTTCCAGCCCACGGATGTGGGGCGTATCCGCGAGTAAGCGCCAGAATTCCGTCTCTTCTTGATCGCTCTTTTGGTGAAATGAGGGCGCGCAAGGGTATGCGCCGATGATATAACCGGCGTCATTTCTTTCCATTTTTCACTCCTTTTATTTATCGGTGTTCGATAAATAAATGACGGATTAATCTAAAGCGGAAATAGCAACTTTAACCACTATTTTCCTGATTTCCGTTTCCCGGTGTTTTTTACAGGCCGGACGGTGAACATCCTGCGGGAAAAATATGGCATAGTTCCCCGGTCTCATTTCTATTAACGATTCGTTTTCGCTGTCGTGATAGAAAATAATATCCCGCTGCTCAAGTAATTCTTCACTTACTACATTATTGCCGGTATCGATAGCGACACCGATCTGCTCTTCACCGGAATATAAATACTGGATATCGAGGTAACGGCGGTGCACCTCCGGGCGCAGTTCATCGTGCGGACGGGTGGTCAGGTCGAGGATCTGCGCGAAGATCGTGCGCCCCTCGATTTCGACCACCCCGGTCTCCAGCTTGCTGAAGTCCGTGGTGCGCAAAAATTCCAGCGCTTTTTCAATCGCTGCCGGATACCGGCAGGCGTTAGGTTGAGAAATATGTCCATAAATCATGATGATATTCCTTACAGCGCTTTGATTTTTGCCCACACGCTGTCATCAACGGTGATTCCGTTGCGGCGGTTCTCTTCCAGCAGACGAGCAAACTCATGACCGGGCAACCGCACCGGCACGTTTTCGTCGGCCCGTTCGGCGCTGGTGATGTAATCCATGATGCGTTGCAGCTTGGCGTCGCGGGTGGCGCCATCGATCAGCTTGTCCACTTCGATAGCAATAAAGACTTGCGAAATGTTGAACTCGTCGCTGTTGTCTTCAGTGACCGCAGCAACGGAAGAGCCATCGGAGAGCAGGGTGGCGATCATGTCCAGCACGATGGAGAGGCCTGAACCTTTCCAGTAGCCCATCGGCAGAATACGGCGGTTTTTCTCGATGGGCGCCGGGTCTTTGGTCAGGTTGCCTTCGTCATCGAAGCCGCCGTCAACCGGCAGCTGGCGGCCTGCCAGGCGGTTCACTTCCAGCATGCCGTAGGAGAACATCGACATGGACATGTCCACCATGGTAATCGGCGTAGACGGAATGGCGACGATCAGCGGGTTAGTCCCGATGCGGCACTCTTTGGCGCCCCACGGCGGCATCACGGCAATGGAGTTGGTCCAGCAGATGCCGATGTAGCCTTTTTCCGCCGCCTGCCAGCCGTAGCTGCCGCCGCGCATCCAGTGGTTGGCGTTGCGCACAGCAACCAGGCCAATACCGTGGTCAGAAGCCAGTTCAATTGCCCGGTCCATCATTTTTTTGGCGGTCAGGTTGCCGATAGATCGCCGGGCATCCCACTGTTCAATCGCCCCCAGTGAAGCGGTGCGTTCTGGCAGGGCCTCAGGGATGATATCGCCGTTTTCCAGTTGCTGAATAAAGCGTGGGAAACGGTTGACGCCGTGTGAATAGACCCCTGACTCGGTGGTGCGGGCGAACATTTCCGCACAGGCATCGGCGGTTTCAGCCGCCACACCGCGTGCCAGCAGGACGCGGTTAAACTCATTTTTAAGGTCAGAAAAACTCAATAACATACGCTTTCTCCATGACAACTTTTCGTTTCACATAGTGGAATGTTATTCCACTAAATGGTGTTGGGTTGCAAAAACACGCCGGCAGGACCGGTGTGTTTCGGCGTTACTCCGGTTTATCCCTGAAGGCGGGATGGGGCGAGGGTCACCCGGTACAGCGATGTCGTCGCCGTAATAAAAAGCGTATTCCCGTCGGGGCCGCCAAAAGTGCAGTTAGAGACGCGCTCGGGGACCGCAATGGTGTCCAGTAATTCGCCTGCGGCGGAGAAAATCAAAATCCCTGTCTCGCAGCTGCAGTAAATATTCCCGTCCCGGTCGACGCAAAATCCGTCCGGAATACCCGGTTTAACCTGGGTTACGACGTGGGAAAATAACGCGTTATCGCCTTCAAGGCGGTAAGCACGAATTTCCCGGCGGCCCTGGCTCGGAAAATCAATAACCGACATATCTGCCACGTATAGCCATTTATCATCTGGCGAAAAGGCCAGCCCGTTGGGGCGCTGGGTATCGCTGATGGCAATAGCGACCTGGTTTCGTGCTTCATCAAATCGGTAGACGTAGCAGCCAATGACCTGGCTTGCGGCGCGATAGCCCTCTTCGTCGCTGATGATGCCGTAGGGCGGATCGGTAAACCAAATCGACCCGTCCTGGCGCACCGCGATATCGTTGGGGGAGTTAAAACGCAGCCCGTCGACTTTATCCACCAGCAGAGTGTGATTGCCTGCGGCGTCGGTACGGCTGATACCGCGCCGACCGTGCTCGCAGGTCAACAAACGCCCTTGCAAGTCCCGCGCGTTGCCGTTGGCATAGTGGGATTCGGCGCGGAACACGCTGACCCCATTTTGCGCATCCCAACGGAACATTCTGTTGCCCTTCACATCGCTGAAAATCAGGCACTGCTGGTCTGCCAGCCACACCGGGCCCTCTGCCCAGATCGCCGGTGAGCACAGGCATGCAAAACTTCCCGTGACGACTAACATCTCACTTCACTCCCCAGATGGCTTTGTAGCGATCGCGATAATGGTTGTCCGGGTCAAATTCGTTGTTCTGGCCGCCGTCGGCGCCGATGTTCTCTTTGGTCACCAGATGCGCCGGGGTGACATAGCCAGACGGCTCTTTACCGGCGAAGGCGCGGTTTAATTCATCCAGCAGCTGCCAGCCGTGCAGTTTCAACGGCTCGGGTACGGTTGCTACCTGCGCTTTGCCTTCACGCACGCGCTGGTAGGCGGTGACGGAACCGTCGCCAGCGGAGATGTTGTACGGCGGCTTATCTCCGGTGCCTTTGCCCGCGGTTTGCAGGGCTGGAGCCATAAAGTCGAAGTACAGGTCGTTAATCGCCAGCGAGTATTCGAACCTGTCGCCATATTTTTGGATCAGGCTGTAGGTCATGCCCGGCATGCGGTTGGAGGTGTCGGCAAGCGGGGTATCGATAAACTCCACCACCTGGCAGCCGCTGCACTGCTCAATCACCTTCTTCATTGCGTTGGCTTTATCCAGCGCGATTTGGTACAGCGAGTCGGTGAAAATAAGCACTTTGGCGGTACCGTTGGATTTCGCCACCGCATACAGCGCCGCCATGCGCGAGACTTCGTTCGAGTCGGAGGTCACGTTGTAGAAAATGTTGTAAGCCGGAACCGGGCCAGGCGCGGGCACCGCGTGCCAGGCGGTCAGCACGATGCCCTCTTTCACGGCTTTTTTCAGCGGAATTTTGGCGACGTTGGGGTTCCAGCCGCCAATGACGATACCGTCTGGTTTGCGGGCGATCGCCTGGTTAAGCGCCGCCAGTTGATCTTTCACCGAACCTGCGCCATCCAGCACATCCAGCTGCCAGCCTGCGGCTTTCGCCGCTTCTTCCAGACCTTCTTTAACGCCCAGCACGCCGCCGTTTTTCATGTCCGAGGCGATGAAAATGATCTTCTTATCAGGCTGCAGCGTCGGGCCCTGGGTTGGGCCATCCCAGGCGGTGACTGGCGCGGTCGCTTTGGCAATCGCCGTTTTCGCCTGCTGAACAAAGGTATCGTCGGCGATGCTGAAACCACTTGCCATCATCAACCCGGCAGCCAGACAGTACTGAACTATTTTGTTATTCATTTTCAGTTCCTTACGCGAGAGTCATTGGGTAACGGAGGAGCCTGATGCTGGCGATTGTGCCCGCTGCACCAGTTTTTTATTTAATGCCCGACGGCGTTGAGCATAGCCCGCCAGGGTAATCGACAGCAGCAGCGTCGCACCGTTGAACAGCGGTTCGACCCAAAACGCGCCGCCGAACTGCTGGATGCCCGCAATACCGATCGCCAGCACCGCAATACCGACCACCGTGCCCCAGACGTTCACCCGGCCGGGACGAATGGTGGTGCTGCCAAGGAACGCGCCCACCAGCGCCGGGAGCAGATAATCCATACCAACGCTGGCCTGGCCCACGCCCTGCTCGGCGGCGATGATCACCCCGGTAAAGCCGGTTAAAGTGCTGGAAGTGATAAATGCCCCGATGATGTAACGATTAACGGAAATGCCGTTGAGCGCTGCGGCGATCGGGTTACCGCCCACCGCGTACATGCAGCGACCAATCGGGGTATGTTCGGTGATAATCCACAGCACCACGGCGGCAAAAAGGACGTAGAAGGCCACCACCGGAATACCGAACAGGTCGGAGTGATGCAGGGCGATAAAGGCGTCCGGTAAGTCACCGACGATCTGCCGACCGCCAGAGTGCCAGAGCGCGATGGCGTACAGCACCGTACCGGAACCCAGGGTCGCAACAAAGCTGTCGATATCCGCCAGCGCCACCAGAATACCGTTCAGCAAACCGTAGAGCGCAGAGAGCACCAGCACGATCGCCACAGCGGCGGGCCAGGAGAAACCATATTCGACCTGCAAAGTAATGGCGAGGATGTGCCAGAGCACGATGCCGAAGCCGACGTTGAGGTCGATTTTGCCGACAATCATCGGGATGGTCGCCGCCAGCGCCAGCAGGGCGATTTTCGATTTGCTGTCGAGGATCGCCTGCAACGTCAACAGGGAAGCAAACGAAGGCGTTGTCAGTGAAAAAACGATAACCAGCACCACACAGATCGCGGGTAAACCGTAACGGGTGGTTAATTGTCCAAGCCAGGTGGCCACACCGTGTTCATGAAGTGATACGCGTGATTCGAGGGCCGTCGATTTCATTGATGTTTTAGCCATAACGCACTCCGACTTAATGTATGGTGCCGCTGCCCGATGCCAGCTCAAGCAATCTGGCAAAGGTGACATCCTGGTTGAGCAGTTCGCCGACGATCTGCCCGCGGTTAAATACCAGCGCCCGGTTACAGATGTGCGCCACCTCTTCCAGGTCGTTGGAAATGACCAGAATGGCAACGCCGTTTTGCAGCGCCTGATTGAGTAAATCGTAAATTTCTGCGCGTGCGCCCACGTCAACGCCTGCCGAAGGGTCTTCCAGAATGAGCAGAGGGGCATTGAGCGAGAGCCAGCGTGCCATGACCACTTTTTGCTGGTTGCCGCCCGACAGTGCACTGATTTCAATATTTATCTGCGAGGGGCGCACGTCGAACTGGCGGATTTTCTCCCGGCTCAGCGGCGCTTCGCTTTTTTCGTTATAGCGGGAAAGCGGCGCATGACCGTGTTTACAGGGGTTCATAAACAGGTTTTCACGCACCATCATGCCCGGAATCAGACTTTCATGAAGACGGTCGCCGGCGACAAAAGAGACGCCGGCGGACATCGCCTCCCCTGGTGTTGTCGCCGTAAACGGCACGCCATTTAAGGTGATTTGTCCACTTTCCTGCGTCCTGCAGGCAAACAGTAAACGTCCAATCTCTTCCTGACCGGCGCCACGCAGACCGGCGAGCGCCACCATCTCACCGGCACGCAGCTCGAAGGAGACCGGCCCGGTATCGCCCACTTTGACGTGGTCCATTTTCAACAGCACCGGCGCGCTGGCATCGGGTAAGGCCTGGCGCTGGTCATCACGCAGGTTTTCGCCCACAATCAGTTCGACCAGACCACGCAGGCTGTAGCGGCTGATATCGCCGCCTCCGGCGTAGCAGCCATCGCGCATCGCACAAACGGTATCCGCCATCTCCATCACCTCATCCAGGCGGTGGGTGATGTAAATCATGCCTACCTGCTTCTCGCGCAGGATGTTCATGACGCGGAACAGGTGGCGTACATCGTCGGCAGGCAGTGAGGCGGTCGGTTCATCGAGCACCAGTACCGAGGCGTCAACTGCCACCGCGCGGGCAATCGCCAGCAGGGATTTTTCGGTGCGAGAAAGGTCAAACACGCGGTCATCCGGGTCTATCTGAATGCCGATATCTTCCAGCGCTTTTTGCGCCTGGCGTTTGGTGGCCGCCCAGTCAATCAGACCGAAGCGACGGGGAAACCCCATCACCAGCGCCATGTTTTCGGCGACGGTCATCCACTCTACCAGGCCTAAATCCTGATGAATAAAGGCGATAGGCTGTTCGTTGCCCTGACGTAACGCGGCGGCAGAATCCACCGGCTGACCGCGAAACAGGATCTCGCCGCCATCACGGGAATAGACGCCCGCCAGCACCTTAATCAACGTCGATTTGCCAGCGCCGTTTTCTCCCAACAGCGCCACAACCTGGCCCGGGTAAATATCCAGACTGACGTTATTGACCGCCACATTGCCACCAAAACGCTTGATGATGTGGCGCATAGATAACAACGGAGACAACACTGCTGCTTCTGTCATTTAAGGTGACCTCCCGATGAGGGGGTGAGAACGTTTTGCACGCTATAAATTTCACTATGCGAAATTTGATTTCAAATATATCGATCATGATTTCACAAAGCAATCGGTGAGGATGTTTTTGAAATTCAATAAAATCAGTCAATTACAAAATTTATGTTCAGATCGTGAAGTGAAACACACTTTGCGCTACCATCAGGTCGCCACTGAATGGAGAGCGGAAGCGATGAACACAAAAGAGAGTGAAAACGCGCCGGAGAAAGAGCGGCCGGCTGGAAGCCAAAGTTTGTTTCGCGGTTTGATGTTGATAGAAATCTTAAGCAATTACCCGAACGGTTGCCCGCTGGCGCATCTTTCAGAACTGGCCGGGCTGAACAAAAGCACCGTGCACCGATTACTACAAGGGCTGCAATCCTGTGGCTACGTCACCCCCGCACCTGCCGCCGGGAGCTATCGTTTAACCACCAAATTTATTGCCGTCGGACAAAAAGCCCTGACGTCGCTGAATATTATCCACGTGGCGGCGCCGCATCTGGAAGCGCTAAACCTCTCTACCGGGGAAACCATCAACTTCTCCAGCCGTGAGGACGATCACGCCATTCTGATTTATAAGCTGGAACCGACGACCGGGATGCTGCGTACCCGCGCGTATATCGGCCAACATATGCCGCTGTACTGTTCGGCAATGGGTAAGATCTACATGGCGTTTGGTCAGCAGGAATATGTGAAAGAGTACTGGGAAACGCATCAGGAGCAGATTCAGCCTCTGACGCGCAACACCATTACGGGGCTGCCTGCGATGTACGATGAGCTGGCGCAAATTCGTGAAAGCGTGATGGCGATGGACCGTGAAGAGAATGAGCTTGGCGTTTCCTGCATTGCTGTTCCGGTGTTTGATATTCAACACCGTGTACCGTATGCCATCTCCATCTCACTCTCGACGTCACGTCTGAAACAGATTGGCGAGAAAAATTTGCTTAAGCCGCTGCGCGACACGGCACAGGCCATCTCTAACGAACTGGGATTTACCTTACGCGTGTAGGCAAAAAGCCCGATGCGGTTGGGCAGATGACAGATCTGGCAACAATCCCCGCCAGGATCAAAGCGAAGGCGGTTCGTTTTCTGGCACTCTGACGCTAATCAACGTCAGGCGGGGGTGGAAAATGAACCGTTTTATCATTGCGGATTCGGCCAAATGCATTGGCTGTCGTACCTGTGAAGTCGCCTGCGTGGTGTCACACCAGGCAAATCAGGATTGCGCCGCACTTTCTCCAAAAGCCTTCAGCGCACGCATTTGGGTGGTGAAGAGCGGGTCTTTTACCACCGCCGTGACCTGCCATCATTGCGAAGACGCGCCCTGCGCCAACGTCTGCCCCGCGGGGGCGATTAGCCGGGTCAGCGGTAGGGTGTACGTTGAACAATCCCTTTGTATTGGCTGCAAAAGCTGCATGCTGGCCTGTCCGTACGGCGCGATATCCGTGATGATGACCGACAATGGCGTGCAGGCGTTGAAATGCGATTTGTGCGGCCATCGCGAAGACGGCCCGGCTTGTGTGGCGGCCTGTCCGACCCAGGCGCTGTACTGCATGACGCCGGCGGAGCTGGAGAGATTAAGCGGCCAGCGCCGTCTGCGGACGGCGCTGGCGATTCAGGCGGGCGACAAAACGCGCGATTACGCGCCCTGCTCACCCCAGGCGCGTTCAACCTCTTCGGCGAGGATTTTCACGCCCGCTTCAATTTTCTCCGGGTCTGGCACGTAGTTCATGCGCATGCACTGGTGGGTATGCGGCCAGGGCTTATCAAGGCCCGGGAAGAAGTAGTCGCCTGGCACCATCAGCACGCCGCGTTTTTTCAGCCGCTGGTACAGCAGTTCGGTGGAGATCGGCAGATCTTTAAACCACAGCCAGAGGAAAATCGCCCCTTCAGGTTTATGAATCAGGCAGCGATCTTCCGGCAGATAGCGGCGAATAATGGCGATAGTTTCCTGTACGCGCTGGTAGTAGAACGGTTTGATGACCGTTTCCGACAGGCGCAGCAGGTCGTTGCGTTTGATCATTTCGCACATCATTGCCGGCCCCATTCCGCCCGGCGCAAGGCTGATGATCCCGTTCATATTGCTGATGGCGGTAATGATTTTCTCATTGGCGACGATGATCCCGCAGCGGCTTCCCGGCAGGCCCAGCTTGGACAGGCTCATACACAGCACAATATTCGGGTTCCACAGCGGTCTGGCGTCGCTGAAAATAATCCCCGGGAAAGGCACGCCATACGCGTTATCAATCACCAGCGGGACGCCGTGCTGGTGGGCCAGCGCATCCAGTTTGATCAGCTCTTCGTCGGTAATCACGTTACCGGTCGGGTTGGTCGGGCGAGAGACGCAAATCATCCCTGTCTCTTCCGTGACCTGCAGGTGCTCAAAATCGACGTGGTATTTAAACTGGCCTTCTGGCAGCAGCTCAATATTCGGGCGGGTGGCGACAAACAGATCCTCTTCGAGGCCCGAGTCGGCGTAGCCGATATATTCCGGCGTTAGCGGGAACAGGACTTTGCGGGTGCTACCATCCGCACGGCGCCCGGCAAAGAGGTTAAACAAGTAGAAAAATGCACTCTGACTGCCATTTGTTAGTGCAATATTCTGTGGTTCGATCTCCCAGCCCAGCTCTTCACGCAGCATCTGCGCCAACGCGCTCAGAAGTTCGCTTTTTCCCTGCGGACCGTCGTAATTACAAAGCGCATCAAGGGCTTTGCCGTTGGTGAGCATGTCGGCCAGCAGGTTCTGGAAGTAGTCGTTCATTTCCGGGATCTGCGCGGGATTACCGCCGCCCAGCATGATTGCGCCCGGAGTGCGCAGGCCGTCATTGAGGTCTTCCATCAAGCGGGTAATGCCTGAATGACGGGTGAATTTGTCGCCGAAAAGTGAAAATGTCATTGCGGATAATCTGTCGGTCTTCCTGGAAAGTGGATAACCATAACGCCAGCCTCGACGCGGTGCAAATCGGCAGGAAAGTCTAAGATTTCATTTTTATGCTGGATTATCGATTTTTATTAGTCTTTTATTCTAAAAAGGCTCCCGGAAGCGATCGGGGAGCCATCACAAGAGGGGCTATCGTTGACCCGCCCAGACCACCATTACTTTGTCATCGGCGTTTTCACGGACGAAACCGTAACCCTGCGGCATCGAGAGCGTGGTTTGTTTACCCATGCCAATCGCCGGGTGGCGGGCGCGGAACTGGCCGAGTTTCTGCCAGTGGCTGACGCTGAGCGCGGCTTTGTCCGCGACGTCCTGCCAGTTCATATCCGAACGCGTCCCCTGCAGCGGATCTGAGCCGGTAGGCCCGAACGGCCGCGCGGACTCATCGCCATAGAAGAGCTGTACCGCGCCTGGCGCCAGCAGCAGCAGTTCTGCCGCGGTGCTGCCGCCTTCGCGGAACAGACGCGTGTCGTGGGATGAGAGATAGCTCAGGACGTTAAACGTCTGCAGTTTATCCGCCATCTGCTGCCAGGTCAGGTCAATACTGGAGAGACAGCCTGACGCTTTCGCCGCCTGATCCTGGTAGTCGAAGTTAATCATCGCATCAAAACCGTGGCGGTAGTAATCGCTCTGCATGACGCCGTGGCCCCAGGCCTCGCCGGTCATCCAGAACGGCGCGTTATCCAGCGCTTTTTCCGGGTTGGCCTTTTTCCATGCCGCCAGCGCCGCGGTGGCCTGGTTTTTTAACTGTTGCCAGGCGGCCAGTTCGACGTGTTTGGCGGTATCGACGCGGAAACCGTCAATGCCGTAATCACGCACCCACTGACTCAACCAGTGGGTCAGATAATCGCGCGGCGTATAGCCGGGAATTTCTTTCGCCGCCGTATCCGGCTTGTTGCGATAGAAGTTTGGTAACCCGGAAGGGACCGTTGATTCCGTTTTCAGATCCGGCAGGAAGGCCAGGGACATGGTCAGATCGTCAAAGCCGGGGTTGTCGTAGTCGCCAATATCGGTGCGAATCCACTTTTTACCCCACCACTTTTCCCAGCCGGCTTTATCGCTGAAGTTGATGTAGTCGTTGAAGCTGTGCCAGGTCTGACCCGGGCCGGGTTTCCAGTTGGTCCAGTGTTCCCCGAGGGTCTTTTTTAGCTCCTCGCCCTGCAGATACAGCGCGCCGAATTTGAACGCCTGCATATCGGCGAGAGTGGCGTAGCCGGTGTGGTTCATCACCACATCGAACAGGATGCGAATGCCGCGCTTGTGCGCCTCATCAACCAGACGACGCAAATCGTCCTCGCTCCCCATATTGGCATCCAGTCTGGTCCAGTCCTGAGCGTAGTAGCCGTGATAGGCGTAATGCGGGAAATCGCCCTTGGTTCCGCCGCCGACCCAGCCGTGAATTTGTTCCAGCGGCGAGCTTATCCACAGCGCGTTAACGCCTAACGCTTTCAGGTAGTCGAGTTTGCTGGTCAGCCCTTGCAGGTCGCCGCCGTGGAAGGTGCCGATTTCCTGCATCCCGTCTTTGTGCCGCCCATAGCTGTTGTCGTTGGCCGGGTTACCGTTGACGAAACGGTCGGTCAGCACGAAATAGACGGTGGCGTTATGCCAGTTGAAAGGAGCATCGGCGGGGGTGTCTGCCCGCTCAAGGAGCAGTAAACCGTTGCTGTTGGGGGCCGGTTGCAGCGTAATTTTCCCGGCGCTGACCGTGGCGAGATTGCCGCTGTAGAAATCACGGACTTTGCTGCCCTCGGCAAAGGTCTGACTGACATCCAGCGTCAGCGGCTTGCCATCCCATTTTGGACACTGGCGCAGTTGCGGTGCGGAAGCCGTCGCCGCCTCTTTTTCCTCCAGCGAAAGCATCAGCGTTGGCGTACCGGAGCGGGTATCCACTTCAAGCGTGTAGCGACCTTCGCGGAAGACCCGCCACTGCGCGGGGGCGCCGCGGCAGGGTTCCATGGACAGCATCTGGTTGAGTTTGATGGCCCCGGTGGGCTGCCAGCACTGTTGGCCAAAATTAATTTGTAGCGGGCGCGTCCCCTTCGCCACCTCATTTTGACTGATAAATCTGCCGGTGCCCTCTTCGGTAAAGGCCGGAAAATCGGGGGTGGTCCAGGCGGCGAAGGCCATTCCTGGCAACAACAGCGACGCTAGCGCAGCGAGTTTCATTCTGGAGTCCTGTCAGCGGTTTTTTGTTCAGTTTGCCTGCTAACCCGGATAATGAACTCATCCCGTCTGCGCTTTTGCAGGGAGGACAAAAAGGGCTGAGTGACAGAGGTCAAAAAACAGGCGAAAAATGAGAGGGAGCTAGCATTTTCGTTCGCTGGTGACCGCGCAGAAACCGATTTCAGATGACAGCTTTTAGGAATTGGACTATTTCTGTTAGTGCTCTCACTGGGTATTTTTGATACTATTCGCGATTCAATTAACGTTTTTTTGCGTAAAACAAGGTGTTGGAATGATTAAATCCGACCAGGAGACCTAATGATATCGATTCCCATGCGACGATATGGGGCTGCGATACTCATGTTACTTACCTGTATATTTTCAGGGAGTGTGTTGGCAACAACCCACATAGCAACAACGAGTCATAAAGCCTCACAAGTAAAGAAAAGTAGTCAGGTTAAGGTAAGCAGTAAACAAGAGTATTCTCGCAATAGTGTAAAGAGTAGTTCACTTCCTGATTTGCGAAAATACCCTTCCGGAACCCCAAGGAAAAAAGCGTTTCTCCGGACGGTAATGCCTTATATTACTAAACAGAATCAGGTGATTACCGCCGATCGTAACTGGCTTGTCGCCAAACAATACGACTCGCGCTGGTCACCGACAGAGCGCACGCGTCTGAAGGATATTGCGGCACGCTATAAGGTGAAATGGTCTGGCAATACGCGTCATATTCCATGGAGCACGCTGATGGAACGCGTTGACATCATTCCGAACAGTATGGTGGCGACCATGGCGGCGGCGGAAAGCGGTTGGGGTACCTCCAGACTGGCGCGGATGAACAACAATCTGTTTGGTATGAAATGCGGTGGCGGGAACTGCAGCGGCGCGATGAAAGGCTACTCCCAGTTTGATTCTGTGGAGGAGTCGGTACAGGCTTACGTGACGAACCTGAACACACATCCGGCATACAGCTCCTTCCGTAAATCCCGCGCGCAGCTGCGTAAAGCGGATCAGGAACTGACGGCCAGCACCATGATTCATAAGCTGAAGGGTTATTCGACGAAAGGGTCGAGCTATAACAACTATCTCTTCGCGATGTATCAGGACAACCAGCGGCTGATTGCTGCCCATATGTAATAAAAAAATGCCCGGAGCGTCAGCCCCGGGCATTTTTCTTTGTGGTCTCACTTTCTATTCGCTACATCATCACTTCACTGTGCCTGTCCCGGTACTCCTTCGGCGTCACGTCGTACTCTTTCTTAAATACCGAATAGAAATATTGCAGCGACGGATAGCCGCACATTTGCGAAATTTCATTAATCGATAGCGTGGTGGACACCAGCAGACTGCGGGCCTTTTCGAGTTTCTCGCGGTGAATGATGGAGTGAATGGTATCGCCGACTTCCTCCTTGAAGCGCTTCTCGAGGTTAGAACGGGAAATACCGACGGCATCCAGCACCTGTTCGACCTTGATGCCCTTGCAGGCGTTATTGCGGATGTAGTGCATGGCCTGAATCACCGACGGATCGCTGAGCGAGCGATAGTCCGTGGAGCGCCGTTCGACAACGCGCATGGGCGGCACCAGCCGACGCTGCAGCGGGAGCGGCTCTTTATCCAGCAGTCGATGCAGCAGCTTGGCCGCCTGGTAACCCATCTGCCGGGTCCCCTGTGCCACTGAGGAGAGCGCGACGCGCGACAGATAGCGGGTCAACTCTTCATTATCAATGCCGATGACGCACAGCTTTTCCGGCACCGGAATATGCAGCAGTTCGCAGGCCTGGAGCACGTGGCGGGCGCGGGCATCGGTCACGGCGATAATCCCGGTTTGCGGGGGGAGCGTTTGCAGCCAGTCCGCCAGCCGGTTTTGCGCGTGTTGCCAGTTTTCCGGCGCGGTCTCCAGCCCCTGGTAAACCACGCCGCGATATTTCTCCTTCGCGACCAGCTGGCAAAACGCGTGTTCGCGCTCGACCGCCCATCGTTTTCCGCTGGAAGCGGGCAGCCCGTAAAAGGCGAAGCGCTGGACGCCCTTTTCTTTCAGATGCAGGAAGGCGCTTTCGACCAGCGCGGCGTTATCCGTTGCAATGTAGTGCACCGGGGGATAGCATTCGGGACGATGATAGGAGCCGCCGACGCCGACAATCGGGACCTCGACGTCGGCCAGCAGTCTTTCGATTTCCGGGTCGTCATAATCAGCAATCACGCCGTCGCCCAGCCACTCCCTGATATTCTCGATACGCGCCCGAAAATCCTCTTCAATGAAGATATCCCATTCCTGTTGCGATGCCTGTAAATATTCTCCTACCCCTTCGACGACCTGCCGGTCGTAGGCTTTGTTGGCATTGAATAGCAGCGTAATACGGTGGCGCTTTGCAAACATAGTCTCTTTTCCTGGTTTTCCCTTTCTGGCCATACAATACCGGCCAATGCCCGAAACATGGCAAGCCTCTTATGCGTAAAGCTGGCGGTAGCGCAAAGAATTCGGGCATTCTTAATTCGGCAGACTTACGCTCTGCGCTTCGTCGCCGAATCCATCCATACCGCCAGCAGTAAAATGGCGCCTTTGACGATGTACTGCCAGAACGTGGCGACGTCCATCATGCTCATGCCATTATCCAGCGCCGACATGATAAATGCCCCCATGACCGCACCGGCGACGCTACCAACCCCGCCAGCGAGGCTGGTGCCGCCGATGACGCAGGCGGCGATAGCATCCAGCTCGGCGATGTTACCGGCTGAAGGCGAGCCGGCGCCCAGCCGCGAGCTGAGGATCAGACCGGCGATGGCCACCATCAGACCATTGATGGCGAAAACGGCCAGCTTGGTACGCTCAACGCTAATTCCGGACAGACGCGCGGCTTCCAGATTGCCGCCAATGGCATAGATTCGCCGGCCAAAGGCTGTGCGGGTGGCCATAAACATCCCCGCCAGCAGCAGGGCCGCCAGGATGAGAACCGGCGTGGGGACGCCGCGATAATCGTTTAATAGCCAGATGGCGCCGAGCACGATAACCGCGGTGATGCTCTGGCGAGCCACCGTCGAGGTTGGTGCGGGTGTGGTTAATCCCAGAGACTGGCGACGCAGGCGACCGCGCCATTGCCAGACAATAAAGGCCGTCATGCCAATGACGCCGATGCCGAAACCCAGACCGTCAGGCAGATAGCTTTGTCCAATTTGCGACATCGCCGGGCTGGTGGGCGAGACGGTGGTGCCGTTGGTGATACCGATCAGAATGCCGCGGAACGCCAGCATCCCGGCGAGGGTGACGATAAACGACGGAACTTTGCGGTAGGCGACCCACCAGCCGTTCCAGGCGCCGAGAATCAGCCCCATCGCCAGCGTGACCACAATGGTCAGCGGCAGCGGCCAGCCGAGCCAGACGTCAAAAATCGCCGCTGCGCCGCCGAGCAGCCCCATCATCGAGCCCACGGAAAGATCGATCTCGGCGGAAATAATGACGAACACCATCCCGACCGCCAGGATGCCGGTGATCGCCGTCTGCCGCAGCAGGTTAGAAATATTACGCGCGCTTAAATAGGCTCCTTCGGTGGCCCAGGTGAAGAACAGCATAATCACCACAATCGCGGCGATCATCACGAAAACCTGCAGGTTCAGCCCTTTGAGTCCAGCCATACCCGCAGGGGCGGGCGGGATGATTTTTATCTCAGACGACGTGTTTTTCGACATGGTGTTCGCTCCTCAACGCGGCTTCCATCACCTGCTCCTGGGTCAGATGATGATTGACTAAATTGGCTTTCAGCTTGCCTTCATGCATCACCAGCACCCGATCGCTTAACCCGAGAACTTCAGGCAGTTCGGACGAGATGACGATGACGGCGATCCCCTGCTGCACCAGCTGATTAATCAGTTTGTAGATTTCGTATTTCGCCCCGATATCGATGCCGCGTGTGGGTTCATCGAGAATCAGGATGCGCGGATTCAGCAACAGGCAGCGGGCCAGAATCGCTTTCTGCTGGTTGCCGCCGCTCAGACGACCAATGGCCAGCTCCGGCGATGACGTTTTGATTTTCAGCCGCTGGATGGATTGCTGGATGCAGTGCTGCTCCCCGGCGTCATCGAGGCTGCTCAGCGGGCCGGTAAACTGATTTAACGCCGCCAGAGTGATGTTCTTACCCACCGCCATCACCGGCACGATACCGTCTTTCTTGCGGTCCTCCGGGACCATGGCAATACCGTGGGCGATAGCCTGCTGGCAGTGATGAATCGCCACCGGCTGACCGTCAATGAACACTTTCCCTTCCCAGCGCCCCGGCCAGACGCCAAACAGGCACTGGACGGCCTCGGTACGCCCGGCACCGACCAGCCCGGCAATGCCGAGGATTTCACCGCGACGCAGTGAAAAAGAGATATCGTTGACCCGCTTAATGTGCCGGTTGACCGGGTGCCAGGCGGTTAAATGCTCGACGCGTAAAATTTCATCGCCGCAGTCGTGCGGCTCGTTCGGGTAGAGAGCGGTGAGTTCGCGGCCAACCATCATGGTTATCACATCATCTTCATTCATGCCGCTGGCATCGCGGGTGCCAATATGCTGGCCATCGCGAATGACGCAGATGGTGTCGGAGATGGCCTTCACCTCATTCAGCTTGTGGGAGATATAAATACAAGCGATGCCGTGGGCCTGCAGATCGCGAATGATATCCAGCAGAATGGCCGTTTCCTGCTCGGTGAGTGAGGCGGTGGGTTCATCAAGGATTAATAACCGCACCTGCTTACTGAGCGCTTTGGCAATTTCAACCAGCTGTTGTTGCCCAAGGCCGAGATCGCCGACGCGGGTATCGGGTGAAATGGTCAAATTCACCTGTGCCAGCAGCTTCTGGCAGCGCAGAGTCATGGTTTCATAATCAAGGAGACCATAGCGGGAGATTTCCGCGCCAAGAAAAATATTCTCCAGAACGCTCAGGTGTTTAACCAGCGCCAGCTCCTGGTGAATAATGGCGATACCTTTGCGTTCGGTGTCGCGAATATGACTGGGCTTAAGCGTTTCACCGGCAAAAATAATCTCACCGTCATAGCTGCCGTGAGGATAAATTCCGCACAGGACTTTCATGAGCGTGGATTTACCAGAACCATTTTCGCCGCAGAGTGAGACAATTTCGCCTGCGTTAAGCCGCAGGCTGATATTATCCACCGCCTTCACGGTCCCGAAGGTTTTGGTGATGTTTTTCATTTCAAGTAACCAGGACATAGATGCTCCGCATAAGCGATATCCAGCTGGACGAGAATGACGCCCCGGCGAGGGGCGTCAGGAATTATAAATCGCTCTTTTTGTGGAAACCGTCTTTGATAACCGTTTGTTCAATATTGTCTTTATTCACTTCGATCGGGGTGAGCAGGCGGGACGGGACATCTTTAAGTCCGTTATTCAACGTGGTATCAGCATGCGGCGCTTTATCATTGCCGAGCTCGACGGCAATTTCAGCGGCGGTGGTGGCAAGCGTGGTAATCGGTTTATAGACGGTCATGGTCTGCGTGCCGGAAATAATCCGCTTCACGCCCGCAAGGTCGGCATCCTGGCCGGAAATGGCGACTTTACCCGCCAGACCCTGCGCGCTTAATGCCTGAATCGCGCCGCCGGCGGTGGCATCGTTGGAAGCGACCACCGCGTCGATTTTGTTATTGTTAGCAGTGAGGGCGTTCTCCATAATCTTTAATGCGTTTTCCGGCAGCCAGCCGTCAACCCACTGGTCGCCAACAATCTTAATTTTACCGGAGTCAATATAAGGCTGGAGAACTTTCATTTGCCCGGCGCGGAACAGTTTGGCGTTATTATCTACCGGGGAGCCACCCATCAGGAAATAATTCCCCTGAGGGACTTTATCTACCAGACTTTGGGCCTGCATTTCGCCCACTTTTTCATTATCAAAGGAAATATAGAAATCAATGTCTGCATTATTTATCATACGATCGTAGGCCAAAACTTTAATACCTTCCTGTTTGGCTTCTTTAATCACATTACTTAATACCTGGCCGTTGTAGGGAATGATAACCAGGACATCAACGCCGCGGTTTATCATATTTTCAATTTGCGACATTTGCGTTTCTTCATTGCCATTAGCAGACTGAACAAATACTTTGGCACCTAATGATTCAGCTTTGTTGACAAATATATCGCGGTCTTTTTGCCAGCGCTCAAGGCGGAGATCGTCAATGGCCATACCAATCTTAACTTCTTTCGCAATCCCCGCCATACTGGTCAGCAGGAGTGAAGCACAGAGCGTGAGGCAAAGGTTCTTTATCTTCATAATAATCAGCCTTTTTTGTAAAGTGCAGGATAAGACGAACGGGGTAAAGAAACGGCCTGGTACGTAGTAAATTCTTAACAGCTAAAGGAAGACTGGCAATTATCTGTTCTTATTTCTGGATTACGAAATTTAGTTTGTTTTCTGATTTATGACCGCGATCTGGTTTTTAAAAATAAATAAAGTCGCTATATCATTGATATGTCATTGAAACGATAGCGTGAGTAGTATTAGTAATATTCAGTTGTGCGATCTGGCGCACGTTTGTGGATTCTCTCAATCACGGTGTGAAATAACGTAATTGAGGAAAGTAAAACATGAATTCTATATTGGCTTATGACTTATTACCCGCCGCACCCCTGAATATGGAGTTCATTATGCAAACCTATTTCGATCAACTCGATCGCGTTCGTTATGAAGGCCCAAAAACCACTAACTCGCTCGCGTTTCGTCACTATAACCCGGACGAGCTGGTGCTGGGCAAACGCATGGAAGAGCATCTGCGGTTTGCCGCCTGCTACTGGCATACCTTCTGCTGGAACGGGGCAGATATGTTTGGCGTGGGCTCCTTCAATCGTCCGTGGCAGCAACCGGGCGACGCGCTGGAAATGGCGAAGCGTAAAGCGGATGTCGCCTTTGAGTTTTTCCATAAGCTTAATGTGCCGTACTACTGCTTCCATGATGTGGATGTCTCTCCGGAAGGGGCGTCGCTGAAGGAGTATCTGGACAATTTTGCCCGGATGGTCGATGTACTGGCGGCGAAGCAAGAGCAGAGCGGCGTGAAGCTGCTGTGGGGGACGGCAAACTGCTTTACCAACCCACGCTATGGCGCAGGGGCGGCGACCAACCCGGATCCGGAGGTCTTCAGCTGGGCGGCGACTCAGGTGGTGACCGCCATGAATGCCACACACAAGCTGGGCGGGGAAAACTATGTCCTGTGGGGCGGTCGCGAAGGCTACGAAACCCTGCTCAATACCGATCTGCGCCAGGAGCGCGAGCAAATTGGCCGCTTCATGCAGCTGGTGGTGGAACACAAACATAAAATCGGCTTCCAGGGCACGCTGTTGATTGAACCAAAACCGCAGGAACCGACCAAACATCAGTACGATTATGATGCCTCTACCGTCTACGGTTTCCTCAAGCAGTTTGGCCTCGAAAAAGAGATCAAACTGAATATCGAAGCCAACCATGCGACTCTGGCCGGACACTCCTTCCACCATGAAATTGCAACCGCCATTGCGCTGGGTCTGTTCGGCTCCGTGGATGCCAACCGCGGCGATCCGCAGCTGGGCTGGGATACCGATCAGTTCCCGAACAGCGTGGAAGAGAATGCGCTGGTGATGTATGAAATTCTCAAGGCCGGCGGCTTTACCACCGGCGGGCTGAATTTTGATGCCAAAGTTCGTCGCCAGAGCACCGATAAATATGATCTGTTCTATGGTCATATTGGGGCGATGGATACGATGGCGCTGTCGCTGAAAGTGGCGGCCCGTATGATCGAAGGGGGCGAGCTGGATAAACGGGTCGCGAAACGCTATGCCGGCTGGAATGGCGACCTGGGTCAGCAAATCCTGAAAGGGCAGATGACGCTGACGGAGATTGCGCACTACGCGGCGCAGCATAATCTGGCTCCTCAGCATCAGAGCGGCCATCAGGAGCAGCTGGAAAACCTGGTTAACCATTATCTCTTTGATAAGTAATAAGGATGCCCGGCAGTGTCGGGCGTGAGTGAGAGCACGCTTTCTCGCGCCACGGTTAACCGTGGCGCACTGTTTAAGGAGAGACCGTATGTATATCGGGATTGATTTGGGCACCTCGGGCGTAAAGGCCATTCTGCTCAATGAGCAAGGTGAGGTGCTGGCTTCGCACACTGCGCCCCTCACCGTATCGCGGCCACACCCGCTATGGTCCGAGCAAGACCCCGAGCACTGGTGGCAGGCGACGGACCGCGCAATGAAAGCGTTGGGTGAACAACACACGCTGCGCGATGTAAAAGCGGTGGGGATCGCCGGGCAGATGCACGGCGCAACGCTGCTGGATAAACACCAGCGGGTGCTTCGCCCGGCTATTTTGTGGAATGACGGCCGCAGCGGCGACGAGTGCGTCCAGCTGGAAAAAGCGGTAAGCCGCTCGCGACAAATTGCCGGTAACCTGATGATGCCGGGGTTTACGGCGCCAAAATTGCTCTGGGTCCAGCACCATGAACCCGAGATCTTCCGCCAGGTGGACAAGGTGCTGCTGCCGAAAGATTATCTCCGCCTGCGTATGACCGGTGACTTTGCCAGCGATATGTCTGACGCCGCCGGGACGATGTGGCTGGATGTGGCCAAACGCGACTGGAGCGATGAGCTGCTCGCCGCCTGCGGCCTGAGCCGCGATAACATGCCGGCGTTGTTCGAAGGTTGCGAAGTGACGGGAACGCTGCGTCCCGCCATCGCCGAGGCGTGGAATATGCCGCAGGCGCTGGTGGTCGCTGGCGGCGGCGATAACGCTGCCGGTGCGGTAGGCGTCGGCATGGCGGATGCGGGGCAGGCGATGTTGTCCCTGGGAACCTCCGGGGTCTATTTTGCCGTCAGCAACGGTTTTCTCAGTAAACCTGAAAGCGCCGTACACAGCTTTTGTCACGCTCTGCCGGGACGCTGGCATTTGATGTCGGTGATGTTGAGCGCCGCTTCCTGCCTCGACTGGGCGGCAAAACTGACCGGCCTCGGCATGGTTCCTGCGCTGGTGGCGGCGGCGGAATCGGCGAGCGAAAACGCCGATCCCATCTGGTTTTTACCCTATCTTTCCGGCGAGCGCACGCCGCATAACAACCCACATGCTAAAGGGGTCTTTTTCGGCCTGACACATCAGCACGGCCCGGCAGAACTGGCGCGTGCGGTACTGGAGGGCGTGGGCTACGCGCTGGCGGATGGAATGGATGTGGTGCATGCCTGCGGCGTGACGCCGGAGAGCATCACTCTGATTGGCGGCGGCGCGCGTAGCGCCTGGTGGCGGCAGATGCTGGCTGATATCAGCGGCCAGCAGCTGGATTACCGTACCGGCGGCGACGTTGGGCCTGCGCTCGGGGCTGCCCGGTTAGCGCAGCTGGCGCAACATAAAGAGGCGGTTTTTTCAGAACTGCTGCCGCAGCTGCCGCTGGAACAGGCCCATCGACCGGATGCCGAGCGCTTTGCTCGCTATGCGCCGCGTCGCGAAACGTTCCGGCAGATTTATCAGCAGCTGCTGCCGCTGATGTCGTCATAAGCGTCCGCCCCGAATGGGGCGGATTAATTTTTGCCGCGCTAGCTGACCAGGCGTCGGGTATCCAGGCGCTGTACCAGCGTCGACAGCAGCAGGCTACCCCCCAACGCCGCGCCGAATATCCAGAAGATATCCAGCAGCGGCCAGCGCGTCAGTTCCACTCCGCTGGCCCGTAACGCATGAATGATCAGGGCATGAAATCCGTAGATCCCCAGCGAATGGCGTGCAATCAGCGCCAGGGCAGGGATCGGACGTGCGTTGAGGGTATTCTTCACCAGCGTGAGCAGGGTTATCGCGCAGACAAACACCGCCGGCCCGCAATATAAGTACCAGGTATCGCCGAAGTCGCCGCGCCACTTCAGCTCGTGCAATGTCCCGCGGGAAATCACCCACACCGTGGCAGCGAAAAGCGCGGCGCACAGCAGCGTGAGCCACTTTTTATCGGTGTCCATCATGCCGATCGCCCGCCCCAGAACGCCATACAGAACATAGTAAAACGTATCGCCGTTGATATAGAGATTGAGCGGCAGCCACTCGATGCCGCCAGCCTTGACCGACACCATGTTGGGGTTGGCCAGAAGGCCTACTACCAGCATCAGAATCAACAGCATCCTGCCGCTGACCTGCTTAACCTGCAGCAGCGGCGAGAGCAGGTAAATGACGATAATCGCGAAGAAAAACCACAGATGATAGAACACCGGCTTTTGCAGTAAGTGCTTGAGTGACAGCACCACGTTGATATGGGTGAACAGCGTGATGTAGAGCAGGGACAGGGCGCTATAAAACGCCACGCACAGTACTATTCGCAGAAAATGCCGCGGCTGGGCGCTGCGCTCACCGAAAAACAGGTAGCCGGATATCATGAAAAACAGCGGGACGCTGACGCGAGAAGCCGAATTAAGCAGGTTGGCGATATCCCAGTCCAGCAAGCTGATGATATGCGGGTGGGTGATATACCAGGTGGTGCTGTGAATCATCACTACCATCAGGCATGCGATGCCGCGCAAACTTGTTATCCAGTTTATTTTTTCCTGCATCGGTACCTCAGTTGCTCCTGCTTAAAGAGGGTCTGACTCCTCCTGGCCGGCCATGTCGCAATGGAAAATTCCGAGTTTATCGCGACGCTCTTGTCGAGATGCGCAGAGATTCGCACAATGCCCGGACAATTTCACGTAACCTGCACGATAACGAGTTGCTAACAAGGCGGTTGAGGAAAATGGTGATGAAATATTTCTTTTCTGGACTGTTATTGCTCCTGCTGGCGGGATGCAGCCAACAGCCGCCTCAGTCGGTGCAAAAAGCGCAACGTGCGCGGATTACGCCGCAAATTACCCTCAATATGGCGCAACTGTGCAAGGATAAGGCGGCAAAACGCTACAGCACCGGGCCCCGCATGGTGGACATTAGCCACTTCGAGCAGTTCCAGGGGAGCTATGAGCTGTCGGGTCTGACATCGCAGAATGAGCGCTTTATCTGTTCTTTCGATCCAGACGGGCAGTTTTTACATCTTTCTATGCGTTAAATCGGCACCTGATGCCGCGCGATGGCGTTAATTCCCGCAATTTTATTTAAACAACACCGTTTCGTACTGTATATCTCGCAGCCAGCGGGTATACTGATCCCTTCCTTTAAATCCACACGTATCCAGCACGAAATAATATGCAAAAGTTTGATACCAGGACCTTCCAGGGCCTGATCCTGACCTTACAGGATTACTGGGCTCGTCAGGGCTGCACCATTGTTCAACCACTGGACATGGAAGTCGGCGCCGGCACCTCTCATCCAATGACCTGCCTGCGTGCGCTGGGGCCAGAGCCGATGGCGACTGCCTATGTGCAGCCTTCTCGTCGCCCGACCGATGGCCGCTACGGCGAAAACCCGAACCGCTTACAGCACTACTATCAGTTCCAGGTGGTCATTAAACCATCGCCGGATAACATTCAGGAGCTGTACCTTGGGTCTTTGAAAGAGCTGGGCATGGATCCGACGATTCACGACATCCGCTTCGTGGAAGACAACTGGGAAAACCCGACGTTGGGTGCCTGGGGTCTCGGCTGGGAAGTGTGGCTGAACGGGATGGAAGTGACGCAGTTCACCTACTTCCAGCAGGTCGGCGGCCTCGAATGTAAGCCGGTGACCGGCGAGATAACCTACGGTCTGGAACGTCTGGCGATGTACATTCAGGGCGTTGACAGCGTTTACGACCTGGTCTGGAGCGACGGTCCGCTGGGTAAAACCACCTACGGCGACGTGTTCCATCAGAACGAAGTGGAGCAATCCACCTATAACTTTGAATACGCAGACGTCGACTTCCTGTTCTCCTGCTTCGAGCAGTATGAGAAAGAAGCGCAGCAGCTGCTGGCGCTGGAAACCCCGCTGCCGCTGCCTGCCTACGAGCGCATTCTGAAAGCCGCCCACAGCTTCAACCTGCTGGACGCGCGTAAAGCCATCTCCGTCACCGAGCGTCAGCGCTATATTCTGCGCATTCGCACCCTGACTAAAGCCGTGGCAGAAGCCTATTACGCTTCCCGTGAAGCCCTGGGCTTCCCGATGTGCAACAAGAATAAATAAGAGGCGGCCATGTCTGAAAAAACTTTCCTGGTGGAAATCGGCACCGAAGAGCTGCCACCAAAAGCCCTGCGCAGCCTGGCGGAATCTTTTGCTGCGAACTTTACCGCGGAGCTGGATAACGCTGGCCTCGCCCACGGCAACGTCGAGTGGTTTGCTGCCCCGCGCCGTCTGGCGCTGAAAGTCGCTAATCTGGCGGCGTCGCAACCGGATCGCGAAGTTGAAAAACGCGGCCCGGCGGTTTCTGCCGCGTTCGACGCGGAAGGCAAACCGAGCAAAGCGGCCGAAGGCT
Organism: Raoultella sp. T31; assembly: GCF_002806725.1. Classification (NCBI taxonomy): domain Bacteria; kingdom Pseudomonadati; phylum Pseudomonadota; class Gammaproteobacteria; order Enterobacterales; family Enterobacteriaceae; genus Klebsiella; species Raoultella sp. T31. Next base: position 129,961 of record NZ_PIBO01000004.1, read on the forward strand.
GGGCGCGTGGCTGCGGTATCACCGTTGGCCAGGCCGAGCGTATGGTCACCGACAAAGGTGAATGGCTGCTGTATCGCGCGCACGTCAAGGGCGAAAGCGCGGAAGCGCTGCTGCCGAACATGGTGGCGACCTCGCTGGCAAAACTGCCGATCCCGAAACTGATGCGCTGGGGCGCCTCCGACGTGCAGTTCGTGCGTCCGGTTCACACCGTGACCCTGCTGCTGGGCGACAAAGTCGTCCCGGCAACCATTCTGGGCATCGCCTCCGATCGCGTGATTCGCGGCCATCGCTTTATGGGCGAGCCGGAATTCACTATCGACAACGCCGATCAATACCCGCAAATTCTGGTTGAGCGCGGCAAAGTCATTGCTGACTACGAGCAGCGTAAAGCCAAAATCAAAGCCGATGCCGAAGACGCGGCGCGCAAAATTGGCGGCAACGCCGATCTGAGCGAAAGCCTGCTGGAAGAAGTGGCCTCGCTGGTTGAATGGCCGGTGGTGCTGACCGCGAAATTCGAAGAGAAATTCCTCGCGGTGCCGGCAGAAGCGCTGGTTTACACCATGAAAGGCGACCAGAAGTACTTCCCGGTCTACGGTAATGACGGCAAACTGCTGCCGAACTTTATTTTCGTCACCAACATCGAGTCGAAAGATCCGACGCAGATTATCTCCGGGAACGAAAAAGTGGTTCGCCCACGTCTGGCGGATGCCGAGTTCTTCTTTAACACCGACCGTAAAAAGCGTCTGGAAGATCATCTGCCGCGTCTGCAAACCGTGCTGTTCCAGCAGCAGCTCGGCACCCTGCGCGACAAAACCGACCGCATTCAGGCCCTGGCGGGCTGGATCGCCGGGCAGACTGGCGCCGACGTCAATCACGCAACGCGTGCGGGTCTGCTCTCCAAGTGTGACCTGATGACCAACATGGTGTTCGAGTTTACCGACACTCAGGGCATCATGGGCATGCACTATGCGCGTCACGATGGTGAAGCCGAAGATGTGGCGGTGGCGCTGAACGAGCAGTATCAGCCGCGCTTTGCCGGCGACGATCTGCCGTCTAATCCGGTAGCCTGTGCGGTAGCGATTGCCGATAAGATGGATACCCTCGCGGGCATCTTCGGTATCGGCCAGCATCCGAAAGGCGATAAAGACCCGTTTGCGCTGCGTCGTGCCGCGCTCGGCGTGCTGCGTATCATCGTTGAGAAGAACCTGAATCTCGATCTGCAAACGCTGACCGAAGAAGCGGTGCGTCTGTACGGCGATAAGCTGACTAATGCCAACGTCGTCGATGACGTCATTGACTTCATGCTCGGTCGCTTCCGCGCCTGGTATCAGGATGAAGGCTACACCGTCGACACCATCCAGGCGGTACTGGCACGTCGTCCGACGCGTCCGGCTGATTTCGATGCGCGTATGAAAGCGGTATCTCACTTCCGCACCCTGGAAGAAGCGGCCGCTCTGGCAGCAGCCAACAAGCGCGTATCTAACATCCTCGCGAAATCCGAAGAGACGCTGAACGATGCCGTTCATGCCTCCGTGCTGAAAGAAGCGGCAGAAATTAAGCTGGCGACCCATCTGGTGGTCCTGCGCGACAAGCTGCAGCCGTTCTTTGCCGAAGGCCGCTATCAGGAAGCGCTGATCGAACTGGCCTCCCTGCGTGAACCTGTAGATGAATTCTTCGAAAACGTGATGGTGAATGCGGAAGATAAAGACGTCCGTATCAACCGTCTGACGCTGCTGTCGAAACTGCGTGACCTGTTCCTGCAGGTAGCGGATATTTCCCTGCTGCAATAATCGTTTGTTTTTGCATAACAAAAAACCTGCCCTGGGGCAGGTTTTTTTATAGCGCTCAGCGACTCTCTCGCCTACCCGGACGCCTTGCGGCGGCCAGATTTACTGCAAATTCCCCGCGGTCAGACTCTCTTTATCAAAAGCGTGGCTGACGTTAATACGGTTCTGATGCACTGCGGTGTCCATGTTGGAACCGGCTTCCGGCTGCGCGGGACGATGCTCTGCGGCGATGGCGCCGGATGATAATGAAGCGGCCAGAAACAGGGCGGTTATCACGCTGATATTTTTCATTTTATCTTCCTTTTCATCGTGTTGTCGTTGTCGCCTGTCTGGTTAACGTCCGGCGGCCCGGCAAGAGAGATTGCGTTATTTGCTCAGTTCTGCGGTCATATGCACGCGGTTGTTGAACTGGGCGCTGGTGATTTTATACGACGCGCCTTGTTCAGCGGCCTGAGCGGCAATTTTGGCTTCAGCACGATCCAGCGTGGAGGCGGTGGCGCTGATGCTCTGAGCGAAAGCACCGAAAGACATCAGAGAAAGAGCAGAAACTGCAACGAAAGTTTTGATAGATTTCATGGTCGTATTCCTTAAGTGATTTTGTTTGGTATGGAGCGTTTTTGCTCCGATGTGATAAATGATAGGACGATTATTGATCGATTAAAACTGGAACAATTTGCGCATCTCATTCAAAAAAATAGAATAAAAAATTCGCATATAAAACGGGATGATTTCGGGGTGTTTTGACGTTTTAGCCGCGGGAGAGTCGCTCAACCCGCAGGAGTTTGCGGAAAAATTAATCTTGAAATACAAGGACGAGTATGGCTATCCTGTGCCCCGACGAATCCCTCGTCTCACAGAGAGCACACTGAAAATGGACCAACACACCTGCTGAATTCGGATCCTTGCTGGCGCACTGCGTCTGTAGGGGAAATATGAATTTCATTCAGGAGTGCTTATGGCCCATCGTGCCCAATCCCCCTCTTTTATTTTGCATCAGGTCACCTGTCAGTTTGCGACGGGAGAGACGCTATTTGGTCCGTTGAATCTCTCGCTGGAAAATGCCCTCAGTGGCCTGGTCGGGCGTAATGGCGTCGGGAAAACCCGTCTGCTGCGCCTGCTGGCCGGTATCGATACGCCTTCTGGCGGGCATATCGAACGGCCTGTTTCTCTGGCCTGTGTTGCGCAGCAGCACGCGATAACCCCGCAGACCACGCTGGCCGGGCTGCTGGGCTACGGGCCCTACTTTGCGGCCTTGCAGCGCCTCGGGCGCGGTGAGGCTCTGGCTGACGATGTCGATTGCCTCGAGGGCTGCTGGGACCTCCCGGATCGCCTGCGCGCAGGTTTTCGCGAGGCGGGTTTAGCCGATTTTGATCCCGAGCGCCCCGCATCATCATTGAGCGGCGGTGAGCGGGTGAAGGCCCTACTATGCGGCGCTTTTCTGTCCGCGGCCGATTATCTGCTGCTGGATGAGCCCACCAATCACCTGGACAGGCAGGGTCGCGACTGGCTGTATCACCAGCTTGAATGCTGGCCCGGCGGGGCGCTGATAGCCAGCCACGATCGCGCGCTGTTATCCCGCATGTCGCGCATACTCGAACTGACGCCCGGCGCGTTGCGCAGCTACGGCGGTCACTATGCCGCTTATCAACAGCAGCACGACGCGGAGCAGCAGGCCGCGCGCGCGGCGTTAGACCATGCCGCCACCGAGCGCCGTCGCACGCGGGCGCGGATGCAAAAAGAGCACGATGCCAGTCAGCGACGTTCTGCTCAGACGCTGCGCGTGGTGGATACGCTGAATATCGCCTCCTTTGAACGGGTAAAATATAAAGGAGCGGCGAAGGAGCGGCCCGGTACACTGCATCGCCAGCACCAGGAGCAAAATTGCGCGCTGAACGCCGCGGTTCTCCAGGCCCGTGAGCGGGTAGAGGAGGAGGCCACGGTGATGTTCACTCTGCCGGGAAGCCAGGTTGCCGCCGGTAAACAGGTGTTGGTCCTGGAGGCTTTGCAGTTGGCTTTCTCCGCCATACCGCCGCTCGACTGGCGTCTTGACGGGCCGCTGCGCGTGGCGTTGCGTGGCCCCAACGGCTGTGGCAAAACCACGCTGCTGAAAACGTTGATCGGTCTGGAATCGCCGCTATCCGGCGAGTGCCGGGTGTCGGTGCAGACGGCCTGGCTGGATCAGCATCTCACGCAGCTGGACCTGTCGCTGTCGGTCATGGCGCACCTTAATCTTGATGATACGCCGCTGGAGGCGGGTGTATTACGCAGCCGTCTTGCCCGGCTGCAGCTGGGCGCGGATAAAATCAATCTGCCGCTGTCGGCTTTAAGCGGCGGCGAGCGGCTAAAAGCCGCGCTGGCCTGCGTGCTATGGCGGCGAGAAGCCGCGCAGCTTCTGCTGCTAGATGAGCCGACAAACCATCTTGATTTGGCTGCCGTTCAGGCTATTGAGTCGGCTTTAGCCGCGTTTCCTGGCGCAATGATTGTCGTCTCTCATGATGAGGATTTTTTGCGGGGACTGCGGCTGACCCACTCTTTGACGTGGCAGGAAGATGGCTGGCATTTCTCAGCGCGGTGAAGACAAAAAGCTGCCCTCTGATGAGCGGCGGTTTTTTATTAGCAGATAAAAAAAATCCCCGCCGCGAGGCAGGGATCTTGAATTCTGAGCTTAATTTAAGCTTACAGGCTGGTTACGTTGCCAGCTGCCGGGCCTTTAGCGCCGCTTTCGATGGTGAAGGAAACTTTCTGACCTTCATCCAGAGATTTGTAGCCATCGTTCTGGATAGCAGAGAAGTGTACGAACACGTCTTTAGAGCCATCGTCAGGAGTGATGAAGCCGAAGCCTTTGTCAGCGTTGAACCATTTTACGATACCAGTCATTTTACCGGACATAGCGAAATACCTTTAAATAATAAATGAACCTTTCGGCGGTACGGTCTGGACTACAGATTTGAAGCTATAAAGGGAAAGTTCACTACCGGGGTATCTATGATAACCGCTCAAGGACTACTCTATACTAATGCTCTGTGGTCTGTACATCAAACCTGCGAGCATTAACTCATTTTTGCGGTGTGATAGCAAACCTTTTTTCATAGAAATAAAAACGGTCCCGATATAAGGACCGTAACCAGACCTGATTCTTATTATAGAGCTTTAGTCGATAATCTGCCTTGAAAGCTGCGGGTTTGCCTGAATCAGGCGCATTAATTTGAGCTCCGTGGATGAGGGTTTCACCCGTCTTGATTCCCACTCTTGTACCATCGCCACGCTGACGCCCATGGCATTGGCAAAATCATCAATTTTCAGACCAGTGCCTTTGCGAAGCTGTTCAAACTCGCTAAATGCGGTCTGCTTACGAGGCTGGGCGATCGTCTGGGAAATATCTTTGAAAACAATTTGTTCCAGGCTGCTAAGCAGTTCAAACACCGGATCTTTATATTCCATTGAGAACTCCTTCTGTCACACAGCAAAAGAAAATTTAGTCAAGCCTGTTAAGAATAGTCAGAAAAAACACAAAGAATAGTCACGGTGGTTATTATGTGCAGGCAGCCTATCGTCTTAACGGATATTCGGGGATGAAAACGGCAGATAAGGTGATGATTAATCATCAGACGTGTCGCAATGGAAAATTTTTGTAAACAGATGAAAAATCCGCCAGGCCAGCGGTTGCCCGCTGGCCTGAGGGTCAGGCTTTTTGCATATTTTCGGTTTTTGCCTGCGCAGGTATCGGCTGGCTCTTGCTTATCTTATATTTCACCAGCAGCGCGATGGCGGATAAAAACGCCGGAATCGACAACAAGGTAAAGATGGTCACGAAGGAGAGCTGCGCCTGCATCAGGAAGGCTCCGCTGAAGGCGCCGAGGATGCCGCCAAACCGGCCGAGGCCCAGCATCCAGGCGACGCCGGTCGCCCGGCCCTGGGTGGGGTAAAATCCGGCGGCCAGGGCCGGCATTGATGACTGAGCGCCGTTCATAATACTGCCGGCAATAAAGACCATTACGCCCATCAGCACCAGGCTGTTGGTGGAGAAGCCGACCAGAAAGACGCAAATGCCGGTCAACAGCCAGCCTACGGCGACCACTTTATTGGGGTTCATTTTGTCCATCAGAGCGCCGAGGATCAGCACCCCGATACCGCCGCCCAGCGGAAAGAGCGCGGTGATAATCGAAGCCTGGCTCATTGACGCCCCGGTTTCGCGAATCAGCAGCGGAAGCCAGCTGGTCAATAAATAGAAAATCAGCAGCCCCAGAAAGTAGGTCATGCACAGCATCATGGTACCGACGAGATAACGGGGGGAGAAAATGACGGCCAGGGCCGATTTGTCTTTCACCTGGCCGGCTTCACGCAGCTCAAACTCAACCTGTTCAGGCAGCGGGGCGATACGACGCAGAATGGCGGCAATACGCTGCGATGGCTGGCGCTTGACCACCAGATAGCGCGCCGACTCCGGCAGTAAGAACACCAGCGCGACGGCGAGTAGCAGAGGCATCACGCCGCCCAGAATCAGGACGCTTTGCCAGCCGTAGTGCGGGATCATCCAGGCCGAGAGGAATCCACCCAGCGAAGAGCCCATCGGGAACCCGACAAACATCAGATTGACCAGCAAAGCGCGACGGCGTTCCGGCGCATACTCGCTCATCAGCGTTGCTGCGTTTGGCATGGCGGCGCCCAACCCGAGGCCGGTCAGAAAGCGCAGCAGCGTCAGTTGATTGAGGCTGGTGGCGAAAGCGGTCAACAGACTAAAGCTTCCGAAAACCACAATCGACATGAGCAGAACTTTTTTTCGGCCAATGCGGTCGGCCAACGGGCCTGCGGTCAGCGCCCCCACCGCCAGACCGACGAGCGCAGCGCTCATCACCGGGCCTAACGCGGATTTTTCCACACCCCATTCCTGTACCAGGTCAGAGGCAATAAAGCCGATGATGGCGGTATCAAACCCGTCCATCGCGACGGTAATAAAACACAGGGCCAGAATCATCCACTGGTACTTCGTAAACGGATGTTCGTTGATAAAAGCCTGAATATCGATGGTTGTCTTATTCATACAGCATTCCTGGCAGCCGGAGCGGGGGACGGTGTCGGGCAATTGCCGCCTCTCTCGCTGTCGTTAATGTGATTTGTGCGATAATCGAACGCATCGCCGTTAATCGCTCATTTATCAAACCACTGAACCTGGCCTCAGGCAACGCAACCGGTCCAGGAAGCGTGCGATTATCGTTCGCTTTCACGGATTCGACGCGCAACAATGATTTTATTTACAATAAAATCATGCTGTTACTGACCATTCTCGCCGGGCGAGTTATGGCGTTAATTGTGATGGGCTTAACAGACGCTGGCGTTCTCCCGTCAATCGCCGCGAACGGTGCTTTTCCTGCGTAAGATTGTCAGGAAAGAGTATCCTGCAAGGCCGACCTGGACTATCCTTGTCAGCGTCTGGCACGCGTGTGTCCGTGTGCGCTTTTTTTGGCTGAAAGGAGTAAAAAAATGGCGACAGGAAAGTCCTGCTCTCGCTGGTTTGCGGCTATTGCGGCCTTATTAATGGTGGTTAGCCTGAGTGGGTGTTTCGATAAAGAAGGCGATCAGCGCAAAGCGTTTATCGACTTCCTGCAAAATACGGCAATGCGTAGCGGCGAACGTCTGCCGACGCTGACTGCCGATCAGAAAAAACAGTTTGGTCCTTTTGTTTCCGATTACGCGGTGATTTACGGCTATTCACAGCAGGTAAGTCAGGCGATGGATGCGGGTCTGCGTCCGGTCGTAGACAGCGTGAATGCGATTCGCGTGGCGCAGGATTATGTGACTCAGCGTGAACCGCTGCGTCAGGCAAACGGCGCGCTGGGCGTACTGAGCCAGCAGCTGGAAAATGCGAAAATGCAGGCCGATGGCGCACATAGCGCGCTGAAGCAGAGCGACGATCTGAAGCCGGTCTTTGACCAGGTTTACAGCAAAGTCGTGACCGCCCCGGCGAACGCACTGCAGCCGCTGATTCCTGCTGCGCAGGTCTTTACTCAGCAACTGGTGCAGGTGGGTGATTTTATCGCTCAGCAAAATGCTCAGGTGAGCTTCGTGGCAAACGGGATTCAGTTCCCGACCTCGCAGCAGGCCAGCCAGTACAACGCTCTGATTGGCCCGCTGGCTGCCCAGCATCAGGCTTTCAACCAGGCGTGGACGGCGGCGGTTAACGCAACGCGTTAACCGGTTCGCCAGCCCGGGTCAGGAGTTGACCTCGACCCGGGTCGCTTCAGCTTACCCTCACTTCACCTGCGGGTTGACGCAGTTCTTCTCAACCTTGCCATTCAGCGCATCAATCAAATTGTCTACCGCACAAGCCGCCATATTGTAGCGGGTCTCATGAGTGGCAGAACCGATATGCGGCAGCGCGACGACGTTCGGCAGACTTAACAGCGGCGACTCTTTCGCCAGTGGTTCCTGCTCGAAAACGTCCAGACCCGCCGCGTGGATTTGGCCATTCTGCAACGCGGCAATCAACGCCTTCTCATCGACAACCGGGCCGCGCCCCGCATTAATAAAGATGGCGGAGGGCTTCATTCTGGCGAATTTTTCCGCGTTGAACAGGTGGTGAGTCTCGGCGGTCAGCGGCAGGATCAGACAGACAAAGTCGGCTTCCTGCAGCAGCGTATCCAGATCGCAGTAACGCGCGTTAAAACGCTCTTCCGCCTGCGGGTGGCGGCTGCGGGCGTTATACAGAATCGGCATGCCAAAACCGGCGTGCGCGCGCTGCGCCAGGGCCATCCCGATACGGCCCATGCCGACGATCCCCAGCGTTTTATGGTGCACATCGCTGCCGAACCAGTCCGGGCCGATGCTTTTCGTCCACTCCCCGGCTTTCACCCGGTTAGCCACCTCCACCACCCGACGGGAAGTGCTGAGCACCAGCGCCATCACTGTATCGGCAACGGTTTCGGTCAGCACGGTCGGCGTATGCATCAGCAGCACCTTGCGCGCATTCAGCGCCCCAACGTCGAAGTTGTCATAGCCGACGGAAATGGTGGAGGTCGCACGAAGCCTGGGCATTTTCTCCAGTAACGCGGCGTCAACTTTTTCGCTCGACCCCAGCAGACCTTCCGCCTGGGCAAAGGCTTCCGCATGCTGCTGGACGGTGTCAGGGCTCAGGTTTTTCACCCGAGTGACGGTAAAGTGTTTTTCCAGACGTTGCTGCAGGTCGTCGGGAAGCGTTTTATAGAGAATAACGGACGGCTTCATGCGGATCTCCGTAAATAGTAAAGGTCAGGCGTGACGAGCGCCGATAGGGAGCTTTTGATTGTTAGCAGGCTTAACAATTAAAGTAAGCCATACCGAAGCAAAAAGCGCCACTCCCATGAAAATGTACGAGGCTGACGGACTACCGGTGGTGCCGTTCAGGTAGCCTACAAACCACGAGCCAAAGAATGAACCTAATGCCCCCATGCTGTTGATGAGCGCCATTGCGCCGCCGGCGACGTTACGCGGCAGCATTTCCGGAATGATGGCGAAGAACGGGCCGTAAGGGGCGTACATTGCCGCGCCGGCAATCACCAGCAGCGTATAAGAGGCCCAGAAATGGTTAGCGCCGACGGCCCAGGAGCCGATAAAAGCCAGCCCGCCAATCAGCAGCAGCGGCCAGACGAACAGTTTACGGTTCTGCATTTTATCGGACGCCCAGGAGACGACGATCATCGCAATCGTCGCGGCCAGATAAGGCACCGAAGAGAGCCAGCCGACTTCCACCATCCCCATATTGACGCCGCCGCTGCGGATAATTGACGGCAGCCACAGAACAAAACCGTACACGCCGATGCTCCAGGCAAAATACTGCATGCACAGCAGAATGACGTTACGTGAGCGGAAGGCTTCGCCGTAGTTACGCACGGCTTTAATACCCTGCTGTTCGCTCTCCAGCTGCGCCTGCAGCGCGGCTTTTTCGTTTTCCGACAGCCAGTTCACCTGCGACGGTTTATCTTTGACCAGCACCCACCAGCAGAAGGCCCAGAGGATGGCCGGAACGCCTTCAATAATAAACATTTCACGCCAGCCGAAGGACTGAATCAGGTAGCCGGAGACCACCGACATCCACAGTACCGTGACTGGATTCCCAAGGATTAAGAAGGTGTTGGCGCGTGAACGTTCTGATTTGGTAAACCAGTTGCTGATGTAAATCAGCATCGCCGGCATGACGGCCGCTTCAACGACGCCGAGAATAAAACGGATCGCCGCCAGCGCCGGAATATTGTGCACCATCCCGGTCAGCGAGGCGCAGGCACCCCACAGGATCAGGCAGATGAAAATCAGCTTACGTACGCTACGGCGTTCAGCATAAATCGCCCCCGGGATCTGGAAGAAGAAATAACCGAGGAAGAAAAGTGCGCCAAGAAGCGATGAGATACCTTTGGTAATGCCTAAATCTTCCGTAATGCCCGCTGCCGAAGCAAAACTGAAGTTTGCGCGATCAAGATACGCCAGGCTATACGTGATAAACACGATAGGCATGATGTACCACCAGCGTTTGGTTGCATTGGTAGAGCTGTTCATAGGCTTGCCTCTAAAGTTGAGGTTCATGACGCCGCCGCCGTATGTAGGGTACAGAGGAGGCCGTTATTATTACGCCGGTCCGGGCTATTCGCCCAGCGCCTCGCGTGTGGGTAATCCTTCGCTGTCGCCCTGGACCTGAATGGCCAGCGCGCCAATTTTGTTGCCGCGCCGTATCGCTTGTTGCAGCGTTTTGCCCTCCAGCAGAGCGCTAATCACGCCGACGGCAAAACCATCGCCGGCGCCCACGGTATCGACGACGTTATCGACTTTGACGGCTGCGACGGCGCCCTGTTCGCCCGCGGCGGTTTTGAACCAGGCGCCGTCGCTGCCGGTTTTAATGATCACGGCCTGAACGCCGCGCGTGAGATAGAAATCGGCAATCCCTTGCGGAGTTTGTTGGCCGGTGAGGATCATGCCTTCTTTGATGCCCGGCAGAACCCAGTCGGCCTGAAAGGCGAGCTGATTGAGTTTTTCCACCATTTCGGCTTCGCTTTTCCACAGCACCGGGCGCAGATTCGGATCGAACGAAATAGTCTTCCCCTGGGCCTTCATGGCGGCGGCGGCTTGCTCCAGCAGGGCGTATGAACTCTCCGACAGCGCGGCGGCCACGCCGCTGAGGTGCAGATGGCGAGCGCTGGCGAAGTAATCAGCGCGAAAATCCTCTGGCGACAGATGGCTGGCGGCGGAACCTTTGCGGAAGTATTCCACAATGGGATCGGTTCCATTTTCGGCTTTAGATTTCATCTGAAAGCCGGTTGCGTAGCGGCTGTCTTCGCTGACGCCGCGCGCATCAATCCCTTCTTTGGCCAACGAACGAAGGACAAAGTGGCCGAAACTGTCTTGACCCACGCGGCTAACCCAGCCGACTTTCAGCCCCAGACGCGCCAGGCCGGTGGCGACATTCAGCTCCGCGCCGGCGACGCGTTTCATAAAGTGTTCTACTTCAGCCAGATCGCCGGTTTCCGTCGCGACAAACATCGCCATCGCTTCGCCGATGGTGACGACATCTAATGTGTTTTCCATGACTTATTCCTCGCGTAACAAATTCACATAGCGACGGGTGACGGCCGTCAGATCGTGACCCACCAGCGGAAACTCGATCCCGCGTGGGGCATCGGCAGGCAGGTTGGCGAGCAGCGCCAGCCAGCGAGCAGGGGCCTCGTCAGGAGGGACGGCGCGAAAGTGCGCATGATGCGGCTCTGCTGCTTTGACGTGGATGTAGCTGACGGCGGGCGCCAGATGACGTGCAGCCTCTTCCGGCGAATCGCCGACCCACAGCCAGTTACCCATGTCGAAGGTCAGCGTGACGGGCAGCTGATTCACCCGACAGGCGGCTTTAAAGCGCTGCATTGGCGCAAGCTGGCCGCAGTCGGTCTGGTCGTTCTCTACCACCAGCGTCATGCCGCTCTCCTGCAGGATGCGGCGCAGCGATTCCAGACTGTTGTTATGGGTAAAATGGCCGAGCGACAGTTTTAACCACAGGGCGTTAAGGGTCTGCGCTTCCTGCAACAGCGTCGGCAGACGCGGGTTAAGCGCACCATTCGCTTCAAACAAGGCTTCCGGTGCGGAGTAGCAGGTCAGCAGGTTGTGGCGCTCGATGGTGGCGGCCAGCGCCGGCAGTTGCTTGAGTTCGTCGGCGCTGAATAGCTCGCGGCGAATCTCCACGCCATCGGCGCCGGATCCGGCGATAAACGGCAGTACGGCGGACTGACCGCCAAGTTCTTTAAGGCAATCATGACCATAGGCGGCGGTCACGACAATAATTTTTCTGGCCATCTGACAAACTCCCGGTAGCGCTGTAGCGAATCACACTATTACGCTAGATGGTACCGGTTCCAAAGAAAAGCAGAGGATGTCTAATTTATGATCACCATCACGAAGGAAGGTTAGCGGGAGGTCGATCCCCGCACGATCAGCTCGCCGGAGAAGACCCGTTCGCAGATGGGGTCGGTAGTGCCTTCAATCCGGCGCACCACCTGCTCAACCGCGGCATAGCCAATCTGCCAGGTGGGCTGTTTGAGCGTGGTAATACCCACGCCCGCCAGCTCCGCCCACTCCAGTTCATCGAAGCCGAGCAGGCCGATGTCGCTGCCCCATACCAGGCCGATTCGCTTGAGCGCGCGCGCAACCTGTAGCGTCAGGGCGCCGTTGGCGGAAATCAGTGCCTTGCGCATGCCGCGGTGGCGGGAGTGGAACTGGCGCAGCACCGTATCGAGCATGGCGCCGTCGTTGAGCGGAACTTCCGCGTTTTCCGCGACGATGCCGCTGTAGCGCTGGAGGGTGGCGCGAAACGCGCTCAGGCGTTCGCGACGGGTGTTCACCGAACCGAGCGGCTCGCTGAGGAACAGCAGGGCTTCAAACCCTTTCTCCACCAGATGTTCTGTGGCGGTGGTCGCGGCCTGGGTGTTGTCCAGACCGACGACATCACAGGCGAAGTCCGGGATTTTGCGGTCAATGAGCACCATCGGCAGCGCCGACTGCTGAAGGCGATTCAGCCCCTCTTCACGCATTCCGACGGCGTTGACCACGATCCCCTCAACCTGGTAGCTGCGCAGCAGGTCGAGATAGTGCAGCTCCTGGTTGAGCTCGTTATTGGTATTACACACCAGCAGAGTAAAGCCCTTTTCGCGACAGGCCGCTTCGATGCCGCTGAGAACATTGACCGAGTAGGGGTTGGTGATATCGGCGATGATCAGGCCAATCAGCCGGGTACGACCATGTTTCAGGCCGCGGGCCATCAGGCTGGGACGGTAGTTGAGTTCGGCAATCGCTTTTTCAATGCGCGCCAGCAGGTCATCGGAAAGCAGGTGCTTCTCGCCATTGAGGTAGCGTGAAATGCTGGTTTTGCCGGTGTTTGCGGCTTTCGCCACATCGCTAATGGTTGCTCGCGCCGCTTTCGCCATGATGGCTTCCTTTGCTGAAATCTGGAGAACACCTTAGCGCGAAAATCTGCTATATCAAGCATTTTGCCCGGCAAGCGGCGCTTACCGGGCGAAGGAGACGGCGGTCGCGGTCGACCGCCGGACTTACTGGAGCGGACTTAGGGTGATTTCTACGCGACGGTTTTGCGCTTTCCCTTCCGTCGTGCTGTTGCTGGCGATAGGGTTCGCCGGGCCCATGCCGCTGGTGCGAATACGGTTTGCCGTCACGCCCTGGGTGATGAGGGCGCTGGCCACGCTGTCGGCACGTTGCTGCGACAGGCGCATATTCAGCTCCTGACTGCCGGTGCTGTCGGTATAGCCCACGACGTTAACCGCGGTTTTCTCATACTCTTTCAGCACCATGGCCACGCCGGTGAGGGTGTTTGCTCCGGCCGGTTTCAGGTTGGCGCTGCTGCTGTCAAAGGTGACATTATTTGGCATGTTCAGCACGATGTTATCGCCATTTCGCGTCACGCTGACGCCCGTTCCCTGCATTTTCTCGCGCAGTTTTGCTTCCTGCACATCCATGTAATAACCGATGCCGCCGCCCAGCGCCGCCCCGGCCGCTGCGCCAATCAGCGCGCCTTTGCCGCGATCTTTTTTCGAAGAGGAGAGTGCGCCGACGCCCGCGCCGACCAGCGAGCCGATCCCGGCGCCGATGCCGGATTTCCCGGCTTCACGTTCGCCGCTATACGGGTTGGTGGTACAGCCAGAAATCGCCAGGGTGCCGCTAACCACAGCCGCAATCATGAGTACGCGTTTTTTCATCTTCTTTCCTTAATCCTTTTTATTCTTTGTCACAGCGTGCGTGACGGTTGATTATGACGTCCCGTTACGTAGAAAATTCCCCGGACCGGTACTCTTTTTGTAAATAACATTGAACGGTCATGTCACAGGCCGTCACAACCCTGCATTCGCTGACCAGGAGCTCGCTTTGCCAACCTCATCTGCAACCAAAACCATCTTAACCGCGGCTCACTGGGGGCCTATGCTGGTTGAAACGGATGGTGAAAATATCCTCTCTTCCCGCGGCGCGCTGGAGACCGCTTTCGCCAACTCCCTGCAAACCGCCGTGCGCGAGCAGGTACACAGCAAAACCCGCGTCCGCTATCCGATGGTACGTAAAGGTTTCCTTGCCGCGCCGGAGAGTCCGCAGGGCGTGCGCGGCCAGGACGAGTTTGTGCGGGTGAGTTGGCAGGAGGCGTTGGATCTTATCCACGCGCAGCATCGGCGGATTCGGGAAAGCTACGGCCCGGCATCGATTTTTGCCGGCTCCTACGGCTGGCGCTCTAACGGCGTGCTCCACAAGGCGGCGACGTTGCTGCAGCGCTATATGAGCCTGGCAGGCGGATATACCGGGCATCTGGGGGACTATTCCACCGGCGCGGCGCAGGCGATCATGCCCTATGTGGTTGGCGGCAATGAAGTTTATCAGCAGCAGACCAGCTGGCCGATGGTGCTGGAGCACAGCGATGTGGTGGTGCTGTGGAGTGCCAACCCGCTGAATACGCTAAAAATTGCCTGGAATGCTTCCGATGAGCAGGGGATCCCGTGGTTTGACCGCCTGCGTCAGAGCGGGAAGCGGGTGATCTGTATCGATCCGATGCGATCGGAAACGGCGGAGTTCTTTGGCGAGGCGGGCGAATGGATCGCTCCGCATATGGGGACGGACGTCGCGATGATGCTCGGCATTGCCCATACGCTGGTCGAAAACGACTGGCAAGATGATGAGTTTCTCGCCCGCTGTACCAGCGGCTATGACGTTTTTGCCCGCTATCTGACCGGTGAAAGCGATGGCACGCCGAAAACCGCAGAGTGGGCGGCGGAGATTTGCGGCGTTAGCGCGGACAAGATCCGCGAACTGGCGGCGCTCTTCCACAACCATACCACCATGCTGATGTCCGGCTGGGGGATGCAGCGCCAGCAGTTTGGCGAGCAGAAGCACTGGATGCTGGTGACGCTTGCCGCGATGCTGGGGCAGATTGGTACCCCCGGCGGCGGTTTTGGCCTTTCCTACCACTTTGCCAACGGCGGCAATCCGACCCGCCGGGCGGCGGTGCTGGCGTCGATGCAAGGCTGTGTGGCGGGCGGCACCGAAGCGGTCGAAAAAATACCGGTGGCGCGTATTGTGGAAGCGCTGGAAAACCCCGGCGCGCCGTATCAACACAACGGAATGGACCGGCATTTCCCGGATATTCGCTTCGTCTGGTGGTGCGGCGGCGCGAACTTTACCCATCATCAGGATACCAACCGCCTGATTCGGGCCTGGCAGAAACCGGAGCTTATCGTCATTTCGGAGTGCTTCTGGACCGCCGCCGCCCGCCATGCCGATATTGTCCTGCCGGCGACCACCTCGTTTGAGCGGCACGATATGACCATGACCGGCGATTACAGTAACCAACACCTGGTGCCGATGAAACGCGTGGTCGCGCCCCGCGATGAAGCCCGGGATGATTTTGACGTCTTTGCCGATCTCAGCGAGCGCTGGGAAGAGGGCGGGCGGGCGCGTTTTACCGAAGGGAAAACCGATCTGCAGTGGCTGGAGACCTTCTATCAGATCGCCGCGCAACGCGGGGCGAGCCAGCAGGTGACGCTGCCGCCATTTGATCAGTTCTGGCAGGCTAACCAGCTGATTGAAATGCCGGAAAACCCGGAAAATGCCCGTTTTGCCCGCTTTGCGGCATTCCGTGCCGATCCGCAAGCTAATCCGCTAAAAACCGCCAGTGGCAAAATGGAGATTCACTCTCCAACCATTGCCAGCTTTGCCTACCCGGACTGCCCACCGCACCCGATGTGGCTGGAGCCGGACGAGTGGCACGGCAATGCTCAGCCCGGACAGCTGCAGGTGCTGTCCGCTCATCCGGCGCATCGTCTGCACAGCCAGCTCAACCATACGTCGCTGCGCGAAAAGTACGCTGTTGCCGGGCGCGAGCCGTTAACCCTTCATCCGCGGGACGCGCAGGCGCGCAATATTGCCGATGGCGACGTTGTGCGGGTATGGAACGCGCGTGGCCAGGTGCTGGCTGGCGCCGTGGTGACGGAGGGCATTCGTCCAGGGGTTATCTGTTTACACGAAGGGGCCTGGCCCGATATCGACCCGCAGGCCGGTATTTGCAAAAACGGCGCGGTGAATGTTCTGACCAAAGATATTCCGACCTCGCGACTGGGCAACGGCTGCGCCGGGAATACGGCGCTGGCGTGGCTGGAAAAATATGACGGCCCCGCGCTGACGCTTACGGCGTTTGATCCGCCGGCCAACGCATAATCCAGGTCGGCTGTAGCGTATCGTCCTGCCATGCGCAGTCTTCTATCCGGAAGCCTTGCGCATGGTAGAAATTCACCGCCTGAATATTTTTCTGGTAAACCTCAAGACTGAGCCAGAGGTAGTGCTGTTTGACCTCGTTCAGCAGCGCGCTGCCGATGCCGCGGCGGATAGCGTCCGGTGCGACAAACAGCGCACCGATAAAGCGGGATTCCATCACACTGACAAAACCCTTTATCGTCGCGTCCTCTTCCCACACCCAGGTGCTGGCGGCGGGCAGGTAGACATCGCGCACGACGGCGATGCTCTCGTGCCAGTACGTTTCGTCGATAAAGGGATGGGCATGAATCGTGCTCTCCAGCCACAGGGCGAGCAGCGGGCCGATCTCTTTAGCGTCCCACTTGCGGATCATCATCGCCTCCCGGGTGACAAAAGCAGCTCGTCACATGATCGTTGACCAGGCCGCAGGCTTGCATAAAGGAGTAGCAGATGGTGGAGCCGACAAACTTAAAACCACGCTTTTTCAGCGCCTTTGAGAGCGCGTCGGACGCTGGTGTGGTGGTGGGGATCTCCGCCAGCGTGGCGGCATGGGAGATCTGTGGCTGATTGTCGACGAAAGACCAGACAAAATCGGTGAAGGATTCGCCGCTCTCTTCCATGGTCAGGAAGGCGCGGGCGTTGCCAATAATGGCCTGAATTTTCCCGCGGTGGCGAATAATTCCGGCGTCCTGAAGCAGGCGTTCAATATCGGCCTCATTCATGGCGGCGACGCGAAGCGGATCGAACTGATGAAAGGCCTGACGGTAGTTTTCACGCTTTTTCAGCACCGTAATCCACGACAGCCCGGCCTGCTGGCCCTCGAGGCAGATCATTTCGAACAGTTTAACGGCATCTCTTTGCGCAACGCCCCACTCGTTATCATGATACTGGATATAAAGCGGGTCCTGGCTTACCCATCCGCAACGCTGCATGTCTCTCTCCCTTTAGTTATAAAACTTACGTGTTCGCCTTGACGGCTGAAAGATAAAGATAATAGTTAATACAGGGATACTACCCTCAAATATACCTGCCATTATTCAGGTTGCATGTGCATTGGCTGTATTCGTTCGCCCAATCACATTATTCAGGGTATTCAGGTGAAGCCCGTTCCATAAAAACACAGCAATAATGCCAGGTTGGCTCTTTTCTGGAGTCGCATTAATGATAATAAAGAAATGCAATGGCCTTCGGGGGATGATTCTGCCGGCGTGTGTGGTCGTCTGGGGCTCGTTTGTCAGTGACGCGCATGCCTGGCAACAGGAATATATCGCTATCGATACCAAAAGTAATACCCCTGAACGCTATACGTGGGATAGCGATCGCCAACCGCGCTATGAAGATATTCTGGCAGAGCGTATGAATGCGTCCGGCGATCTTCCCGGTATTGCGCTGAATCAGGCGGTGGTACCGCCGGATAGCGGCCGCGGGATGAGCGTGGGGTGGAATTTTACGCTGGGCAACGGTATCACTTCCGGCCCGGTGGCGAGTTTGCGTAGCGAGGTGATATCGACCGCTCCCGCGCGCCGCGCGTCAGACAACCCCTACGTAAATACGCTTGGCTGGCGGATGGATTATCAGGCGCTATGGGGCGTCCATCCGTGGGCGCAGGTGAGCTATAACCAGCCGCTCTCTGCGGATCTGACTGGGCCTAATCGCGGGCAGGATGGTGCCTGGCGCGATGTCACCTTCGGGGCGGATATGGCGCTCAGTTCACACCTTGCGGCCTGGGCGGCATTATCGCAGGCGGAGAATACGGCAGCGGGCGCCAGCTATCTCTATGTGATGGGGGTGAGCGCCAACTTTTAGCCTTTTTTTAGCATGCGTGAAACGTTATTATTACCTAATAAACACAGTAATGGCGCATTGTTGTAAGATAGTAATCACTAACTTATTTCTGCTGCTGCCATGTCCCTACCTTTTTCGATGTCATTCATTCCGGCTTACATGCATTTCATTCCCTGCTGATGGCATTTCATGCCTTTTTTACCCTGGCGTTCGGCTGGCTTCGCTATTGTGGCGACAGTTAATTATTCAGGATATCTGCTATGAACGCTGCAAACAGTCAATATACCCGCTGGCTTACGCTGGCCGGCACGATCGTCACACAATTCGCGCTGGGATCGGTTTATACATGGAGTTTGTTCAACAGTTCCCTTTCCGCAAAACTGGACGAACCGGTAAGCCAGGTGGCTTTCTCTTTCGGTCTGTTAAGCCTCGGTCTGGCGCTATCCTCTTCCGTCGCCGGTAAACTGCAGGAACGCTTTGGCGTCAGACGCGTCACCATGGCTTCCGGTATTTTGCTGGGGCTTGGCTTTTTCCTTACCGCTCACGCCAACAGCCTGATGATGCTCTGGCTGAGCGCGGGCCTGTTGGTGGGGCTGGCGGATGGCGCGGGCTATCTGCTGACGCTCTCCAACTGCGTGAAGTGGTTCCCGGAGCGTAAAGGACTGATTTCCGCCTTTTCCATTGGTTCCTATGGCCTCGGTAGCCTCGGGTTCAAATTTATTGATACTCACCTGCTGGCCACCGTCGGGCTGGAGAAAACCTTTATTATCTGGGGCGCCATTGTCCTGGTGATGATTATTTTCGGCGCCACCTTAATGAAAGATGCGCCGAGTCATACCGCCGCTTCTCGTAATGGCGTGGTGGAGAATGACTTCACGCTGGCCGAGTCGATGCGTAAACCGCAGTACTGGATGCTCGCCGTGATGTTCCTGACTGCCTGCATGAGCGGCCTGTATGTTATTGGCGTAGCAAAAGATATCGCGCAAGGGATGGTGCATCTGGATGTCGCGACGGCGGCGAATGCGGTCACCGTTATCTCTATCGCCAACCTGAGCGGACGTCTGGTTCTGGGGATTCTGTCGGATAAAATTTCCCGTATCCGCGTCATTACTATCGGTCAGGTGGTTTCACTGGTCGGCATGGCTGCGCTGCTGTTTGCCCCGCTGAACGCCACAACCTTCTTTGCCGCGATTGCCTGCGTCGCCTTTAACTTCGGTGGAACGATTACCGTGTTCCCGTCGCTGGTCAGTGAATTCTTCGGTCTGAATAACCTGGCAAAAAACTACGGCGTCATCTATTTGGGCTTTGGTATCGGCAGCATCTGCGGATCGTTGATTGCCTCGCTGTTCGGCGGCTTCTACGTGACCTTCTGCGTTATCTTTGCCCTGCTGATTCTCTCCCTGGCGCTCTCCACAACGATTCGCCAGCCGAAAGGTGAAGCCTACAACGCAGCCCACGCCTGATACGCCATCTTTGCGACGTCATACCGGCATTTCCTGAGCTATTCGTGCCTGTCCAACCAAATATTTTGTAAATGTTTGGTTGGATCACATTCCCGCCTGATACTTTTTTCTTTCTCTGTGGTCTACTTAGCGCGCTTTATAGAGGTTTCTTATACTCACCGCCCTTCAAACTGCCTTATTGTTGACTGCGCTTGTTCGCCTCAGTCACTGCTTGAGTAAGCACCAGAGGGTCACGAGCCTGTCGCCTCAAGGCATCTCGAATGGGTTTGAGTCGTTAATCAACCTGAACGCACCCTATTAACCTGCCCGCTTATATTGCGTGAGTCAGGCGGTTTTATCTCTTCTTTTTCCAGGTTTCATGCATGAATTATATTAGAACGATGACACAGCAGAAAGTCAGTCTCTGGCTGGCGCTGTACATCGGCTGGTTTATGAACGTTGCTGTGCTGTTCCGTCGCCTTGATGGTTATGCGCAGGAATTTACCCTCTGGAAAGGGCTTTCCGGGATTGTGGAACTGGTTGCCACCGTGCTGGTGACATTTTTCCTGCTGCGTATTCTGTCGCTGCTGGGCCGACGCGTCTGGCGAATACTCGCCACGCTGGTGGTGATTTTCTCCGCTGCCGCCAGCTATTACATGACCTTCCTGAACGTGGTGATTGGTTACGGCATCATTGCATCGGTCATGACCACGGATATCGACCTGTCTCAGGAGGTGGTTGGCTGGTATTTGATTCTGTGGCTGACCCTGGTCAGCGCACCGCCGCTGCTGCTTATCTGGAGCAACCGCTGTCAACACACGCTGCTGCGGCAAATTCGGACGCCGGGCCAGCGGGTAAAAAATATCGCTATCGTTGCCCTCGCCGGGTTAATGGTCTGGGGGCCGATTCGTCTGCTCGAACTGCGGCAGAAGGACATTGAGCGTAGCTCTGAAGTTGATATGCCGAGCTACGGCGGGGTGATCGCCAACTCGTATCTGCCATCGAACTGGCTTTCCGCGCTGGGGCTGTACGCCTGGGCGCAGGTGGATGAGTCCTCAGATAACAAGTCGTTGGTCAACCCGGCAAAGAAATTCACCTATGTTGAGCCGCAGGGCCTGGATGATACCTACGTGGTGTTCATTATCGGTGAAACCACCCGCTGGGACCATATGGGAATCCTGGGTTATAACCGCAATACCACGCCGAAGCTGGCGCAGGAGAAAAACCTGGTGGCCTTCCGCGGCTACTCCTGCGATACCGCGACCAAACTCTCTCTGCGCTGCATGTTTGTGCGTGAGGGCGGGGCGGAAGACAATCCGCAGCGAACGCTGAAAGAGCAAAACGTCTTTGCTGTCCTGCACCAGCTCGGCTTTACCGGCGACCTGTATGCGATGCAGAGCGAGATGTGGTTCTACAGCAATACCATGGCGAACAGCATCGCCTATCGCGAGCAGATTGGCGCGGAACCGCGTAACCGCGGCAAAAGCGTGGACGACATGCTGCTGGTGGATGAGGTTAAGCGTTCTCTGATGAAGAATGATCATGGTAAGCACCTGATTATTCTCCATACCAAAGGTTCGCACTTTAACTATACCCAGCGTTACCCGCGCAGCTTTGCGCAATGGCAGCCGGAGTGTGTGGGGGTGGACAACAAATGCTCGAAAGCGGAGCTGATCAACTCTTATGATAATAGCGTGACCTACGTCGATCATTTTATCGTGAGCGTGCTGGATCAGCTGCGTGATAAGAAGGCGATTGTGTTCTATGCCGCCGATCACGGAGAGTCTATCAACGAGCATGAGCACCTGCACGGTACGCCGCGTAAGATGGCGCCGCCGGAACAGTTCCGCGTGCCGATGATGGTGTGGATGTCGGATAAGTATCTGGCTGCGCCAGATCATGCCGCTGCGTTTGCCCGCCTCAAAGAGCAGGCGGCGATGAAAGTCCCGCGTCGTCACGTTGAGCTGTATGACACCATCATGGGCTGCCTGGGCTACACCTCGCCGGACGGCGGGATTAATGAGAATAACAACTGGTGCCGCGTTGCCGACGCGGGGAAAACCGTGGCGAAATAGCGGGAGTGGCGAGTTTCTCGCCGCTTGAGCTATTTTTTCCAAATAAGGCATTGACGGGTGTGAGTCTCAGCAGTAAGATGCGCCCCGCATTCGGTGATTGGCGCAGCCTGGTAGCGCACTTCGTTCGGGACGAAGGGGTCGGAGGTTCGAATCCTCTATCACCGACCAAATTTAAAAAGCCTGCTCAACGAGCAGGCTTTTTTGCATCTGTGGCCGACGAGGATGAGAACCTCCGGGGGCAGAGGTTCGACCCGAGCGTAGCGAGGGAACGTTGCTTTAGCAACGGCCCGCAGGGCGAGCCACGCAGTGGCGAGTCATCCTCTATCACCGACCAAATTTAAAAAGCCTGCTGACCCGTCCTGAATAGCGTTGACACGTTTCTGACTTAAACCCGGAGATCTGCCTCCGGTACTGTTCATTCCTCCTTTTTGTAACGATTGACGCACGTACTGGCGTCTGTCACCGTTTTGGCGCAGACATACAGGATAAACTTCAAGTTCGCGCGATTGTTGCTTTCGGCAACTGCTTTTTTCATGCCTTGCCTGAGGGCTCTTTTACGGTCCCAGGACTGTATCATTTGCTGTTAACATAGCATTCAGGATGCAACGATTCATTGTAACATTTTAATAATTAATGACTTTATTATTCATGCAATAGCATGATGTATTATGCGTGTTGAGACGGATACTGAAATTTTGGATACACTGCAGGCGTTTGTATTGATAATACGATTAGCTATTCGCTCAGGTTGTCCTTCTCTCTTCCTGGATTGTTAAATTAAACAGGTACCGACCCGATTATGTTTCCTGTCAGTGATTTGCTGGACTTACAAACGCTTTCTGAATCAGTTGAACTGGAGTTTAAGCTGGCTAAGGGAGCGGATGGTAAAGGTAAGCTGCCGGAGGATTTCTGGCGAACATACAGCGCGATGGCGAATGCTCGTGGTGGTTATGTCGTGCTGGGCGTCAGGGAAAAGAAAGGGAATTTTATCGTTGAGGGGATCAGCGATATTGCTACCGTTACGAAGCAACTGTTTGATATTGCAAACAACAAGAAAAAAGTAAATGTCAATTTACTGACCGATCAATCGGTACAGGTCATCAATCTTGATAATAAAGCGATCATTGTCATCGAGATCCCCATAGCAAGACGTGAGCAAAAGCCGGTCTATCTCAATAACCAGCCGATGACGGAAACATATATCCGTCGCCATGAAGGTGACTGTCACTGTTCTGAAGAGCAAATTAAAAGAATGCTCGCGGAGCAGGTTGAGGATAGTCGTGATGATCGGATTCTTAGCGGGTTTGATTTTAGCGATATCGATCAGGATAGTTTGCGCGCCTACCGTAATCTCTTTGCGGTTGCGAAGCCCCAGCATCCTTGGCTGGAGCTGGATATCATCGATTTATTCAGAAACGTCGGTGGCTGGCGCAAAAATCGTCAGAGCGGGGAGGAAGGCATAACCCTTGCTGGTATTCTGATGTTTGGTACCTGGAACGCCATTCAGGATGCGGTTCCAAACTATTTCGTTGATTATCGCGAGCGGGATGACACGCAACCGGATTCCCGCTGGATCGACCGCATCTATCCGGATGGTTCGTGGTCAGGCAATATTTTTGATTTTTACCGCCGGACATATCGAAAACTCATTACCGACCTTAAAGTACCTTTTGAATTGCAGGACGGCATTCGGCTGGATGAAACCAAAGTTCATGAAGCTATCCGCGAGGCGCTTGTTAATACTCTGGTGCATGCTGATTACACGGGCCGAAGCTCTATCTTAGTGGTCAGGCGGCCGGATCTTTTTGGCTTCCGTAATCCTGGGTTGATGCGGATACCGCCGGAAATTGCAGTGAAGGGTGGGGAAAGCGACTGTCGTAACCGCCGTATGCACCAGATGTTCTTAATGATTGGTGCAGGTGAGCGTGCTGGCTCTGGTGTGCCAAAAATTATGAGCGGTTGGAAATGGGCGAACTGGCGCACACCAAAGTTGTATGAGAAAACGGAACCCTCCGAACAAACGCTGCTTGAACTGTCAACAGTAAGCCTTGTATCACAGGAGGTTACTGAACGGCTTGATGATTTATTTGGCCAGCGTTTTCATCTGCTTGATGATCTCGAACGAATGATCGTTATCACAGCGGCGACAGAAGGTTGGGTAAACCATGAGAGAGCATGTCAGCTCACAAGCAGACATTCTCGTGATGTTACCCTGGCATTTCGAAAGTTAGTGGATAAGGGCTTTCTTGTCGCCAGTGGTGAAAAGCGAGATAAATCATACAGCTTACCTGGAATGGGGTTGCCGTCTCCGGAAGAAGTATTCGCTAATGCGTTAAGCTCCACATCGAACTTAACGCATAGTGATATCAGCTTAACGCATAGCGACCCTGACTTAGTGGATAGTCATCAGGGAAGAGATGAACACGGTCGGTTTATCAGCCACTTGCTAGATAAACCGTTTATTGATGATCTTGACGTATTGAGCGATGGATTCCGGAATGTACTTGAAGTGTTAGCTGCGCCATCACGGGAGCACCGTCGACTGGAGGCTGAGGTGATGAAGGAACTGCTTGTCCAGTTGTGCGATGGGCACTATTTATCTGTCGCGGTAATGGAAATATTGTTAGGACGTAAGGCGCAGAGTATTCGCCAGAATTACTTAAAACCTATGGTGGATTCAAAGCAGCTGAAGCTGGCGTTTCCAGACAAGCCTAATTCGCCAAGACAAGGGTATACGCTCGCTTAGATTTTCTATCAATAGGCTTTTGGTGCAGGTGGTCTTTTCGGGCAGGGCTATTCCCTTCGGCCAGTATACTGATGATTTCTGAATGGTTGAGGGCATGGCTGCTAAGGATTTCGAGAGCAAGACGGAGAGGGGAGTTATCGTGGGGAGAAAGTGGCTTATTCTCGCCAGCTTTCTGCATGGTTTAACCAGCGTTCAAGACACTCCTGATGCAAAGTACCGCAGTTGTGGTGGTTGATATTGAATACCGGAATCAACTCATCGTTATCATCGGAAGGGACGGGGTATAACAGTAATGCGAAAGACGAGATTTAAATGATGTTGTTAATGACATAGCGGTGATCTCCTGTTAGCGAACCACTCAGCCATCACAGTGATTTCCCCCTGAAAACAGTGCCAGTCTAAACTGAAGTCTCCGGTCTCTCTTCCCGCTCACAGAGAGGCTTATTGCCATGAAAAGACCCGCTATCCCGAAGAACAATTACCTTTGCGCTGAAACAGGCAGAAACCGGCACCCGCGTCGGGGAAGTCTGCAGAAAGACGGGTATTTCTGAGACCACTTTCTACAGCACGCCGCATTGCACATTTTCCTGCCTCCCCCTGCTGGCTGCAAAAACGGGTCGTTGCCCAAACCTGCGTAAAAGTGAAATCCCGCGTATTAATGACGTTGAGCTGCGGGTCGGGCGCAACGATGCCGGGGGGGGGATAGTTAACCAAAGTCACAAAAAAGGCACGAATCCTTGTTTCATGTTGCCTGTTAACTATTTTGTGACATCTTCCATTGTATTTTTTTATATATCTAAGGCTCTTTTTTCGCGAAGCTTATGGATAACGGCAGCATTTTCCGCTGTGCGTTTTAACGTTCGCGCTATTAATCGCTCACATATTGGCCACATCGCAATAAATTTTCACCATTTACCAGAATTGCTTATCACTGGCTGTTATCGGTTATTAAGTTATTTATGCTGCCTGATCGCCGCTAGCATAAATTTCTCTGCTGAAAATAGCGTCCTGAAGTTTTTTTAATCTTTGCCTGCTGATTCTCACCCCGGATGTAAAACCCGGTTAGCTGTATTGACGTTTACGCATTCTGTTGACAGATTGTAGGGCATGAGGGGCATTTCATGGAGAATCCGCACTGCAACTCAGGCGTTTTTGTGAAAGGAATCCCCATCTCTCTCAATGCCTTCGGGCACCACCGACCGGACCGGGTATATTCTAATAGTTCGAGCAACGGGAAGGCGGCAAGCTGAGCATCCCCGGCAGCATAGATAACTATGTGACTGGGGCTATCGAGCGTAGCCAACGCATCCGTAGTGCGAAATATGATGAATAAAAATAAATAAAGGCCTGGCGGATATATGCAAACAACATCACATTTGGAGCAGAATAATGAGTATTTCCTTGAAAAAGTCAGGGATGCTGAAGCTTGGTTTGAGCCTGGTCGCCCTGACCGTTGCTGCAAGCGTTCAGGCTAAGACCCTGGTTTATTGTTCTGAAGGTTCGCCGGAAGGCTTTAACCCACAGCTATTCACCTCTGGTACCACCTATGACGCCAGCTCGGTACCCATCTATAACCGTCTGGTGGAATTTAAAACCGGTACTACGGAAGTTATTCCAGGCCTGGCGGAAAAATGGGAAGTGAGCGCGGACGGCAAAACCTATACGTTCCACCTGCGTCAGGGCGTGAAGTGGCAGAATAATAAAGACTTTAAACCCACTCGCGATCTGAATGCTGACGACGTGGTATTCTCGTTCGATCGCCAGAAAAACGCGCAAAACCCGTACCATAAAGTGTCTGGCGGCAGCTATGAATACTTCGAAGGCATGGGCCTGCCTGACCTGATTAGCGAAGTGAAGAAAGTCGACGATAAAACCGTCCAGTTTGTGCTGACCCGCCCGGAATCGCCGTTCCTTGCCGATCTCGCCATGGACTTCGCCTCTATTCTGTCAAAAGAGTATGCTGACAACATGCTGAAAGCCGGTACGCCGGAGAAAGTGGACCTGAACCCAATCGGTACCGGCCCGTTCCAGCTGCTGCAGTATCAGAAAGACTCCCGTATTCTGTATAAAGCCTTCCCGGGCTACTGGGGCACCAAGCCGAAAATCGATCGCCTGGTCTTCTCTATCACCCCTGATGCTTCCGTGCGCTACGCGAAACTGCAGAAAAATGAATGCCAGATCATGCCGTACCCGAACCCGGCAGATATCGCGAGCATGAAACAAGATAAAAACATTACCCTGCTGGAACAGCCGGGCCTGAACGTCGGCTATCTCTCCTTCAACACCGAGAAGAAACCGCTGGATAACGTCAAGGTCCGCCAGGCGCTGACCTATGCGGTCAATAAAGAAGCGATTATCAAAGCCGTTTACCAGGGCGCAGGCCAGGCGGCGAAGAACCTGATTCCGCCGACCATGTGGGGCTATAACGACGACGTTAAAGACTACACTTACGATCCGGAAAAAGCGAAAGCGCTGCTGAAAGAAGCGGGTCTGGAGAAAGGCTTCTCCATCGATCTGTGGGCGATGCCGGTACAGCGTCCGTACAACCCGAACGCGCGCCGTATGGCGGAGATGATTCAGGCTGACTGGGCCAAAATCGGCGTGCAGGCCAAGATAGTCACCTACGAGTGGGGCGAGTATCTGAAGCGTGCGAAAGCAGGCGAGCACCAGACCGTCATGATGGGCTGGACCGGCGACAACGGGGATCCGGATAACTTCTTCGCCACCCTGTTCAGCTGTGCGGCGGCAAAAGACGGCTCGAACTACTCTCGCTGGTGCTACAAGCCGTTTGAAGATCTGATTCAGCCGGCACGTGCGACCGACGACCACAACAAACGTATCGAGCTCTACAAGCAGGCTCAGGTGGTGATGCATGACCAGGCTCCGGCGCTGATCGTCGCTCACTCCACCGTCTATGAGCCGGTGCGTAAAGAAGTCAAAGGCTACGTGGTCGATCCATTAGGTAAACACCACTTCGATAACGTCTCTATCGAATAATAACAGTGTGTTCCCCCCCTCTCCCCGCCTTGGGGAGAGGGAATTGACATTTGTGAGCAATACAGACGTCCGGTCACCAGGCGGGGCGTCACTATAGAGAATCCGGGTTATGTTGCAGTTCATCCTCCGACGTTTGGGACTTGTCATCCCGACATTTATCGGTATTACCCTTCTCACCTTTGCCTTTGTGCATATGATTCCCGGTGACCCGGTGATGATTATGGCGGGCGAACGTGGTATTTCCCCTGAACGTCACGCTCAGCTGCTGGCTGAAATGGGCCTTGATAAGCCGATGTGGCAGCAGTATGCCCACTATATCTGGGGTGTGCTGCATGGGGATTTAGGCATCTCGCTGAAAAGCCGCATTCCGGTGTGGCAGGAGTTCGTGCCGCGCTTTAAAGCTACGATGGAACTGGGCGTGTGCGCGATGATTTTCGCCGTCATCGTCGGTATTCCGGTGGGCGTACTGGCGGCGGTCAAACGCGGCTCTATCTTCGATCACACCTCCGTCGGCCTCGCGCTGACCGGCTATTCCATGCCGATCTTCTGGTGGGGCATGATGCTTATCATGCTGGTTTCGGTACAGCTCAACCTGACGCCGGTTTCCGGACGCATCAGCGACACCGTATTCCTTGACGATACCCTGCCGCTGACCGGTTTTATGCTGATCGATACCGCGATTTGGGGCGAGCCGGGCGATTTTATTGATGCCTTAATGCACATGATCCTGCCTGCCGTGGTGCTGGGCACCATTCCGCTGGCGGTAATTGTACGTATGACCCGTTCATCGATGCTGGAAGTGCTGGGCGAAGATTATATTCGCACCGCGCGCGCCAAGGGGCTGACCCGGATGCGCGTCATCGTGGTCCATGCGCTGCGTAACGCGATGCTACCGGTGGTCACGGTGATTGGGCTACAGGTCGGGACGCTGCTGGCGGGCGCCATTCTGACCGAAACGATCTTCTCCTGGCCTGGTTTAGGGCGCTGGCTGATCGATGCGCTGCAACGCCGCGATTACCCGGTGGTGCAGGGCGGGGTACTGCTGGTCGCGACGATGATTATCCTCGTCAACCTGCTGGTCGATCTGCTGTACGGCGTGGTGAACCCGCGTATTCGGCATAAGAAGTAAGGGGCCATCATGTCACAAATTACTGAAAATAAAGTTGTCGCCGCACCGGTGCCAATGACCCCTTTGCAGGAGTTCTGGCACTATTTCAAACGCAACAAAGGGGCGGTTGTCGGCCTGGTCTACGTGGCGATTATGATTATTATCGCCGTGTTCGCTAACTTCATCGCCCCCTATAACCCGGCGGATCAGTTCCGCGACGTACTGCTGGCGCCACCGGCCTGGCAGGAAGGGGGAAGCTTTGCGCATCTGCTGGGTACCGATGACGTGGGCCGCGATATTCTGTCGCGCCTGATGTACGGCGCGCGCTTATCGCTGCTGGTTGGCTGTCTGGTGGTGGTGCTGTCGCTGATTCTTGGCGTGGTGCTCGGCCTGGTAGCGGGCTACTTTGGCGGCGTTGTTGACTCCATCATTATGCGCGTTGTCGATATTATGCTGGCGCTGCCGAGCCTGCTGCTGGCGCTGGTGCTGGTGGCTATCTTCGGCCCCTCGATTGTGAATGCTTCGCTGGCGCTGACCTTTGTCGCCCTGCCGCACTACGTGCGATTGACCCGCGCCGCGGTGCTGGTGGAAGTGAACCGCGACTACGTCACCGCTTCACGGGTGGCAGGCGCGGGGGCGATGCGTCAGATGTTCATCAACATTCTGCCTAACTGTCTTGCGCCGCTGATCGTTCAGGCGTCTCTGGGCTTCTCTAACGCTATTCTCGATATGGCCGCTCTTGGCTTCCTTGGCATGGGTGCGCAGCCGCCGACACCGGAGTGGGGCACGATGCTCTCCGATGTGCTGCAGTTCGCGCAGAGCGCCTGGTGGGTCGTCACCTTCCCGGGTGTCGCGATTCTGCTGACGGTGCTGGCATTTAACCTGATGGGTGACGGTCTGCGTGACGCGCTCGATCCCAAACTGAAGCAGTAAGAGGTTCGAGATGGCGTTATTGAATGTTGATAAATTATCGGTGCACTTCGGCGACGAAGGGACACCGTTTCGCGCGGTAGACCGCGTGAGCTACAGCGTTAACCAGGGTGAAGTGATTGGCATTGTCGGCGAGTCCGGCTCCGGTAAATCGGTCAGCTCCCTGGCTATCATGGGGCTGATTGATTACCCCGGCCGCGTGATGGCGGAAAAGCTGGAATTTAATGGCCGCGATCTGAAGCGTATTTCAGAAAAAGAGCGCCGCCAGCTGGTGGGGGCGGAAGTGGCGATGATCTTCCAGGACCCGATGACCAGCCTCAATCCCTGCTACACCGTCGGCTACCAGATTATGGAAGCCATTAAGGTGCATCAGGGCGGCAATAAGAAAACCCGTATTCAGCGGGCTATCGATCTGCTGACGCTGGTGGGCATTCCTGACCCGGCATCGCGTCTTGATGTCTATCCGCACCAGCTCTCCGGGGGGATGAGTCAGCGCGTGATGATCGCCATGGCGATAGCCTGCCGACCAAAGTTGCTGATTGCCGATGAACCAACCACCGCGCTGGACGTGACCATCCAGGCGCAGATCATCGAGCTGCTGCTGGAGCTGCAGCAGAAAGAGAACATGGCGCTGGTCCTGATCACTCACGATCTGGCGCTGGTGGCGGAAGCCGCGCACAAGATTATCGTGATGTACGCCGGTCAGGTGGTGGAAGCCGGCGATGCGAAGGATATCTTCCGCGCACCGCGCCATCCGTATACTCAGGCGCTGCTGCGCGCGCTGCCGGAGTTTGCCCAGGATAAAGCGCGGCTGGCGTCTCTGCCTGGCGTGGTGCCCGGGAAATATGACCGCCCCAACGGCTGTCTGCTAAACCCACGTTGCCCCTATGCCACGGATAAGTGTCGCAGCGAGGAGCCGGAGCTGAACCGCGTTGATGGCACCCGTCAGTCGAAATGCCACTACCCACTGGATGATGCCGGGAGGCCTACGCTATGAGTACCCATGAGGCCACCACGCAACAGTTTTTGTTGCAGGCCATTGATCTGAAAAAATATTACCCGGTGAAGAAGGGGCTGTTTGCCCCTGAACGGCTGGTTAAGGCGCTGGACGGCGTCTCGTTTAACCTTGAACGCGGAAAGACGCTGGCGGTGGTCGGCGAGTCCGGCTGCGGAAAATCGACGCTGGGCCGTCTGCTGACGATGATAGAGATCCCGACCGGCGGCGAACTTTACTATCAGGGGCAGGACCTGTTAAAGCCAGACGCCACGGCGCAAAAGCTGCGGCGGCAGAAAATCCAGATTGTGTTCCAGAACCCCTACGGCTCGCTGAATCCGCGCAAAAAAGTGGGACAGATTCTGGAAGAGCCGCTGCAGATCAATACGTCACTGAGCAAAGAACAGCGCCGTGAAAAAGCGCTGGCGATGATGGCGAAGGTCGGGCTGAAAACCGAGCATTACGATCGCTATCCGCATATGTTCTCCGGCGGTCAGCGGCAGCGTATTGCGATTGCCCGGGGTCTGATGCTGGACCCGGACGTGGTGATTGCCGATGAACCCGTCTCGGCGCTGGACGTGTCGGTTCGCGCGCAGGTGCTGAACCTGATGATGGATCTGCAGCAGGATATGGGGCTGTCGTATGTGTTCATCTCCCATGACCTGTCGGTCGTGGAGCACATTGCGGATGAAGTGATGGTGATGTATCTCGGCCGCTGCGTGGAGAAAGGGTCTAAGGACCAGATCTTCAACAATCCGCGTCATCCGTATACTCAGGCTCTTCTGTCGGCCACCCCTCGTCTGAACCCGGACGATCGCCGCGAACGTATTAAGCTGACCGGCGAGCTGCCGAGTCCGTTGAATCCGCCGCCGGGCTGCGCCTTTAATGCCCGCTGCCGTCGTCGTTTCGGCCCGTGCACGCAACTGCAGCCGCAGTTGAAGAACTATGCTGGACAGCTGGTGGCCTGCTTTGCCGTCGACCAGGATGAAAACCAGCAAAAACCGCTCGCCTGATGTTCCCCGCTGCTGTCGAAGGCGCCAAAACTTTCGACAGCAGCCGCTTATTATTCCCGGAGAAGAGTAAGGCTTAAGAAAGTACCTAGCCGATGTTTTTAGCTTAAATAATTTATTCGACCTATTTCTACAACGATATAAAAAGACTAAAATATATCCCATCAAGCGTCATGGCTATTTGTTCTGCTCATCACCTCAAGATTAATGAGATAAAAAACGGATTATTTCAGTGGTGCCGCAAGTTCTGGCCGGGTGGCGTCTGGACCTCCTAAAAAATGGAGCTATCATTTTTTATAAGAAATGGTAGGGTAACCACAAAACTATCAGTGATTTACGCTACCTTGTTCGATACCCCCCTATAACGTCATTGCATTGTTGGTCATTCTGACCAACTTAAGTTGATGAAAAACAATACAATAAACTATGCTCTAAAGGCGTAGTATTAAAATAAAAACAGCTAAAATATTATTTTTTAGAATCATGAGGTTATCCATGACCCATTATGATGATTTGCAGCGCTTCAAGGAAAAGACTCGTACGCAAAGTCTGGATTTCAAGGACCTTTCATCACACGCCGCCGCCAGAGAACAGGGAGATTGGGTTATTCTCAATCAGCTTTCGCCTGGGGAAAGCAAAGAGTCTTCTCTGGCCATGGGAGGGTCGGTATCGTTGCCGATACCACAGCCGGTCCCTACGGATATGTTTCATTGGGTTGAAGCTGACCCCGTGCACTCGCCGTTATCCTTGTCGCCTGCAACCCCGGCTCCGGTAATACCATCCCCGGTGTCCGCCTCTGCTCCGCATGACCCTCTTCCGGCGGTAGAAAATACGCTGGCAGCGGAACCTGCGCCGACAATGGCCGCGTCCGTTGCACCTGCTCCAGCCGTTGCGCCTGCTCCAGTCGTTGCGCCTGCTCCAGCCGTTGCACCTGCTCCAGCCGTTGCGCCTGCTCCAGCCGTTGCACCTGCTCCAGCCGTTGCACCTGCTCCAGCCGTTGCACCTGCTCCAGCCGTTGCACCTGCTCCAGCCGTTGCACCTGCTCCAGCCGTTGCACCTGCTCCAGCCGTTGCACCTGCTCCAGTCGTTGCGCCTGCTCCAGCCTTTGCACCTGCTCCAGTCGTTGCGCCAGCACCACCGGTCGCTGTTCGTCCGGTCGTACCGTCTGCGCAGGCGGCTGAAGGTTATGCTCATTTATTTGCGGTAAAAGCCGTTGAACCGGTGGCGAAAAATAAAGATCAGCCGCTGAAATCACTTTTAGAAAGGATTGCGACATGCCGTTGATTTGCGTGTGTTCTCCCAAAGGCGGCGTAGGAAAAACGACCCTCGCGGCAAATCTGGCTTATTCGTTAGCTCGCGCTGGCAGCAAAGTTCTGGCGATCGATTTTGATGTGCAAAATGCGCTACGCCTGCATTTTGGCGTCCCTCTGAGCGATGATCGCGGCTATGTCGCGAAAGCGCTGGAGCTTCACGACTGGAGCCAGTGCGTGCTGAGTGCGGGCAGCAATATCTTTGTTCTGCCCTATGGCGACGTCAGCGACGCACAGCGTCAGGCTTTTGACGAACACCTGGCCAGCGACCCCCATTTCCTCACCCGTGGGCTGGCGGCCTTATTGAATTACCCCGGGTTAGTTATCATCGCCGACCTGCCTCCAGGTCCTTCACCGGCGCTGACGGCATTAACGCCGCTGGCCGATCTGCACCTGATCCCGCTGCTGGCGGATACCGCCTCGATGTCGACGCTGTCGCAGGTGGAAAAGCAGCGTTTAACCGGCGGTAAACTCAACCACAAACTTGGGCACTTTTTCGTGCTGAATCAGAGCGATAATCGCCGTCAGGTCAGCCGTGACGTCACCGCGCTGATGGAGGATAAACTGGGCGATCGTCTGTTGGGTATTATCCATCGTGATGAGAGCGTCGTTGAAGCGAACGCTTCCCAGAAGTCGATTCTCGACTTTAGCTCTTCCTCTGCAGCCGCCTTTGATATTGAAATCATGGCAAAAAAAATCTCTGCGCTGTTGGGTATTAAAATTGGCGACGGCACGGTGCACAGCCAGCCTCGTATGTCAGGGCTTTAACTTATTGCAGGGCTGCTGAATGAAAAAGTCTCTTTTCTGGTTGCTGGTACTGGTGCTATCGCCTGTTGCCGTTCTGGTCATTATTACGCCGATGGACAGCCAAAAGCAGTATCTTTTTGGTCTGCTAAGCATCGGTATTCTGTTTTTAATGGGATTTAGCAAAAAGCGCAGTATTTCGGTCATTATGGTCGTGACTTCGCTGCTGATGTCTACCCGTTATATGTATTTTCGCCTGACGCAGACCCTGCATTTTAACTCTACTATTGAGACGGTGCTGGGGATTGGGCTGTTTCTGGCGGAAGTTTATATCTGGGTGATGCTGCTGCTGAACTACCTGCAAACGGTCTGGCCGCTGAAGCGCGAAATTGTCCCGTTGCCGGATGATATGAGCACATGGCCGACGGTTGATATCTATATTCCGAGCTATAACGAACCGCTGGAGGTGGTGCGCGATACCGTTCTGGCGGCGCAGTGTATCGATTACCCGGCGGATAAAATGAAAATTTACCTGCTGGATGATGGTAAACGTAGCGAGTTTGCGGTATTCGCCGCCGACGTTGGGGTTGGCTATATCACCCGTAATGATAATAAACACGCCAAAGCGGGTAACCTCAACCATGCGATGACCATCACCCAGGGTGAGCTCATCTGTGTCTTCGACTGTGACCACGTCGCGACCCGCGTATTCCTGCAGGCGACGGTTGGCGGGTTCCTCAAGGACCCGATGCTGGCGCTGGTACAGACGCCGCACTACTTCTACTCGCCGGACCCGTTCGAGCGTAACCTTTCCGTTGGCTGCAATATCCCTAACGAAGGGATGCTGTTCTATGGCCCGATTCAGCAGGGCAACGATAACTGGAATGCGACCTTCTTCTGCGGTTCCTGTGCCGTGATTCGCCGTAAAGCGCTGGAAGATATCGGCGGCTTTGCGGTGGAAACCGTCACCGAAGATGCGCACACCGCGCTTAAATTTCAGCGTCTGGGCTGGAAATCATCGTTTCTCGACATTCCACTGGCCGCGGGTTTAGCCACCGAACGTTTAGTCGTGCACGTCATTCAGCGTACCCGCTGGGCGCGTGGCATGACGCAGATTTTCCGTCTCGATAACCCGCTACTGGGCCGCGGGCTGACCTTCCAGCAGCGCCTGTGTTATCTCAGTGCGATGATGTACTACCAGTTTGCCCTGCCGCGGGTGGTGTTTGTGACCGCCCCGTTAGCCTATTTGCTGTTTAACCTGAATATTATTTACTCCTCGGCGAGCCTGATCGTCTCGTATGCGCTACCGCATCTGTTCCTCGCGATTTATGTCGGCTCGCGGATGAACGGCCGCTATCGCTACAGCTTCTGGGGGGAAATCTATGACATCGTGCTGGCATTCCACCTGGTGCTGCCGACGCTGGTGACGATGATCTTCCCCAAACGCGGTAAATTCAACGTGACCGACAAAGGCGGGCTGCTGGATGTGGGCTACTTCGACTTTACCGTCGTCAGGCCGCATCTGGTGGTGGCGTGTTTGCTCGCGGCTGGCGTGATTGTCGGTATCGTCAGGGCCATTGGTCATGACTATTTCGGCTCTGATCCTAACGTTATCGCGCTGAACGTCGGCTGGGGGCTGTACAGCCTGATCTTCCTGCTGGCGGCGATTGCCGTCGCGCGGGAAACCCGCCAGGTGCGGAAAACGATCCGCATCGACGTCAATATTCCGGTATTGATTCACTACGCCAGCGGCATCGTTTCGCGCAGCCATACCGCAGACCTGTCGATGGGCGGATGCCGTGTCGCGGTCCCGGACGATCGTCATCTGCAGGATGATATCGAAGAGATTGAACTGATTCTGCAATCCGGCGCGATTTGTATTCCGGCCGAACAGGTTATCGCGGACGAACGCTTTATTCGCCTTAAGTTTGATGAAAACATTCCTCTCTCTCTGCGCCGTGAACTGGTACGAGTGGTGCTGGCGCGCGCCGATGCATGGATTAAGCCGCCGCGCCCGCAGGACAACCCGTTCCGTTCGTTTGTCACCATTTTACGCTGCGTATTTGAACTGTTCTGGCTGAGCTGGAAAACACGTCGCAGCCGCCGCCAGCAGAAACCTGTTGCGAGTACCGCGCAGGAGGATGGCCAATTATGAAACGATTAACCACGCTTGCGCTGCTGGCTGGCATGTTTTCTATACCGGCGCTGCACGGTGAAGAGGCGCCGGCCGATCGCTCTGCGCCGCTGAATTTCCCGTTACCGGGCGTGACCACGGGTGGTGTCCCCGCCGATGAATCTGCGTTAAGCGCCGGGGCGGAATCGTCGTCCGCGCCAGATGTTCCGGTGACGGCAGACCCTTCTGCCGCGTCAGAGTCATCGATCGCATCGACCCCCGCGACAACCGAACCGGCGGCAGATCCGGCCGCCTCGCTCCCCGTTATGCCTCCACCGGCCAAAACGGCAATAGCGGATGTCGCGCCGTTAACCTCAATAGTCGGGGGCAGTCTTAATCTGGCTCAGATGGGGATGCCGGATGGCATTATCCTCAGCGGCGGTCAACAGCAGGGTGGCGCCTCTTTTACGCTGCCTTCAGACCAGGTGGTGACCCACGCGGAACTGATGCTGGATGTTCAGGTCTCGCCGGATATGGCCGCCCGCAACGCCACGCTGCAATTGATGCTCAACGGCCAGCCTTTAGGTACGGTGCCGCTGGGCACCAACGAGGCGGATATTTCTCATTATCAGCTGGATATTCCGGCGGCGCTGATGGTCTCCAGCAACAACCTGAGCTTCAAAGTGAATGATGGCGACAACATGCAGTGCCTGCCCAATACGCCTGACACGTCGGGAGTCACGATTTTACCGGCTTCGCGTTTTAAGTGGGAAAGCCAGCCGCTGAATCTCAGCAATGATTTGAGCCATTTCCCGCGTCCCTTCTTTGACAGCATGCAGATGACCCCGGCGGATATCGCGGTGGCCTATCCGGAGAAATCGGCAGCGGATATCTTCAGCGCCGCAGCGCTGATCTCGTCGTGGCTGGGTATTCAGGCGGATTATCGCGGGATTGCTTTTAGCGCGCTGCGCGACCGTTTACCGGAGCGCCACGGCATTATTATCGGCCATCCGGGCGACCAGGTCGGCGGGCTGACGCTGCCGCAAACCGATAAACCGCTGCTGCAGATTGTCGATAACCCGGGTAACCCCACCTACAAACTGCTGCTGATTGTCGGGCAAAACGATGCGGACCTCCGTGCGGCAGCCTGGCGGCTGACCCGCGGTAATATCGCCCCGCAGACCGCGAGCCTGAGCGTGGATCCGCAGGCGATCCCTATCGACAAGCCGTATGATGCCCCGCGCTGGATCCCGACCGATCGGCCGGTAAAAATTAGCGAGCTGCTGCGTAAAGATCAGAGTATGACCGTAAGTGGCGTCTGGCATGAACCGCTGCGCGTGGCTTTCCGCGCCGCGCCGGATCTCTATCTGTGGGACGGGCAAACCATTCCTTTGCAGATTGGCTACCGTTTCCCGTCGGAAAACTGGATTGATGAGGATCAGTCGTTATTAAGCGTGACGCTCAATAACACCTTCCTGCACAATCTGCCGCTCAATAAGCAGGGGCCGCTGGAGAAAGCATGGCGTCAGCTGGGCGGCGATGTGCGCCAGGAGCGGTTTACCATTGCGCTGGCGCCCTATCTGATCTACGGGGATAACCAGCTGTCGCTCTATTTCAACGTGGTGCCGAAGCAAAACGCCCCCTGTTCGGTGGTGCTCAATAGCAATATCAAGAGCCGGATTACCGATGATTCGTGGATTGATTTAAGCAATACGCGCCACTTCTCGCTGCTGCCGAACCTCTCCTATTTCGTCGGTGCGTCGTTCCCGTTCTCGCGGCTGGCGGATTATTCGCAAACCACGCTACTGCTGGCGGAAAAACCGTCGGAAACGCAGGTCGCCACGCTGTTAAACCTGGCGGCTCGCTCGGGTAACGCCACCGGCACGGCGCTGGCGAACAACCGGGTTGTTTTAGGCGTCCCCAGCGGCGGGGCGGGCCTTCAGTACCTGCGCGATCGCGATGTGCTGGTGGTCAGCACCTTCGATCAGAAAACGTTTAACCAGCGCTTGTTAGAAGATTCTCCTTATTATCAGACGGATAATCAGCTGGGCGTGCGCGAGTCGGGACTGAGTTCAAAAATACAGCGCTGGCTGGCCGGCGACTGGACATCCGCCAGCCTCGATGCCGATCGCTATCTCTCCTCCAGCAGCGCCTGGCGTGGCTTTATTAGCTATCGTTCACCGTGGAACCCGCAGCGGACGGTGGTGGTGGCGATGGCCAGCACCGATGATCAGTTGACGAAGCTGGAAAGCGACCTTGATTCACCGCGAATCAACGCCGGTATCCGTGGCGATACGGCGATTATCACCAGCGACAATGGCGTTCGCAGCTTCCAGGTGAGCACGCCATTCCCTAGCGGGCAGATGCCGTGGTACATGATGGCCGTCTGGTATGCCAACCAGCACTCCGGTCTGCTTGCGCTGCTGGGACTGCTCGCGACAACGATAATCGGCCTGGCGCTTACCGCCATGTTTAAACGCCATGCACGCAAGCGTCTGAATTCGGGGGACAGCCAATGAAACGAGCCATTAAAATGAAGAGCAGGGCGACCCGCAGATTATCAACGCTTTGCCTGTCCGGCGCGCTGACCCTTGGCGCCCTCGGCGATGCCACGGCGGCGGGCAATGATGCCGCATTGCAGGCGCTGTTTGCCCAGGCGAACTACTGGCATGAAAAATCGCACGATGAGCTGGCGATGGAGTCGCTGCAGAAAGTGCTGCTGGTTGACGCCAACAACGCGCAGGCCATGTATCTGATGGCGCTGTGGGCCCAGCAGGGCGGCGACCTTCAGACGGCCGCCCAGTGGCGGGCGCGGCTGGCGAAAGCGTCGCCAGACAGCCCGAACCTGCAGGAGCTGGATAACGCCAAAAAATTGTCTCAGGTGCCGCAGGGGCAGCTGAGTCTGGCCAGACAGCAGGCGCGCAGCGGTAATATTCCGGCGGCGCTGGCGACCTGGCGCAGCATGTTCAACGGCAACACGCCGCCGCCGGGGCTGGCTGGCGAGTACTACATGACCATGGCCAGCGACAAGACGCTCTATCCGCAGGCGGTTAATGAGCTGCGTCAGTACGTGGCGCAGCATCCGCAGGAAAACGCCCCGCGCGTCGCCTTAGGCAAGGCGCTGACCTGGCGGGAAGATACCCGGCGGGAAGGGATCTCCATGCTGGAATCGATGGCCAGCGGCAGTAAAGATGCCGACAGCGGTCTACGCCAGGCGCTGCTGTGGCTGGGGGCGCTGGAGGGAGATCAGGCGTTTTACGATACCTGGATGCAGCGTCACCCGCAGGATACCGAAGTACAGAATT
Source organism: Raoultella sp. T31 (assembly GCF_002806725.1). Lineage (NCBI taxonomy): Bacteria > Pseudomonadati > Pseudomonadota > Gammaproteobacteria > Enterobacterales > Enterobacteriaceae > Klebsiella > Raoultella sp. T31. The sequence goes on from NZ_PIBO01000004.1 coordinate 169,055, forward strand.
ACTATCGCCAGCGGATAAGCGGCCAGGCGCGCGGCCAGGGGTTCGCTAACCTCAATAGCGGCAATACCACGGCGGCGAAACAGCAGTTTGAACAGGTGCTGCAAACCAACCCGCAGGATGCGGACGCGCTGGCCGGGATGGGATATATCGCCCAGCGCAACGGTGACTTCCAGGCCGCATCGCAGTATTTAAGCCGGGCGGCGGATCTCGGCGGTAATGATTCGGCGGCGCGCCGTCAGCAGGCGGCGGATGCGCTATTCTACGGCCAGCTGGCGCAGGCCCAGCAGGCGTACAAACAGGGCAATATTAGCCAGGCGCTGGCGCTCTCTGCGCCGCTGGTTCAGCAGAGCGGGGCGCGGGGCGCATCGGCCAAACTGTTCCGTGCCGATGTGCTGCGCCATAACAAAGATCTCCCTCAGGCGGAACAAACGCTGCGCTCGCTGCTCAGCGAGCAGCCGCAAAATGGCCCGGCGCGCGAGAACCTTTACTACATCCTGCGCGAGCAAAATAAAACGGCGGAAGCGCAGGCGATGTTACGCACGCTGCCGGAGAGTTTGCAGCAAAAGCTACAGCCGCGCATCGTGACCGGTATGCCGGGAGATTCGCTACGCCGACAGGCGCAAGAGCAGGCCAACAGCGGCAACGTCAACGGCGCTATCGCGACATTGCGCCAGGGGGTCTCCCGCTACCCGGATGACGCCTGGATGCGTCTCGACTTAGCCCGCCTGCTGCAAAAATCCGGCAATGACAGCGAGGCCGCGTCAACGATGGCCGCCGCGTATCGCCCCGGCGCCAGCAGTAACGCTCTCTATGCCGCCGCGCTGTTTGCCAGTGAGAACGGCGGCTGGCAGCAGGCGCAGACGCTGCTGGGGCGGATCCCCGCCGCCAGCCAGACCAGCCAGATGCGCGACCTGCGTCAGCGGGTCAACTACAACCTGCAGCTGACCACCGCGCAAGACTATCTCGCCCAGGGCAACACGGTGGCGGCCTCCAATACCCTGAAAGCGATGTCGGCCACGCCGCCAAAAGCACCGGCTGACGTGGGTAAACTGGCGCGACTGCTGGCGCAGAGCGGCGATGTTGCCACGGCGGTAACGCTGGTGCGCAACAATATCAGCGGCGGAATCAGCGGCAACGCCGGCGACTATGCCGATCAGGTAGCGGTCCTCAATCAGGCGGGGCTGACCAATGAAGCGCAAACGCTGCTGGCGAACCCGCAGCTTCAGGCAAGCAGTACGCCGACGCAGCTGGCGAGCATCCGCAATGGTTACGTGATCAACGAAGCCGATCGTCTGCGGGAGCAGGGCAACTATGCCGCGGCGTATGACAAGCTGATGGGCGCGATGCAAAGCGACCCGCAAAATACCGATCTGATGTTCGCGATGGCGCGTCTTTACCAGAGCGGCAAAATGAACAAAGAAGCCGGGGTGGTTTATGACTACCTGATGACCCGCGATACGCCGGATCAGGCGGCGCGCTCCGGCGCTATCGATGTCGCGCTGTCGGCCGGCAATAACGACCGGGCAGCGCAGCTGGCCGGCGGATTGCGTCAGGACAACACGCCGGATCGCCTGCTGCTGCTGGCGCGCGTCGCGGAAGCGCAGGGACACCATCAGCAGGCGATGACGTATCTGCGCAGCGCGCGCGGCAAACTGCTGGGGCTGCAGAGCAGCAACAGCGCGCAAACGCCGACCGTTGGCGGCGTGCTGGCGGCGGATAACCCCTTTGTCGGCGTCTCCCGTACACCGTCCACGATGCGAACGGCGTCGGCCTACGGGCAGTATATGCCGTGGCAGGTTTCCCAGGTGTCGACAGGCAGCGGAACCACGCTGCCCGGCATCCAGCGTCCCGACCTTCCGCTGGAGACCGCGCAAACCCGTATGCTGCGCCAGGTCGATACTATGATGGAGTCGCTACAGGATAAAACCGGCACCTGGCTGCAGGGCGGCATGGAAGTGCGTGGCCGCGACGGCGAATCCGGGACCAGTAAGCTGACCGAGATGAAAACGCCGCTGACCTGGTCCTCATCGCCGTTCGGCGACTCGCGTTTTGACTTTACCGTGACGCCGGTTTCGTTGAATGCCGGCACCGCCAGCGGCGACGCCTGGCGACGCTACGGCGCGAACCCGCTCTCCAATGCGGTCTCCAACATGGTTTCCACCGCCACCAGCGCGCAGGCGGCGATTACGGGGATGACCGAGACGGAGCGTACGGCGTACTTTGCCAGCCATCCGGGGGCCCTGGCCTTGAGTTCGCTGGGGACGTTGGATGCGTCAGATTTTAACGCCACGACCCGCAGCGGGATGGAGAATCTGGCGAAACTTGGTACCTATGACTCCGGACGGGTCGCCGGCTATCTGGCTTCGTCCAACCAGAAACCGAATGTCGATCAGACCAGCGGTTCGACGGATGCGCAGAAGGCAAATGGCGTCGAATTAGCCCTGGCGCTGGGCGGCGATGATTATCGGGTGGACATCGGCAGTACGCCGCTGGGCCAGGATCTCAACACCGTGGTCGGGGGCGTGAAGTGGTCGCCGAAACTCACCAACTACCTGTCGTTGATCTTTACCGGCGAGCGCCGTTCGCTGACCGACAGCCTGCTCTCTTACGTCGGGCTGAAAGATACCTACTCCGGGAAAACCTGGGGGCAGGTGACGAAAAATGGCGGAACCCTGCAGCTCAGCTACGACGATGGCGACGCCGGTTTCTACGTCGGTGGCGGCGGCTACAGCTACATTGGCAGCGATGTCGCCAGCAACACCAGTATCAACGCCAACGCCGGGGTCTATCTGCGACCTTACCATGATGAATATCGTCAGCTGCAGGCCGGTCTGAGTATGAGCTACATGGATTACTCGAAAAACCTGAGCTACTTCACCTATGGTCAGGGGGGCTACTTCAGCCCGCAGAACTACGTAAGCGTCTCGCTGCCGGTTAACCTGACGGAGAAGTATGACAACTGGACGATGAAGCTTGGCGGCTCGGTGGGTTATCAATCCTATAGCCAGGATAAGAGCGCCTACTTCCCGACCAATCCTGAATGGCAGCAGACCCTGGAGACCGCGGTAACCAATGGTTTTGCCAAAGAGGCATACTATTCAGCGACCTCGAAGAGCGGCATTGGCTACACGCTGCGCGCCGGGGCGGATTACAAGGTGAACAAACAGATGACGCTGGGCGGCCAGATTGGCTACGACACCTTCGGTGATTACAACGAGAGCACCGCCGGTCTCTATATCCGCTATATGTTGGGAGATAACTGATCATGACGGACAAAAACAACGCGGAAGTCATGGCCTGGTTTCAGCAGCAGCAAACCCCCGCGGGATGGTTTGATCTGCTGCTCATTATGATTGACGGGATGCTGAACAACGCCGGCGAGCTGGAGAGTCAGCCATTTTTACGTCAGATGGGGGAAGCTCTGGCCGATCGCTACCCGCTGCCGGAGTCAGAAACCGTCGGCCAGCTGGAGGTCAACATCAACCAGCTGCTCAGCCGCTTTCAGTGGGGGTTCGTCAGCGTGGATGTGGGCGATGACGGTCTGCGTTTACGTCATCGCGCGCTGCCGCTGAGTCGTGATGATGCGCGTCGCGTGCCCTGGTGCAATGCGTTTTGTGCCATACTCGAGGGGCTTTACTCTCGCTGGCTACAGGGACAAGGGGGCGGCGCGCATGTGGTGTTACAGCGTGAGCGGCTGTTCTCGGTTTCTGATGTTCAGTTTCTCTACTTCCATCCATAACGGGTGAACATATGTCTTTGCGTGCTGTAATCGCTGTTATGGTGACGATGGTGCTGCTGCCCCGCGCGTGGGCAGACACCGCCTGGGAAAGCTATAAATCACGTTTTATGATGGCTGACGGGCGAATTGTGGATACCGGCAACGGTAACGTTTCGCATACCGAAGGCCAGGGGTTCGCGATGCTGCTGGCCGTGGCCAAAAACGATCGGCCGGCCTTCGACAAGCTGTGGCAATGGACCGATAAAACGCTGCGCAATAAAGACAACGGGCTCTTTTACTGGCGCTATAATCCTGTGGCGCCGGACCCTATTGCTGACAAGAACGATGCGACCGACGGCGATACCCTGATTGCATGGGCGCTGCTGCGTGCGCAGCAGCAGTGGGGGGACAAATCCTATGGCAACGCGTCTGACGCCATTACCGCATCGTTGCTGAAAAATACGGTGGTGACCTTTGCCGGTTATCAGGTCATGCTGCCTGGCGCCGAAGGCTTTAACCGCAACGACCATCTTAATCTTAACCCCTCCTACTTTATCTTCCCGGCATGGCAGGCGTTTGCCGCGCGTACGCATCTGGTAGCCTGGCGTAAGTTGCAAAGCGACGGGCAGGCGCTGTTGGGCAAAATGGCATGGGGCAAAACGCAGCTCCCTACCGACTGGGTTGCGCTGAAAGCCGACGGCAGGATGGAGCCGGCGAAAGAGTGGCCGCCGCGGATGAGCTATGACGCGATTCGTATCCCGCTGTATCTCGCCTGGGCCAATCCGCAGAGTCCCCTGCTGACGCCGTGGAAAAACTGGTTCCAGAGCTATCAGCGGTTGCAAACCCCCGCGTGGATTAACGTCAGCACCAATAACGTCTCCCCGTGGTTCATGACCGGCGGCCTGTTGGCGGTTCGCGACCTGACCATGGGCGAGACGCCGGAGGATCCGCAAATTACCGCTCAGGATGATTACTACTCCGCCAGCCTGAAACTGCTGGTCTGGCTGGCAGGGCGCGATCGGTAAGCGTACCGCCTTCGCCCGGCTTGCCGTAGTGCAGTCTGCATCTTCTGCCCGACGCTGTAGCCGTTGCTTTCGACATCGCTCTGAATCGCATGGCCGATATCGCCCGGCGTGGCGCCAGGAGATGAGCGAAGTGGCGAGGGGACTGGCGAGTCATGGCCGCAGAGAACCCCTGCGGCCATTAACGGGGTTACTGCGGGTACGGTACCCAGCTTCCGCCGTTCAGCTGAACGTAGGGTTTCCCCTGGTACTGCACAACGATGGCGTTGGCGTTTTCCGATACCGCGGCGCTTTGCGGCAGATTGGCGGTGTACTGCTGCCAGTTCACGTTATCTTCGGTAAACATCTTGCCATCCAGCGCGCGAACCACCAGCTCCGACACGGCCAGATAGCTGGTTGGCTGGTCGATCATCAGCGGGGCGCCCTGATGCGGCGCCTTCATCCCGAAGAATTTCACCGCCGTCGGCACGTTGGTAATGGACGGGCTCGGGATATCACGCAGGCCAGAAACCTGCATTTTGTCACCTTTCAGCGCGCCGCCGTGCTCCGGTACGACCAGGACCATCACTTTACGGCCCGATTTTTCCAGCTCGCTAAAGAAGCTGTCCAGCTCGTCGAAGAGTTTCTGCGCGCGAACTTTGTAGTCCGCCGTTTTGCTCTGGCCCGGGAAGTGGTTGCCGTCGTGCAGCGGCAGGGTGTTGTAGAAGGTGGCGTTGCGGGCGTTACCCTGTTTATTTTCGGTTTCCAGCCAGCGGTTGAGGGTCGCTAAGTCATCATAGACCGGCGAGCCATCAAAAGCCTGCAGGCTGACCGGCAGCCCCGTTTGGTCCATCAGCGGACTTTGCATCCCGCCTAAGCTACGCAGCTCTTTCAGGAAGTCGCCAAACTGGCCGTTGTGGCCGAGCATCAGCTGTTGGGTGAAGCCGAGTTTTGCCAGATTTTCGAACAGGTAGCAGTCGTTGCCCGACGGTTGATAGAGGTTGGAATGCGACAGCTGGCCGCAGCTTGCGCGCAGCAGTCGTACCGCCGCCGGGCCGCTGTAGGAGGTCGCCGAGTTAAAGTTTTTGAACACAATATCAAAATGCTTCCACAGCGGATGATCCATCAGCCCGGCGGCTTCAATATCGGACCACGACAGCGAGCAAATGTTGATAACCAGCAGGTCAAACGGCTGGGCATCGGCCGGGAGCTGCTCCGGGAACGGCGTTTTGCGTTTCTGTTCTGAGGCATAGAACGCGTTCAGCCAGTTGGTCAAATTCTCCGGGGTGGGCGGTTCGGTTTGTGGCGGAATATCGCCGCTGGCGGCAGGGGCGCTCGCCTGGGCCACCGTCGCAGTTGTCGTCTTCACGGTAGTCGCCGCTGCCGTCGGCTGGCCCGCAGGCCATAACGTAAAGGCCGGAAGCAGCGGGCCGATCGCCAGCCACAGCATAATGGCGCAGACCACCACCGTGACGCGCAGCCACTGGCTGATGAACATCCACAGTACCAGCAGCAGGAAGAAGGCACCGACCATATTCCAGTTAATAAAGCGGGTTATCAGGTCCCAGATATAGCTGGCGCTGAAGCCAGCAAGCTGCGAGCCCTGGCTGAAAATACTTTCCGGCCCCGGCAGCCAGGTATCATGCCAGAACAATCCAATGCCGATCGGAATAGCTATCCAGTGTCGCAGCCGGTGAAGTTGATATTTCGGCACAGGGACCAGTAAAAACGCGAGAAAGACCAGGTTGAGCATCGGATGAAAATTAAGATATCCCGCCCAAAGCAGCGCAAACTTCACCAGGAAGTAAAAATTCCAGCCGGCCAGGCCACGCCAGTATTGCCAAAGCGGCAATGGCGTCGCATTTGTTTTTGGATTCGTCATTTATTCACTTTGCTTTGCTGAGTTGTTGCTTCCCGGCGTAATACGCCAGCCGGTTTGACATAACGAGGTTTAAAGAACATTAAGCGTAAGGTGGTGCGAATTCGGCGCTGGTAATAGCGCGTCAGGTATCCCAGCGGAAAAAACAGCAGGGCACAGAGTACGATCAGCTGAAGAATATCGCTGATGGACATCATGACGTTTTCTCCCCGTCGGTAGACAAGCGATGCGGCTGAGGAATGCGTCGCCAGCTGCGCCCGTCATGGGTCGCATTAATCGGGAGATTTTTCTCCATCGTAACCGGCAGCGGCGTGTTCCACTGTTCCGGTGAAATACCTCGCATCAGCACAATTTCCGCAGTGATTTGTTTATCTTCAAACCAGACCATGCGGTTGGAAAAAATATCGCCGGTGGGCAACGGGAAAATATGGTTTAACGCGGTATCGAGGTCGTTTACGCGACAAAATGACAGAAACAGCACTAACCGGTTGTTACCGATCGTCATGATATCGCCCAGACGGTTTGGTCGGCATAGCGTCAGCGCTTGCTCGACGCGCAGCCCCGGCGCCGGGCGCAGCGCCACCATCACGCCCTTGCTGTCCGCAGGCAGCATGGTGTTGGTCATCATGTTATGTACCGCGGCGCAGAAATCCCCCCACTTCTGGTAACCGCGTAGCTTGAGCGGCTGGCTCCAGGTCAGCAGGGTGGTGAAGTCTTCCGGGATATAGCGGGTGAACTTCTGTTTTTGCACGCTTTCCACTAACGTCAGACAGCGGGAAAGCGGTGCGCTGAAGGGGATAACCATATTCGCGCCGCTGCTGAGTAGCAGTCGCTCATCGGTCGTCCGCAGGCTAGGTCGCTGTTCGCGCACGACAATTTTCAACGCGCTGCCGCGCTGGCGGCGCAGCGTGTGAATATAGCGACCCAGTTGCTCAATCTGTTCGTTCTGCGTCAGGGAAAATAACAGCGTTGCCGCCTGCGCGGTGCGGGCGGCGTTAAATACGCCGTCATTGGTATCAAACAGCGTCCAGTATTCGGACAGGGCAGGCGCGCCTTCCAGCACTCGCAGGTTACTCAGGACGACCTTCTCATCGCTGCGCGGCTGCACCATGGCCTCTTCTTCTTCAGCCAGCCGCCAGCCGTCCTCATCCTCGATGAGCGTCAGTTGCTGCTGCGCGCTCATTCCTTTTTCACTGCCCCACCAGGCGATATCAAACAGAAAACTATCGCCCTGATAACGAATGCTCGCCAGCCCGGAAAGTGCCCGGTACTCGCGTAATAATGGCGAAAGCTGTTTGTCTATATCATTATCGGAATTAAGTATTAATAAGGAACACTTATGATATTTAGCCCACTGGTGAGATTTTTCTACCCACGCGATCATCTTCTCGCTTTTTATGTTTTTCCATGCATTTTCAGCGCATAGCAAAATAAAAAAGTAACTGGCTGGATCGACGGAGCACAGTAAATCACGATGCATTTCTTCCAGCCCGGCCGTCAGGTCAGGCATACTGAATAATGCCACTTTTTCCGGGCCGCTACCCTTTTTTAATGATATGATTTTATTTGGTTTTTCACCCATGACAATGGCAGCGACTTTACATTCTTTCTCCTGGGCCGCCAGAGTTTGATTGAGCAGGCTTACCGCGTCAGGATAGCGATCGACGTTCAGCCACCACACGCCCCCGACGGGCATATGACAGACTTCGTCCCATAGTGATGAAATACCTAAAGTATAAACGATATTCACGTCGTTCCTCGCGAGCCCTGATTCATACTGAATTAGTTTACTAGCGAAAGCGTCAGAGTAAACCTAACATTGAATTTAAAGGGTATCAGTTTTAGCATGGGCGGCTTGAGAATGAGCCTATTGCACATTGGGTTTTATTTATGTGTTTTTTGAATGGACAGCGAAATGCCAGGAAAAGAGCCTTTAGTACCCTCAGATGCAACTCTGGGTTACACCCTTCAAAATGATTTCCTGGCGTTAAGCCGGGCATTTTCCCTGCCCGAAATTGATTACCACGACATTTCCCGGCACGAGCAGTTAGCCGCGGCGCTGCAACGCTGGCCGTTATTGGCGGAATTCGCCGAGAAAAAGTAAGGACGCCGTCGATGGCTATTCTTGGATTACAGGGTATCCGCGGTGGCGTGGGCACCACGTCGATTACCGCTGCACTCGCCTGGGCGTTACAGCTCCTCGGGGAGAAGGTTCTGGCGATCGACGCCAGCCCGGATAATATGCTGCGCTATTTTTTCAACGTTGATGCGACGCATCGCGACGGTTGGGCGCGCTCGTTGCTTGATGGCGGCGACTGGCGTGACGCCGGTATCCGTTATACCTCGCATATTGATATTTTGCCTTTCGGCCTGCTCTCACCTGGCGAAAGAGAGAACGTTGATAAGCTCTGTCCGATGCTGGAGTCCTTTGTCGGCATGGTGGAGAAACTGGATCAACAGGGCGATCATCGCTGGCTGCTGCTGGATTTACCGGAAGGGTATTCCCCGTTGACTCGTTCGCTGCTGAGCGCCTGCGATCGCACGCTGGTGGTGGTGCATCCGGACGGCAACAGCCATATTCGCCTGCATCAACAGGCGCTGCCGGCGAAGGGCGATATTCTGATTAACGATCTGCGCGTCGGCAGCCAGCTACAGGCAGATTTACATCAGCTGTGGCTGGAGAGCCAGCGCCGTATTTTGCCGGTCGCGGTCCATCGTGATGAGGCGATGGCGGAGTGTCTGGCGGCGAAGCAGCCGCTGGGGGAATACCGTTCTGATTCGCTGGCCGCCGAGGAGATCCTGACCCTCGCCAACTGGTGCTTGCTGCACTATTCCGGCAAGGGGATGCCATGATGCGCCTGAGCACCCTGTTACTGGCACCCCCGGTGGCGCAACGCCTGCGCGAACGCTACAGTGATTATCGCCAGCATGGCGCATCGTGGCTGTCCGCATCGTTGGGCTGCCTGTGGGCGTCGCTGGTCTGGGCGCTGATGCCGCTGGAAACACCGCGCTGGCAGGCGATTCTGAACAACCATCGTGACTACTTCCCGCATATCAATCCCCATCGCCCGCGGCTGCTGGATCCACTGCGCTATCTGCTACAGTCCCTGTGGCTGCTGGTGACGCATGTGCCCGGGGCAGATAAAAAGGCGAACTGGCGTTCGTTTGTCGCCATCGAAGGGGTGCACGGACGCTACACCCAGTGGCTGGATACGCTTCCCGAACGGATGAACAGCCGAACCGCCCATCTGAATAAACACAAAGAGCTGGCGCACGTCAGCCCGAAGCTGCGCAAGGCGATTCTCGGCGTGGTCGTCACTTTCTCGCTACTGCTGTCGCTGCTGTGTATTACCCAGCCCTTTAACCCACTTTCGCAGCTTATTTTCCTGCTGTTGCTGTGGGGCGTGGCGCTGCTGGTACGTCGTATTCCCGGACGTTTTTCGGCCCTGATGCTGATTGTCCTCTCGCTGACCGTCTCCTGCCGCTACATCTGGTGGCGCTATACCTCGACGCTGAACTGGGACGATCCTGTCAGCCTGGTGTGCGGCGTTGTGCTGCTGTTTGCTGAAACCTACGCCTGGCTGGTGTTGGTGCTGGGCTATTTCCAGGTGATATGGCCATTGAACCGCCAGCCGGTTCCATTACCCAAAGATATGGCCGAGTGGCCAACGGTGGATATTTTCGTTCCCACCTACAACGAAGACCTTAACGTGGTGAAAAACACCATTTATGCGTCGCAAGGCATCGACTGGCCGAAAGATAAGCTCAATATCTGGATCCTCGATGACGGCGGGCGCGATGAGTTTCGTCAGTTCGCCAAAGACGTCGGCGTGCATTACATCGCCCGCACGACTCACGAGCATGCCAAAGCCGGGAATATCAACAACGCGCTGAAGTACGCAAAAGGCGAATTTGTGTCGATCTTCGACTGCGACCACGTGCCGACGCGCTCGTTCCTGCAGATGACCATGGGGTGGTTCCTGAAAGAGAAAGAGCTGGCGATGATGCAGACGCCGCACCATTTCTTCTCGCCCGACCCGTTTGAACGCAACCTGGGACGTTTCAGGAAAACGCCGAACGAGGGGACCCTGTTTTACGGTCTGGTGCAGGATGGTAACGATATGTGGGACGCCACCTTCTTCTGCGGATCCTGCGCGGTGATTCGTCGTGTCCCGCTGGATGAGATTGGCGGTATCGCTGTGGAAACGGTGACCGAGGATGCCCACACCTCCCTGCGTCTGCACCGGCGCGGTTACACGTCCGCCTATATGCGCATTCCGCAGGCTGCCGGCCTGGCGACCGAAAGCCTTTCGGCACATATTGGCCAGCGTATTCGCTGGGCGCGTGGCATGGTACAGATTTTCCGCCTGGATAACCCCTTGTTTGGTAAAGGACTTAAGTTTGCCCAGCGGCTCTGTTACGTCAACGCGATGATGCACTTTTTATCCGGTATTCCCCGGCTTATCTTCCTCGTCGCGCCGTTGGCGTTTTTACTGCTGCACGCCTATATCATCTATGCGCCGGCGCTGATGATCGCGCTTTTCGTCTTACCGCATATGATTCACGCGAGCCTGACGAACTCGAAGATTCAGGGTAAATATCGCCACTCTTTCTGGAGCGAAATCTACGAAACGACGCTGGCCTGGTATATCGCGCCGCCGACCTTTGTCGCGCTGATTAACCCGCATAAAGGCAAGTTCAACGTGACGGCGAAAGGGGGACTGGTGGAGGAAGAGTACGTCGACTGGGTCATTTCCCGCCCCTATATCTACCTGGTGCTGCTCAATCTGGTGGGCGTGGCTGCGGGGGTCTGGCGTTACCTCTACGGCCCGGAAAACGAGATCCTGACCGTGTGGGTCAGTATCGTCTGGGTGTTCTATAACCTGGTTATCCTTGGCGGCGCGGTGGCGGTCTCGGTGGAAAGTAAACAGGTCCGTCGTTCACACCGCGTCGAAATGAGCATGCCAGCGGCAATTGCGCGCGAAGATGGCCACCTGTTCTCCTGTACCGTGCATGACTATTCCGATGGCGGGCTGGGGATCAAAATTCACGGTAAGGCGCAGGTGCTGGAAGGGCAAAAAGTGAATCTGCTGCTCAAACGCGGCCAGCAGGAATATGCCTTCCCGGTCAGGGTCGCGCGCGTGAATGGCAGCGAGGTCGGTTTGCAGCTGATGCCGTTGACCAATCAACAACATATTGATTTTGTACAGTGTACGTTTGCCCGTGCTGATACGTGGGCGCTTTGGCAGGATAGCTTCCCGGAAGATAAACCGATGGAAAGCCTGCTGGATATCCTGAAGCTGGGGTTCCGTGGATATCGTCACCTCGCGGAGTTCTCGCCGCCGTCGGTGAAGGTTATTTTCCGCTCGCTCACCATGCTGGTTGCCTGGGTAGTCTCGTTTGTTCCCCGTCGGCCTCAACGTGCCGCGGCGATACTCTCTTCGGAACCAGAAATGGCTCAACAATGATGATAATGCGATGAAAAGAAAACTCTCCTTGATTTGTGCAGTGGCTGTGGGAATGGCTGGTTGGTCATCCTTCGCCTCTTTTGCGGAGCCGACGACCGCCATTGCGGCGGCGCCAGCCCCTGCGGCGACGGATCCGCTAGCCGGTGGGCTGACGGCTCCGGCCCCGGTCATTGCCGACAGCCAGCCGACGGCATCCCTTGCCGCGCCGCCGGCGTCGGCGGTCGTCATGGAGAATGTGCCGACCCGCGACGTGAAGCTCTCTTTTGCCAGTATCGCCCCGGCGCCGGGCAGTATGGTGCTGCGCGGGGCACACCCCGACGGCTCGGTAGAGTTTGGCATGCGCAGCGATGAGGTTGTGACGAAAGCCCTGCTGAATCTCGACTATACGCCGTCTCCTTCGCTGCTGCCGGTGCAGTCGCAGCTGAAGGTGTACCTCAATGATGAGCTGATGGGCGTCCTGCCGGTCACCAAAGAGCAGCTGGGTAAAAAAGTCAGCGCGCAGATCCCTATCGATCCTCTGTATATCACCGACTTTAACCGCGTGCGGCTGGTGTTTGTCGGCCATTATCGCGATGTGTGTGAGAACCCGGCCAGCAGTACGCTATGGCTGGACGTCGGGCGTGACAGCAACCTGGACCTGACCTATCAGGCGCTGGCGGTGCGTAACGATCTGTCCCATTTCCCGGTACCGTTCTATGACCCCCGGGATAACCGTTCGTTGACGTTGCCGATGGTTTTTGCCGCCTCGCCGGATGCCCGGCAGCAGCAGGCGGCGGCGATTGTCGCCTCCTGGTTCGGCAGTAAAGCCGGCTGGCGCGGCCAGGTGTTCCCGGTGCTGTTCAACACACTGCCGGATCGCAACGCCATCGTGTTTGCGACCAACGATAAGCGCCCGGACTTCCTGCGGGAACATCCGCCGGTGAAGGCGCCGACCATCGAAATGATCGACCATCCTGACAACCCTTACGTCAAGCTGCTGGTGGTCTTTGGCCGCGATGACAACGATCTGCTGCTGGCCGCCAGGGGCATTGCGCAGGGCAATATTCTGTTCCGCGGCAGCAGCGTGGTGGTCGACGACGTCAAAGAGTTGCAGGCGCGTAAACCTTATGACGCGCCGAACTGGGTGCGTACCGATCGTGAAGTCACCTTCGGCGAACTGAAAACCTATGCCCAGCAGCTGCAGTCCAGCGGCCTGGTGCCGGATTCCATTAACGTGGCGCTGAGTCTGCCGCCGGATCTCTATTTGCTGCGTGCCAACGGCATCGATATGCGGCTTAACTATCGCTACACCATGCCGCCTATCAAAGACAGCTCGCGCATGGATATCAGCCTCAACGACCAGTTCCTGCAATCCTTCAGCCTGAACAGCTCTCAGGACGTGGATAAATTGATATTGCACCTGCCGGTGCTACAGGGGCTGCTGGACGGTAAGACCAACGTCAGTATCCCGGCGCTGCGTCTCGGGGCGATAAACCAGCTGCGATTTGATTTCCAGTACATGAACCCGATGCCGGGCGGCTCTATCGATAACTGTATTACCTTCCAGCCGGTGCAGAACCACGTGGTTATTGGTGACGATTCGACGATTGACTTCTCGAAGTATTATCACTTTATTGCCATGCCGGATCTGCGCGTGTTCGCCAGTGCCGGCTTCCCGTTTAGCCGGATGGCCGATCTGTCTGACACGCTGATTGTGGTGCCGCCCGCGCCGACGGAGGGTCAGGTGGCGACGCTGCTGGAATCCGTTGCCGGTATCGGCGCGCAGACCGGTCTGGCGGGGATCAATATGCAGGTCACCGATGATGGCAGCAAAATTAAGGATAAAGATGCCGATCTGCTGTTGATTGGCTCGATTCCGCCAGCGCTGAAAGATGACACCAAAATTAGCCTGCTGGTCGATGCGACAAAGAGCTGGGTGAAGATGCCGATGCGTCATTACGACCTGCCGGGCATTTATCCGGACGATGAGGCCAGAACGCCCAATACGCGCACGGATATCACCTCCTCCGGGCCAATGGCGGCCATTATCAGCTTCCAGTCGCCGTATTACGATCAACGCAGCGTCGTGGCGCTGCTGGCGGACAGCCCGCGCGGTAACGAACTGTTGAACGGCGCGCTCAACGACAGCGGTAAGCGGGCGGCGATGTTTGGTTCCGCCTCGGTGATTCGCGAATCCGGGGTGAACAGCCTGCGCGTGGGCGATATCTATTATGTCGGGCACCTGCCGTGGTTTGAGCGTATCTGGTTTGCGCTGTCCAACCACCCGGTGCTGCTGGCGATTCTGGCTGCGGTGAGCATTGTGCTTCTGGCATGGGTACTGTGGCGCATGCTGCGTATTCTCAGCCGTCGTCGTCTCCACCTTGATGAATGAGTAAGCGATCATGAACCCGATTCGCGCAGTTATCCTGTCGGTTCTGATGCTGGCGGCAGCGCAGGTGAGCGCCGCCTGCCAGTGGCCGGCCTGGGAGCAATTTAAAAATGAGTATGTGAGTACCGAAGGGCGGGTGGTTGATCCCGCCGATTCGCGTAAAATCACCACCTCCGAAGGGCAAAGCTATGCCTTGTTCTTCGCGCTGGCGGCAAACGATCGCGACGCTTTCGGCAAGCTGTTGCAATGGACCCAGAACAATCTGGCGGCGGGCGACCTGCGTGCGCGCCTGCCGGGCTGGCTGTGGGGCAAGAAAAGCGAAGATGAGTGGACGCTGCTGGACAGCAACTCCGCGTCTGACTCCGATTTATGGATAGCCTGGTCGCTGCTGGAAGCGGGGCGGTTGTGGCAGGTGCCGCAGTACACCGAGGTGGGCAAAGCGCTCCTGGCGCGTATCGCCGGGGAAGAAGTCGCGGATGTGCCGGGGTTCGGACCGATGGTGCTGCCCGGCAAAGTTGGTTTTGCCGACGATAAAGGCTGGCGTTTTAACCCCAGCTATCTTCCACCGCAGCTTGCCAGCTACTTCAGCCGTTTTGGCGCCCCGTGGCCGAAACTGCGCGACAGCAATCTGCGTTTTCTGCTGGAGACGGCGCCGAAAGGTTTTTCTCCTGACTGGGTGCGTTACGAAAAAGGACAAGGCTGGCAGCTGAATGCGGACAAACCGATAATCGGCAGCTACGACGCGATTCGCGTCTATCTGTGGGTCGGGATGCTCGATGATGGGGATAAACAGAAAGCGCGGCTGCTGGCGCGTTTTAAACCGATGGAAACGCAGACGATTCGCCAGGGCGTACCGCCGGAAAAAGTGAATATCGCGACCGGTAAAACGACCGGCAATGGCCCGGTCGGATTTTCAGCGTCGATGCTGCCGTTTTTACACAATGACGACGCCCGGGCGATACAGCGCCAGCGCGTTGCGGACCACTATCCTGGCGCCGATGCCTACTATAACGTGGTCCTGACTCTTTTTGGCCTGGGATGGGATCAACACCGTTTCCGTTTCACGGCGGATGGCGAATTACGACCTGACTGGGACCAGCAATGCGTAAGTTCAGATTAAGTATTATCGCGCTGTCTCTCGGGGTCGGCCTGCTGCTGCAGGCGCAGGCGGCGACCACCCCTGCCGAGGAGCATCTGCTGGAGCAGGTCCGGCTGGGTGAGGCGAGCCAGCGTGAAGATCTGGTTAAGCAATCCCTTTATCGCCTGGAGCTGATTGACCCCAATAACCCGCAGTTAATTGCCGCGCGAATGCGTTATTTGTTGCGCCAGGGCGACACCGACGGCGCTAAAAAACAGCTCGACAGGCTGGCGAAGCTGGCCCCCGATTCCGCAGAGTTGAAATCCTCCCGTAGCGAAATGAACCTCAGCACCGGCGACGGGAGGCAGGAGCTTCAGCAGGCGCGCTTGCTGGGGGTATCGGGGCATGTAGAAGAGGGCATGGCCGCCTTTGAAAAATTGTTCGGCGGCGTGCCGCCCGATCAGGCCCTCGCGATTGAATACTGGACGCTGGTGGCTCGACTCCCGGCGCGGCATAAAGAAGCCGTCGCTCAGATGAAGAAACTGGATGCCAGCTCTCCGGGCAATGCCGACCTGCAGGCGTCGCTGGCCAAACAGATGTTTGCCGACGATAAGCCGGAAGAAGGGTTTGCTTATCTCGAACAAATGGCGCGCTCGGCCGCCGGTCGCGGCACCGCGGCCGATATGTGGCTCAGCGAAATCAAAGATATACCGGTCAGCCGGACCAGCGTGCAGGAACTGCAGCGTTTCCTGGTCCTGTTCGCCACCGGGGAATCGGCAGCGAATGCCCGTCTGTTGCTGGCTCAGCAACAGGCTCAGTTGCAGGACCCGACGTTTCGCTTGCGGGCTGAGGGACTGGCGGCGGCCAAGAATGGTAACTCCGCCCAGACCGTGGCCAATTTACAGCAGGCTGTACGAGCCGATGCCAGGGACAGCGACGCGGTGGGCGCGCTGGGCCAGGCCTATTCGCAGCGTGGCGACAGAGCCCGTGCCGTCGCACAGCTGAACAAAGCGATCGCGATGGATCCGAAAAGCCCGAATCGCGATAAATGGGACAGCCTGCTACAGACCAACCGCTACTGGTTGTTGATCAAACAGGGCGATAACGCGCTGAAGGCCGGAGAGCTGGATCGGGCACAACACTATTATGCGCAGGCTCAACGGGTCGACGGCAGCGATAGCTATGCGGTGCTCGGGCTCGGGGATGTGGCGGCGGCGCGCAAAGATAATGCGGCAGCGGAACGCGACTACCAGCGCACCCTGCGGATGGATCGCGGCAACAACCTCGCGGTGCGCGGGTTGGCTAACCTTTATCGTGCGCAATCGCCGGAAAAAGCCAGCGCTTACATCGCCAGTCTGTCGCCTGCCCAGCGGCGCAGCATTGATGATATCGAGCGCAGCCTGACCAATGAACGCCTGGAAAAACAGGCCGAAGCGCTGGAGAGCCAAAGCAACTGGGCGCAGGCGGCGGAAATTCAGCGTCGGCGTCTGGCGCTTGACCCGGATAGCGTGTGGATTACCTACCGTTTATCCCGTGATTTAGTCAGCGCAGGCGAACGGGCACAGGCCGATACGCTGATGCGTAATATGGTCAGCCGCAAGCCGGGAGATGCCGAGCGGGTTTATGCCTGGGGTCTCTATTTATCCGGTAATAATCAGGACGATCTGGCGCTGGCGCAGCTTGCTGCCCTGCCGCGTAGCCAATGGACGGATAACATTCGTGAGCTGGACGCGCGCCTGCAAAGCGCTAAGGTGATACGCCAGGCTAACCAGCTACGCGACAGCGGCCAGGAAGCACGGGCTATCGCCCTCATTCAACAGCAGCCGCCGCTGGTTCGCTACCGGCTGACGCTGGCGGACTGGGCGCAGCAGCGCGGCGATAGCCAGACGGCGATTGCGCAGTATAACGCGGTGCTGAGTCAAGAGGCCGATAACGGCGATGCCCGTCTGGGACTGGCGGAAGTCTACCTTGCCGAAGGTGATAAAAATGCCGCGCGCGCCCAGGTCAGCCAGCTGAAAGGCGGGGAGAGCGATTCCATCAATATGCAGCGGCGGGTGGCCCTGGCGAACGCGGGATTGGGCGATATCGCCCAGGCCCGACACATTTTTGACCGCATCATCCCGCAAGCTAAAGCGCAGCCGCCGTCTATGGAAAGCGCGCTGGTGCTACGTGATGTAGCCCGATTCCAGGTCCGGAGCGGCCAGCCGCAGGTGGCGCTGGAGAGTTATAAAGATGCGATGGTGGCTTCTGGCGTGACCCCGGTCCGCCCGCAGGATAACGATGCCTTTACCCGCCTGACCCGTAACGACAGCGGCGATGACTGGCTGAAGCGCGGGATCCGCAGCGACGCCGCGGATCTCTATCGCCAGCAGGATCTTAACGTCACCCTCGAACATGATTTCTGGGGTTCGAGCGGTACCGGCGGCTATTCCGATCTTAAAGCGCACACCACGATGCTGCATGTGGAGGCGCCGCTCGCCGATGGACGCATGTTCTTGCGCACCGACCTGGTCAATATGGATGCCGGTAGCTTCGCGACGAAAAGCGACGGCAGCTATTCGCCAAACTGGGGGACCTGCGGGGAAATCGCCTGTACCAGCGGTAGCAAGAACCAGACCGACGGGGGAGCCAGCGTCGCGGTAGGCTGGAAGAATGAGACCTGGAGCGCGGATATCGGCACGACGCCGATGGGTTTCAACGTGGTTGATATGGTGGGCGGACTGAGCTACAGCAACGATCTCGGGCCGTTCGGCTACACCCTCAATATGCATCGCCGACCGGTTTCCAGCTCGCTACTCGCTTTTGGCGGACAGCAGGACAGCAGCAGCCATACCGGGACAACCTGGGGCGGCGTCCGCGCTGACGGCGGCGGCGTGAGCATGAGCTACGATAAGGGCGAGGCCAACGGCGTCTGGTCTTCGCTGGGCGTCGATCGGCTCACGGGGAAAAACGTGGCCGACAACTGGCGCGTGCGCTGGATGAGCGGTTACTACTATAAAGTCATCAATGAAGATAACCGCCGCGTCACCGTGGGCCTGAACAATATGCTCTGGCACTATGACAAAGACCTGAGCGGCTATACCCTCGGCCAGGGCGGCTACTATAGTCCGCAAGAGTATCTCTCGTTCGCGGTACCGGTCACCTGGCGTCAGCGCACGGAAAACTGGTCATGGGAACTGGGAGGGTCCGTCTCCTGGTCCCACTCGCGCACCAAAACCATGCCGCGCTATCCGTTGCTGAATTTGATTCCCGCGGACTACCGGGCCGATGCCAGTCCGTTGACGGAACAAGGCGGCAGCAGCCAGGGCTTTGGTTATACCGCCCGGGCGCTGGTTGAACGGCGTGTCACCGGTAACTGGTTCGTTGGCGCGGCGGTGGATATTCAACAGGCCAAGGATTATACCCCGAGCCATGCGCTGCTCTACGTGCGCTATTCGGCCGCCGGCTGGCAGGGCGACATGGATATGCCGCCGCAGCCGTTGGTGCCTTATGCAGACTGGTAGCAGAATAGCCTGAATTACGCGATCGGGCGTCACTCCACCCGCCGGTTCGCGTATACTCGTCAAACTTCGCCCGTCTGTGTCAATTCTCTCTCCCCCGGTAGCGCTATGCGCCGGGGCGACAGATCGATACAGTCGCCTGACCCCGGTAAGGGGTCAGCGGCAATCCGGGAAAATAACCCGCAGAGAAGCGTCACGCCTTGCGGACGTGGGCGAAGGATTTGAGTATATAATCAGCCTGAAAACGACCGGTGTTGATGGAATTAAACCGGGTAGGCGTTAAGTATCAGTGGAGAACCCAGTTGCGCGTCAGCCGCTCACTTACAATTAAACAGATGGCGATGGTCGCGGGCGTGTCCATGGCGTTTGTATTGGTATTTTGTTCTATTTTGCTGTTTCACTTTGTGCAACAGAGTCGCTTCATTACGGCCACGCAATTAGAAAGTATCGCTCGTTCCGTTCGCGAACCCCTGTCGGCGGCTATCCTGAAAGCGGATATCCCCGAGGCGGAAGCCATTCTGGGGCGTATTCA
Organism: Raoultella sp. T31; assembly: GCF_002806725.1. NCBI lineage: Bacteria > Pseudomonadati > Pseudomonadota > Gammaproteobacteria > Enterobacterales > Enterobacteriaceae > Klebsiella > Raoultella sp. T31. The sequence continues at coordinate 188,599 of NZ_PIBO01000004.1, forward strand.
GCCTGCTGGTATTGTCAGCCGGGCCGATGTGGTGTTGCCCAACCAATTTCAGGCGCTGCGGATGCGTTTTATCCCGGAGCGTCCGGTACCGGTGATGGTCACCCGCATTTTCGAACTCCCGGTACAGATCTCGCTGCCGGTTTACTCGCTGGAAAGGCCCGCCAACCCGCAGCCGATTGCCTATCTGGTGCTGCAGGCGGACTCCTGGCAGAGCTACAAATTCGTCATGAGCGTACTTTCTACGTTAGTGACTGCTTACTTCTTGCTGGTGCTTGTTCTGACGGTGGCTATCACATGGTGTATCAACCGTCTGATCGTCCGCCCGCTGCGCAAGCTGGCTCGTGAGCTCGATGACGTCGCCCCGCAGGACCGGCTCGGGCACCAGCTGACGCTGCCGCGTCTGCACCATGATGATGAAATTGGCCTGCTGGTGCGCAGCTATAACCGGAATCAGCAGACCCTGCTGCGCCAGCACGATGAACTGACGTTACAGTCCACCCGCTTCCCGGTATCCGAGCTGCCGAATAAGGCCTTTTTGATGGCTCTGCTGGAGCAAACCGTCGCCCGGCCGCAAAGTGCGGCGTTGCTGGTTATCGCCTGCGAAACATTGCAGGATACCGCGGGGGTGCTGAAAGAGACCCAGCGCGAGATCCTGCTGCTGACGTTGGTGGAGAAGCTGCGGGGGATTATCCCGTCGCGGATGGTGCTGGCCCAGATTAGCGGCTATGACTTCGCGATTCTGGCCCACGGGATGAGCGAACCGTGGCACGCGGTGACATTAAGTAAGCAAGTGCTCACTGTCATAAATGAACGGCTGCCGTTGCAGGGGATCCAACTGCGCCCCTGCGCCAGCGTGGGTATTGCGATGTTTAACGGCGAGCTGAGTGCGGAACAGCTCTATCGCCGGGCATTTTCTGCCGCCACCGCCGCGCGGCACAAAGGTAAAAACCAGATTGAATTCTTCGATCCGGCCCAGATGGAAAAAGCCCAGCGTCGGCTGATGGAAGAACACGACATCCTCACCGCGCTGGATAATCATCAGTTCGCAATCTGGCTCCAGCCACAGGTTGATGCCGCCAGCGGCGAGGTCTGCGGCGCGGAAGTGCTGCTGCGGCAACGCCAGCCTGACGGTAGCTGGTTGCTCCCTGCGGATCTGACTGAACGCATTGAAGCCTGCGGGCTGATGGTGCCGGTGGGTTACTGGGTGATGGAAGAAGCCTGTCGTCAGCTGGCCGCATGGCAAAGCCTGGGCATCATGTTGCCGCTGTCGGTGAACGTTTCGCTGCTGCAGTTGCTGCACCACGATCGCGGCACCGGGATGCTGACGTTACTCGATCGCTATCGCATCGCGCCTGGGACGCTGGTGCTGGAGATGACGGAAAGCCGGCATCTGGACGACCCGCAGACGGTGGCGGCGCTGCTGCGTCCGCTGCGTGAGGCCGGCGTGCGGATCGCGCTGGATGACTTCGGCATGGGTTACGCCGGTCTGCGTCAGCTCCAGCATATGCAATCGCTGCCGGTCGATATTCTGAAAATCGATAAAGCGTTTATTGATATGTTGCCCGAGGATACCCGCATGGTTCCGGCGATTATCCAGCTGGCGCGCGGTCTTAATCTGCACATCGTGGCGCAAGGGGTCGAAAAGGCGCCGCAGTATCACTGGTTGCAGGCGGCCGGCGTGGATGTCGTCCAGGGGGGGCTGTTTGGTTGCGCCTTGTCGCAGGAATCCTTTATGACGCAGTTCCTGCGAGGCAAGGATGAAGTGGATGCAAGCTTGTAACGCGAGTGCGAACTTGTGCGTGTCAGCTCAAAGTTTTTAACAATTCCGTTGCACTTTTACGCTTAGTTATTTCTGAAATGTTTCCAGGGTGTTACTTTTAAGCCACAGATAGCCCATACCCCTTCAGGATCTGTGGTTTTACCCAAAGGACACCCTATGAAAACCTCTCTCTTCAAAAGCCTCTATGTGCAGGTTTTGTCGGCCATTGCGATCGGTATTCTGCTGGGCCATTTCTACCCGGAACTGGGCGCGCAGATGAAACCTCTCGGCGATGCCTTCGTTAAACTGATAAAAATGGTTATCGCGCCGGTTATTTTCTGTACGGTTGTGACCGGCATTGCCGGGATGGAAAGTATGAAAGCCGTCGGTCGTACCGGAGCGGTAGCGCTACTCTATTTCGAAGTGGTCAGTACCATTGCGCTGATTATCGGCCTGATTATCGTTAACGTAGTGCAACCCGGCGCCGGCATGAACGTCGATCCGGCGACCCTCGATGCGAAGGCCGTGGCGGTCTACGCCGAGCAGGCAAAAGATCAGGGCATTGTCGCCTTCCTGCTGGATATTATCCCCGGCAGCGTGATTGGCGCTTTCGCCAGCGGTAATATCCTGCAGGTGCTGATGTTTGCCGTGCTGTTCGGTTTTGCGCTGCATCGCCTCGGGAGCAAAGGCCAGCTCATTTTTAACGTCATCGAAAGTTTCTCACAGGTGATCTTCGGCATCATCAACATGATTATGCGCCTTGCGCCAATCGGTGCTTTCGGGGCCATGGCCTTCACCATCGGGAAATACGGTGTCGGCACCCTGGTGCAACTGGGTCAGCTGATCATCTGTTTCTATATCACCTGTATCCTGTTCGTGGTGGTGGTACTGGGTTCTATCGCCCGGGTGACCGGGTTCAGCATTTTCAAGTTCATCCGCTACATCCGTGAAGAGCTGCTGATTGTTCTTGGCACCTCTTCGTCCGAATCGGCGCTGCCGCGTATGCTGGACAAAATGGAGAAGCTGGGCTGTCGTAAATCTGTCGTGGGGTTGGTCATTCCAACCGGCTACTCCTTTAACCTTGACGGCACCTCGATCTATCTGACGATGGCGGCGGTCTTTATCGCTCAGGCGACGAACAGCCATATGGATATTTTCCACCAGATTACCCTGCTGGTTGTGCTGCTGCTCTCTTCAAAAGGAGCGGCGGGGGTAACGGGAAGCGGCTTTATCGTTCTGGCGGCAACGATTTCTGCGGTCGGGCATTTACCGGTTGCCGGGCTGGCGCTCATCCTCGGGATTGACCGCTTTATGTCAGAAGCCCGCGCATTGACCAACCTGGTGGGCAACGGCGTGGCGACTATCGTGGTGGCAAAATGGGTGAAAGAACTGGACAGCAAGCAGCTGGACGATGTCCTGAATAACCGCGAGCCAGCCAACAAATCGCACGAATTATCCTCTTAAATCCTTCTGTTAGGCCCGTTGTCCTTGCTGGACTCCGGGCTCCTGCGCATAATTAGGTATCATTCCCCGAGGCAGGGGAATGATACTAAATGATTATTTTACGTCTCCGTGCGACATTTTTATCTCCGCGTGGTCTAACCGACGTACTTTGCTCACCATATTTTTTGGCAGCCCGTGCGCGGGTTGCTTTTGTAACCAGGAATGTTCATCAGGGGTTCACATGCAGGGCACAAAAATTCGACTGTTAACGGGTGGTTTGCTGATGATGGCAGCAGCCGGTTATGTGCAAGCAGAAGCGCTCCAGCCGGACCCGGCCTGGCAACAGGGGACTCTCGCTAATGGACTTCAGTGGCAGGTTTTAGCCACGCCGCAGCGTCCTAGCGATCGTATTGAAGTCCGTCTGTTCGTCAATATTGGCTCGCTGAGTGAAAGCACTCAGCAGAGCGGCTTTAGCCACTTTATCCCTCGTCTGGCGCTGACCCAGAGCGGCAGTCTGCCGACAATGCAGGCGCGTTCGCTATGGCAGCAAAGCATCGACCCCAACCGTCCGATGCCGCCCGCGATCGTCTCGTATAACTACACCATGTTTAATCTCAGCCTGCCGAATAACCGCAATGATCTGCTGAAAGAGGCGTTGAACTGGCTGTCGGATGCCAGCGGCAAGCTGGTCGTGACGCCGGAATCGGTGAACCATGCCCTGCTGGGGGAAGACATGGTGGCGACCTGGCCGCTGGACACCAAAGATGGCTGGTGGCGCTATCGTCTTAAAGGCTCCACGATGCTGGGCCATGATCCTGGCGCCGCGCTGAAAAAACCGGTCGATATCGCGCAGCTGAAGGGGTTCTATCAGAAATGGTATACCCCGGACGCCATGACGCTGATCGTGGTGGGTAATATCGATAGCCGCGGCGTGGCAGAGCAGATCAACAAGACCTTCGGCGAGCTGAAAGGCAAACGCGAAACGCCGGCGGCGGTACCGACGTTGGCGCCGCTCCCGACCAGACCTGTGAGCATCATGACCAGGACGGTGCGTCAGGACAAGCTGTCAATCATGTGGGATTCCCCGTGGCAGCCGATTCGCGACTCGGTGGCCCTGCAGCGCTACTGGCGTGACGACCTGGCGCGCGAAGCGCTGTTCTGGCATGTACAACAGAGCCTGAGCAGGAGCAACGCCAAAGACGTGAACCTCGGCTTTGATTGCCGGGTGCTGTATCAGCGCGCCCAGTGCGCCATTAATATTGAATCTCCAGGCAACAAACTCAACGCAAACCTGACCACCGTCTCCCGCGAGCTGGCGAAGGTACGTGATAACGGCTTGCCGAAAGAAGAGTTTGATACGCTGATTGCGCAGAAAAGCCTGGAGCTGCAAAAGCTGTTTGCCACCTATGCGCGCACCGATACCGACATTCTGATTAGCCAGCGTATCCGTTCGTTGCAAAACCAGGTGGTGGATATCGCGCCGGAGCAGTATCAGAAGCTGCGTCAGGAGTTTCTGGACTCTCTGACCGTGGATATGCTGAACCAGTATCTGCGCCAGCAGCTGTCGCAGGATATGACGCTGGTGCTGCAACAGCCGCAGGGTGAGCCGGAATACAATATGAAGGATCTGAAGGCGACATGGGAAAGGCTGATGGCGCCAGTTCCGACTGCGGCAACCAGCGGCGGCGCGGCTGAAGCGCGTAACGACGCTTCGGATATTCCCCCCGCGCAGTAAGTCGTTCACGGCCCGGAAATGTCTCCGGGCCGTGGCGTGAAGCCCTTCCGGGGTTACTGCGGCATCGCGTCGCGCGGAATAATCGCCCCACGATACTGAATGACCGTGCTGGCCGTCAGGTGGCCGCGTCTGGCGGCCGACTCCGCATCGCCACCGGTCAGACGCACCGCCAGATAGCCGGCGCTAAACGAATCGCCCGCCGCGGTGGTATCCACTACGCGCTCTTTTGCCAGCTTCACGGCCGGTACCTCCAGCAGCGGCTGTCCGGCGATCGCCACCAGGCATGAATCCGCGCCGCGCTTGACCACCACCTCTTGCACACCTGCGGCATGAGTACGGGCAATTACCTCCTCGACCGGCTTTTCACCCCACAGCGCATCTTCGTCATCCAGCGTCAGGAAGGCGATATCGGTGCAGGCCAGCATGTGTTGATAGACCTGGCGGGTCTCTTGCTGGCTGGCCCACAGACGTGGGCGGTAGTTATTATCAAAAATGACCTTCCCGCCGTTGGCGCGGCATGCGCCCAGCAGCGTCAGCAGCTTGTTGCGGCTGGCCGGGCTGAGGATAGCCAGGCTGATTCCGCTGAGATAGAGATAGTCAAAGGTGGCCAGCTCTTCGCAGATTGCGTCAGCCTGCTCGCTCTCCAGCCAGAATTTTGCCGCCGCCTCGTTGCGCCAGTAGTAAAACGTGCGCTCGCCGGTATCGTCGGTTTCGATGTAGTACAGGCCGGGTAAACGATCGGCCATGCGCTGAATCAGGTTAGTGTGGACGTTCTCCTGCTGCCAGGCGTCCAGCATCTGCTGGCTGAATCCATCCGTACCCAGCGCGGTAACGTAGTGGACGGCGAGCGCGTCGGCGTCGGTCTGACGCGCAATATAGACGGAAGTGTTTAAGGTATCGCCGCCAAATCCGCGGTTTACCGCCGCGTTTTTCTCTGACAGCTCAATCATACATTCGCCAATGACGGCAATTTTTTTAGACATAATCATGACCTGAGATGGAATCGAATGAGCGCTAGTGTGCGCCGGGCTGTTTTTATGGTCAATTATATTAAAACAATGTTCCATTATTTTTTGACCTGACGCGTGGAATGTGACGAAAAGCGCATTTGTCAGAGCAAGATGGGCTTTTCGACTATATTCAGGACTGACGAGACGCAAAAGGAGCGGAGAGGGAATGACCAGAACCCGTAAAACGATTGCCATTATCTCGGGAACGATACTCGTCGCGATCGTTCTGTTGTTCATCGTGCTGGCAACTTTTGACTGGAATCGCCTGAAACCGGCGATCAACCAGAAGGTCTCAGCCGAGCTGAATCGTCCGTTCGCGATTCGCGGCGACCTCGGCGTTGTCTGGGCGCGCCAGCCTGATGAGCGCGGCTGGCGGCGCTGGATCCCCTGGCCGCACCTCCATGCCGAAGATATCGTCCTCGGCAACCCGCCGGCTATCCCTCAGGTCACCATGGTGCATCTGCCGCGGGTCGAAGCCACCCTGGCGCCGCTGGCGTTGCTTACCAGAACCGTTTATCTGCCGTGGATTAAGCTGGAACAGCCCGATGCCCGCCTGATCCGGTTGTCGGAAAAAAACAATAACTGGACCTTTACGCTGGCCTCCGACGCCGCTGCTACCGAACGGCCCGCCTCTTCCGGCTGGTCTTTGCGCCTGGATAATATTCTGTTCGATCGCGCGCGGATCGCCATTGATGACAAAGTGACGCGCGCGGATATCACGATCCAGGTCGATCCGCTCGGCAAGCCGCTGCCCTTCAGCGAGGTCAGCGGCGAAAAGGGCAAAGAGGGGGCGCCAGCAGCCGGAGACTATATTTTTGGCCTGCAGGCGAAGGGGACCTATCACGGGCAGCCGCTTCAGGGCAGCGGTAAAATCGGCGGTATGCTGGCGCTGCGCAGCGAGGGGCAACCGTTCCCGCTGCAGGGGGACTTTCGCTCTGGCAGTACCCGGATCGCCTTTAGCGGCACGGTCAGCGATCCCCTCAATCTCGGGAGCGTGGATCTGCGCTTGCAGTTCTCCGGGGCGTCGTTGCGCGACCTGTACGAGCTGACCGGGGTGGTGCTACCGGATACACCGGCCTTCTCGACCGACGGCCACCTGCGGGCCACTTTCCAGGGGGCGAACGGCGCGCGTTTCGCCTACCGTGATTTTAACGGTCGTATTGGCGAGAGTGATATCCACGGTTCCTTAACCTACAGTACCGGCAAACCGCGGCCGAAGCTGGAGGGCGATGTCGCTTCACAACAGCTGCGGCTGGCGGATCTCGGCCCGCTCATTGGCGTGAATGCGGGTACAAAAGCCGCCGCAAGCGAGCAGCGTAAAGGCACGGCTTCGCCGCAGCCTGCCGGGAAAGTGCTGCCGTACGATCGCTTTGACACCGATAAATGGCAGCTGATGGACGCCGATGTACGCTTTAAGGGCGGGCGGATTGAGCACGGTGGCACCTTGCCAATTAGCGACCTTTCTACCCATGTGTTGCTGGAACGGGGCGATCTGCGCCTGCAGCCGCTGCGCTTTGGCCTGGCGAACGGCACCATTGCCGGCAGCGTCCATCTGCAGGGCAATAAAAAACCGCTGCAGGGAGAAGCCAGTCTGCAGGCGCGGCGTCTGAAGCTGAAGGCCCTGATGCCGAAAGTCGAGATGATGCAGAAGACGCTCGGGGAGATGAATGGCGACGTACAGCTACGCGGGAGCGGTAACTCGGTGGCCGCGCTGTTGGGCAACAGCAACGGCAATCTGAAGCTGCTGATGAACGACGGTCTGATTAGCCGTAATCTGATGGAAATCCTCGGCCTGAACGTCGGTAACTATGTTATCGGGCAGATATTTGGTGATGATGAGGTCCGGGTGAACTGCGCGGCGGCGAACATCAATGTGACGAACGGCGTGGCGCGGCCGCAGATTTTTGCCTTTGATACCGAAAATGCGCTGATTAACGTCACCGGCACCGCCAGCTTCGCTACGGAACAGCTCGACCTGACCATCGACCCGGAGAGTAAGGGGGTGCGTATTATTACCCTACGCTCTCCGCTGTACGTGCGCGGGACCTTTCAATCGCCGAATGCCGGGGTGAAGGCCGGTCCGCTGATTGCGCGCGGCGCGGTAGCGGCGGCGCTGGCAACATTAGTCACGCCGGCGGCAGCGCTGCTGGCGCTGGTATCGCCAGCGCAAGGGGATGCGAATCAGTGTCGGGAGATTTTAGCGCAGATGAAAAAGTAAAGCGTAAGAAGCGTACCCGGCGCATCGCGCCGGGCAGCAAGGGACTACAGCGACTGATGGCGCGTTTCGTGGGTCAACAGCAGCGCAATCAGCGTCAGCCCGGCCATGGCCGCGAGGTAGAGGCCGACCGCCATCAGGCCATAATTACCCTGTAGCCAGGCGGCAATATACGGCGCGACGGAGGCGCCGAGAATCGACGACACGTTATACGAGAACGATGCGCCGGTGTAGCGAACTTCCGTCGGAAACAGCTCCGGCAGCAGCGCGCCCATCGGACCGAAGGTCAGCCCCATCAGGCTCAGGCCCAGCAGCAGGAAGGCGAAGACGAGCGCCGGCTGGCCGGAGCCCAGCAGCGGTTTAAAAGCGAACAGCGCAAAGAGGATGATCAGCGAGGTAATCACGATCATGCTCTTACGGCGACCAAACGCATCGGCCAGCAGACCCGCCACCGGCACCATCACGCCGAAGCCAATCACCGCCATCATCAGCATCCACAGCACTTCATTACGCGGCAGGCCGAGACCTACCGGCGCAGCGCCGGTACTGAAGGTCATGGAATAGACGGTCATGATATAGAACAGGGTATAGGTCGCCAGCATGATAAAGGTACCGAGGACGGTGACGCGCACATGCTTTGTCAGCAGGGTACCCAGCGGGATTTTGACCTGTTTCTTCGCGGCGGCGATTTTGGCGAACACCGGCGTCTCGTGCAGCGACACGCGCACATACAGCCCGATAATCACCAGCACGGCGGAGAAGATAAACGGTACGCGCCAGCCCCATGCCATAAACTGCTCGTCGGTCAGCAGCCAGGAGAGCAGCAGGAAGGTGCCGTTGGCGAAGAAGAAGCCGATTGGCGCGCCCAACTGCGGGAAAGAACCGTACAGCGCGCGCTTGCGCGGCGGGGCGTTTTCGGTCGCCAGCAGCGCCGCGCCGCCCCATTCACCGCCCAGCCCCAGACCCTGGCCGAAGCGCGCCAGCGCCAGCAGCATCGGCGCAAGAATACCAATGCTCTCGTAACCGGGCAGCAGGCCGATAACCACCGTGGAGATCCCCATAGTCAGCAGCGAAGCGACCAGCGTGACCTTACGGCCGACGCGATCGCCGAAGTGGCCGAATAAGGCGGAACCAATCGGACGGGCAATGAAGGCAATGGCGAACGTCGCCAGCGACTGTAGCGTGGCTGCGGCCGGGTCACCCTGCGGGAAGAAAATATGCGGGAAGACGATCACCGCGGCGGTGGCATAGATATAAAAGTCGAAGAACTCAATGGCGGTGCCGATGAGGGAGGCGACGACGACTTTATTGCGCGAGTTAACCGGAGCGGTTTCCTGGGTCTTGTCGAGTGTGCTGGCTGTGGCTTGCATAAATCTTTCTTATTTTTAGCGAACGAAAGGCCATATAGCCACAGCAAAAGGGACATTTCAATCTGTAACAGAGCGCGCGAGAGGCGAAAAAATAGTCAAAAAGCGGATAATTTGCGTGCCGGAAAAATAACTTCTATGAAATGCTTCACATAAATAAAACAATAGTAGATAAAACCAGTATTTAGTTAAATAAAAGTTACATGTTGGATTTATCTGCTGAAATGATGATTCGGGCTGAATTTTGTCCCTTTCTTCAGCCCGATACGGCATCAATCGTGGACTTTGCCCGGCATGCGACGGTCATCCTTATAGTCGGCCGTGGCGATCCACGCCGCGCAGAACAGCGTCAGGCGGGCGAAGAAATAGAAGAAGGCCATCAGGCCTAATACGGAGCCAAAGGCGGCGCCGGAAGGCGATTTCACCAGCGCGGGCAGTGTCCAGGTCATGATCATTTTTATGATTTCAAAACCGATAGCCGCAATCAGGGTACCGCGAATCAGCGCTTTGCGCCGCGGGCGGTGGCGCGGCAGACGCCAGAAGATCCAGAAAAACAGCAAATAGTTGGCGAAGATGGAGATAGCGAGGCCGATCAGTCGCCAGGCCGGTTGCAACCATTCAATATTATCGAGATAGAGCGCGGAGATGATCATCTGCTGCGCGGAACCGGCGACGGAGGTTATCGATAACGTCACCACCAGCGCCACCAGCAGGCCGATCAACGAGATAAAATCGCGGAAGTATTTCATCCAGATCTTTTCCTGGTCCTGCGGCGCTCGCTCCCAGACGTCGCGCGACTGGGCGCGAATCGCCTCCCGCAGGTTGCCCATCCAGTTAATACCGGAATAGAGCGCGACCAGCAGACCGACCAGGCCAACGGCGGTACGTTGCTGGATGGCGGTATTAATGGTGTTTTTCAGGGTGGCGGCCAGCGTGGGGTCGCTGACATTCAGCAGGATTTTATCGAAAATATCCTGCAGCAGCGTCGGGTGCCAGGCCAGCACAAAACCGGCGGCGGCGAAGGAGACCATCAGAATCGGGATCATCGACAGAAACGAGAAGTAGGTGATGGCCGCGCCGAACTGGTTTCCCATCCTGTCGTTAAAGCGTTCGGCGGCGCGCAGCAGGTGCGCAATAATCGGGTTCCGCTGGACTTTTTCTGCTGTTCCGGTGACGGTTTTTAACGCCTGATTCGCCTTCTGCGCTACGGCAGAGTCGTTGATGGCGGCCAGCGGGCTTTTGCTTTTTTCCGGCGGCTGGCCCGGATCCTGGGTCGGGCGTTTGGCGTCGTTTTCCGATGTCATGAGTGATTTCTTCCTTTCTTTACAGCGAGATTCTTCAAAATTATATACGTAAAATCCTTCATAGACCTGCGAAGCGTCCAGACGCCGTCGGTAAAGGGCGGTATCGCTTAATCGACGTACTCTTTCATCACGCTCCCCAGCCACTCCATAAACAGATGTACCCGGCGGGAAAGGTTGCGTCGGTGCGGATAGATTAACGATACCGGCAGCGGTTCCGCGCGGTACTGCGGCAGGATGTCAATCAGCTCGCCGGTACGCAGCGCCTCGCGGACGCCGGTGCGCGGAACCTGGATAATGCCCAGCCCGGCCAGGCAGGCGGCCTGATAGGTTTCCGTGCTGTTAACGGTGAGCGTACCGCCGGTTTTCACCCACTGGACGACGCCATCTCTCATCACCTCAAACCCCAGCGGGCGGGCGCCGGGAGTGCTGGCATAGTGGATCAGGGCGTGATCGGCCAGATCGTCGAGCGTGGTCGGGTAGCCGAAGCGTGATAAATAGTGCGGGCTGGCGCAGTTAATTTGCGTCAGCTTACCCAGCGGGCGGGCGATCAGGCCGGAGTCTTTCAGCGTACCGACGCGCACCACGCAGTCAAATCCCTCGCGAATCACATCCACCAGCCGGTCGCTACTGCTCAGCTCCAGCTCAATACCCGGGTACTGCTGCAAAAAAGCCGGCAGGCGCGGAATGATCAGTTTTCTCGCCAGTCCGACCGGCATATCCACCCGCAGGCGACCGCTGATGGTCGCCGGATCGTGCTGAAACATGCCGTCCAGCTCATCGAGATTGCTGAGCAGGTCCCTGGCGCGTTCGTAATAGACCATTCCGTCCTGGGTGAGCTGTACCCGGCGCGTGGTGCGGTGCAGCAGGCGCACGCCGAGATGGTTTTCCAGCGCCTGAATCTGGCGCGAGACGTTCCCTTTCGGCAGGCTTAAGGTTTCGGCGGCGCGGGAAAAACTCTCCAGCTCCGCGACGCGGATGAATAGCTGCATTGCGTGAATTTTATCCATACCGAAACTCTATTGTTGTTAATTCTGGAACAGTAAAACGTAATTTAGCGCATTTATTGTTTTACTGGCAGCTAATAAGCTCTTTAACCAGACAAACGCAACTGAGAAGGGGCTTTCTGATGACACAACGTATCGCTTTAGTGACCGGCGGCAGCCGTGGACTGGGAAAAAATGCAGCGCTGAAGCTGGCAGAGAAGGGAACCGATATTATTCTCACCTGGCACAGCAACCCGCAGGCTGCCCAGCAAGTGGTGGATGAAATTGAGCAAAAAGGGGGGAAAGCGGCGGCATTGGCATTGAATGTCGGTGATACGGCGAGCTTTGAGGCTTTCACTCAGAATGTGGCTCAACTGCTGCAACAGCGCTGGCAGCGCGACACCTTTGATTATTTATTAAACAACGCCGGAATCGGTTTAAACGTCCCCTTTGCTGAGACCAGCGAAGCGCAATTTGATGAGCTGATGAACATTCAGTTTAAAGGCCCGTTCTTCCTGACCCAGCGCCTGCTGCCGCTTCTGGCGGATAAGGGACGTATCCTTAACGTGTCGAGCGGGCTGGCCCGTTTCGCGCTGCCGGGCTATGCCGCCTACGCGGCGATGAAAGGGGCGATGGAGGTGTTGACCCGCTATCAGGCGAAGGAGCTGGGGGCGCGCGGGATTTCGGTCAACATTATCGCGCCAGGGGCGATAGAAACCGATTTTGGCGGCGGAATGGTCCGCGATAACGCTCAGGTTAATCAGCATATTGCGGCGCAAACGGCGCTGGAGCGGGTCGGGTTGCCAGATGATATCGGCGATGCGATTGCGGCATTGTTGAGCGATGACCTGAGATGGATGAACGCGCAGCGCGTGGAAGTTTCCGGCGGCATGTTCCTGTAATCGTAACCGCCTCTCCCACTGCGAAGAGGCGTTGCGTCCCGCTTATATGTTCAGCGTGTGATAATCGCGACGCAGCAGGCCAAACAGCCAGTCATTATGCCAGCGTCCGTTCAGCCAGTAGCATTCGCGCAGCTCACCCTCCTGCAGGAAACCGGTTTTCTGCAGCAGATTTCGCGACGCTAAGTTTCCGGCGGTGACCGTGGCGGTCAGTCGACGCACGCCTCCGGTGCTGAAGGCAAAATCACAGAGCGCGCGCAGGGATTCATAACCATAGCCGCATCCCTGCGCGGTCGGAGTAAATAAAAAACCCACTTCGGCACAACCGCCTTCATGGTGCTGGTAGCCGGTCAGCCCCAGAGGTATGCGGGTTACTCTGTCGCGCACGACCAGGCTCAGCCACTGTTTTGCCCCTGGCGACCACGGTAAAATACGCGAATCGAAGGCCTCGCGTATTTCAGACAGCGGGCGTGAATCGGCGATATACAGCATCACCTGCGGATCTCTTTGCAGAGCGAGAAAAAAAGACCAGTCCTCCTGCTTCAGCTGTGAACAGTGCAGCCGTGGCGTAAGCAATTCGGTCATGAAAACAATTCCTGCGAAGTGAGATGCTATGACCATAGCAGGACATGAATGGTCGGAACAGCACCTGGTTATAAGGGTTCCCCGTACAGTCCTATCAGCCGACGCGCCACGCCGTTGGTCCAGCCGAAGCCATCCTGTAACGGATATTCGCCGCCGCCGCCTTCGTGGGCCACCCCGCCGGCGATGTGGTACTTCTCAATCAGCTTATGGTGCTGCTTGTAAAAATGGTTCACGGTTTGCAGCCAGCTGTGGGCTATTTCGTCGCCGAGCGGGTCCTGGCCGTACAGTTTAAAGCCCTGGATCGCCATCCACTGTAGCGGCGCCCAGCCGTTGGGTTTATCCCATTGTTCGCCGCTGTCATATTCGGTGGCCATGATGCCGCCGGGGGTCAGCAGGCGGGCACGTACCGCATCGGCAAGCCGGTCTGCCTGTTGGTGCGTGGCCATGCCGACATACAGCGCGACGATGCTGGCGGCGGAAAAGAGCGCCTGCTGTTCGCGTCGCCAGTCGTAATCACGAAAACAGCCGCCCTCTTCATCCCATAAATAGCGGTTTACAGCTGACCGGCGATCGCTGGCCTTCTGGCGAAAGGCCGCCTCCGTTTCCCGGTCGCCTTTCAGGCCGGAAAGATTGGCGATGGTGTTTTCCAGTTTGAACAAAAAGGCGTTTAAATCGATCGGAATGAACTGGGTGGTGCGGATGCTCGCCAGCCGGGTGATATCACGCAGCCAGCGGCTGGAATAGTCCCAGCCGGAGGCCGCGCCGGCGCGCAGGTCACGGTACACCTCGTTGGCCGGGCGGCCAGAGTGTCTTGCCGTTTCGACATCTTCCCGCCACGATTCATCCCGCGGCGTATCGCGGTCGTCCCAGTAGCGATTGAGTAACGAGCCGTCCGGCATACGCACCGTGTGGCGATAGGCCTGATTGGGGATCAATGAGTCAGCGCCGTCCATCCAGAACTGGTACTCCAGCTTCAGATGATCGAGGTAGCGCCGCGCGCCGCGCACGCCATCCTCCTCAAACAGCTCTACCATCAGGGCAAACACCGGTGGCTGCGAGCGGCTGAGATAGTAGGTGCGGTTGCCGTTGGGAATATGACCGTAGGTCTCAATCATCCACGCGAAGTTGTCCGCCATACATTTCAGCAGGTCTTCGCGGCCGCTTTCCGCCAGCCCCAGCATCGTGAAGTAGGAGTCCCAGTAGTAGGTTTCGCTAAAGCGTCCGCCGGGCACGATATAAGACTGCGGCAGCGCCAGCAGCGATGACCAGGGAATATGATCCTGCGGCTCGCGGGTGAGAACGGGCCAGAGGTTATCGATATGCTCTTTCAGCGATAGCCGGGGATCGGACACGTAGTCGTCAGCGCGGTTGTCCGGCATCCAGAAGTGCTCTTCAACAAACTGGCGCAGGTCGAATCCTGGCTGGCGCTTCACCCGCCGGTAGTGGATCAAGATATCCAGCGGATCCTGCTTTGGCGCGCAGTCGGGGAAGGTTTTGCTGTCGGCGAAGATCCGCGATTTCTGCACGTGGGTAAACAGTTCCAGATAGCGGTCGGCAGGCGTCAGAGCATCAGAGGCCGGCAGGCCTTCGATGATCTCCGGCTCCGGTTCGGCATCGAACATTTCATCCAGTTTTAACTCATACGGATCGGCTTCATAGCACAAATCGCGCTCGATCTTCGGTTTATCGCCATTATCGTTGCGTAATATCTGGCTGGACATCGTGATATGGACCTCCGGATCGCGTCAGTTCAGGGCGCCGGGCCTCTCCCGGCCTGACTATTAAGCGTAGTCACTCGCTTCGGTGTCTGGAAACAAAAGTGTGCGTCAGGTCACGATTTTTAACGGTACATTGACGTGCCAGGATTATTAATTTATTGATTTTTTTAAAGTAAATTGCCCCGAAGCGAAGAGAGAAATTCGGAGCAATCGTTTTGCAACAAAATCTAATACTGCCGGGTAGAGCGGCGTTACTCCCACGCCGCTTCCAGCATCTCCAGCAACTGCTCGCTATCCAGCGACACCGGATTCGCTTTCATTGAGGAGGAGCTGCTGGCTGCCAGCGCCGCAGGCTCCAGGGCCTCGTGCGGCACGCCCAGTTCGCGCAGATTCCCCAGCCCGGCGCCGCGGCTCCATTCGCGCAGGCTATCCCAGGCGGTCGCCGGCTCGACGTCAAGCCCGTCGGCCAGCCACTGGCGGACTTCAGCGAAGCGCCCGCGGATAGCCCTGTTGCTGACCTGCGACTCATTGAGCGCCAGGCCGTAAGGCAGCAGGCTGCCGCAGAGCGCGCCGTGGGAAGCATTGCTCAGCCCCCCCAGCGGGCCAGCCAGTCCATGAATGACGCCAAGACCGGCATTGGCCAGCGCCAGGCCGCCGCACAGACTGACCCAGGCCATCTCATCGCGGCTGTCCGGGCACTCTTTTTCCATCAGCGTGCGCAGCGCTTTGATTCCCCGTGGAATAGCGGCCCGGCAAAGCGCATCGGTAAAAGGATTGGCGTGGGTACAGAGCCAGGGCTCAATGAGCTGGGTTATCGCGTCAAGGCCGGAGCCGAGCGTCACCGCGCGCGGAGCGTTGTCGGTCAGCGCCGGGTCGACGATGGCCAGGTCCGGCAGCATCCGATCGTCGCGCAGGCTGACTTTCCGCCGCTGCTGCGTGACGTTGATCACCGCATTTTTCGTCACTTCTGCCCCGGTACCGGCGGTGGTCGGGATGGCGACAAACGGCAGCGGATGCGCTTCGGGTATCCGGCCATTGCCCACCACTTCCAGATAGTCAACGATCGGCCCCGATGCCGGCACCAGCGCGGCGATAGCCTTGCCGGCATCGATAACGGCGCCGCCGCCAAGGCTCAGGACGGCGTCGATGGCATGCTCGCGCGCCAGACGCACCCCCTGCTCAATATCTTCCAGCGTCGGTTCATGGGCAACGGCGAGTGTGACGACCGCCAGATGATGCGCGCGCAGTTCGGCCAGCAACAATGCGGCCCGCTGCGGGCTGGCGCCGTGGACCAGCAGCACTTTCGTGGCGCGCTGGGCCAGCCATGGGGCGGCGCTCCCGGCAAGACCCCGGCCAAAACGGATGTTGCCCGGAGTGAAAACAGTAAACGGAGTCAGCATGGCGGGTTCCCTGTGTCAGCAAAAAAGGCTGCAATCAACTATACACATTATCCGGCAGGCTGCCTCTTTGTTGCCGGATAGAGTAGGGTGGAAGTCACGTTCCTTCGCTTAAGGATGTCACGATGCTAAAAATACTGGGCAAACGCTCATCAATTAACGTGCGTAAAGTGTTATGGACCTGCGATGAAGTCGGTCTGACTTATCAGCAGGAGGATTACGGCAGCGGTTTCCAGCCGGTCGATACCGCCGAATTTCGTGCCCTGAACCCAAACGCCCTGGTGCCGGTGCTGCTGGATGATGATTTCGTGCTGTGGGAGTCAAACAGCATCTGCCGCTATTTGACGCGTAAAGCCGGGCGTGAGGATTTGCTACCGGTTACGCCTCAGGGCGCAGCGGATGTCGAGCGCTGGATGGACTGGCAGGCCACGGAGTTTAACAATGCCTGGCGCTATGCTTTTATGGGCCTGGTGCGCAAAGATCCGCGTTTTCAGGACCCGGTGGCGATGAAGGAGAGTATTGCCGCCTGGAGCCGCTGCGTGCAGATCGTGGAATCACAGCTGCAACGTACCGGCGCATGGATAGTCGGCCCGCAGTTTACGCTGGCGGATATTGTCCTGGGTCTGTCGGTGCACCGCTGGAAAATGACGCCGTTTGCCCATCCGGAGCTGCCGGCGGTTGAGCGCTGGTACCGGGCGCTCAATCAGCGACCGGCGTTTATGCGTCATGGCAATAATGGTACCGCCTGAGGGCGAAGGTAAAGATGGCCGGACGGGCGTCATTGCGCGGATGATTTCAGCCTGTTCGCTTTGCAATGATCGTTGACAGCCGCTACGATCCCGGCGTCTTTAACTCCCCTCATTGGTTTCAGTACCACAGGAAGATATGACAGGCCGTTGAGTCCTCTACTATCGGCGGCTACGCCAGCTATATCGGTTTTGATAAGGCGAATCAGAATGCGGTGGTGGTACTGCAAAACAGCTTTAACTGGAGTAACTACATCGGGCACGCGATTTTGCAGCACCAGGGCCGCGAAATCGACCTGGACGGCAGGCGATGAGCGCATAAAAAAAGCCCCGTGAGAACACGGGGCCGAAGAGATTAACGCATGGTCACGAACTCTTCCGCAGCGGTCGGGTGAATCGCCACGGTATTGTCGAAGTCCTTCTTGGTCGCGCCCATTTTCAGCGCTACCGCAAAGCCCTGCAGCATTTCATCCATGCCGAAGCCGATGCCGTGAATACCGACAATTTTTTCTTCAGGACCGACGCATACCAGCTTCATGCGGCACGGCTGGCGGTGCGAGGTGACGGCGGTATACATCGCGGTAAAGGCTGATTTATACACCTTCACGGCGTCATCGCCATACTGCTCGCGCGCCTGCGGCTCGGTTAAACCAACGGTGCCGATCGGCGGATGGCTGAAGACCACGGTCGGGATATTGCTGTAATCCAGATGCTCTTGCGGCTTGTTGTTGAACAGGCGTTCGGACAAACGGCGACCTGCGGCTACCGCCACCGGCGTCAGCTCCACCGCCCCGGTGTTATCACCCACGGCATAGATCCCCGGCACGTTGGTGTTCTGGAATTTATCCACCACGATATAGCCTTTGTCGTTGGTTTTTACGCCAGCGGCTGCGAGGTTGAAATTATCGGTCTCCGGCTCACGACCAATGGCCCAGATCAGGCAATCCACGGTCTGACTCCGGCCATCTTCCAGCTGTAGCGTCAGGCTGCCGTCCGTGTTTTTCACCACCGCCTGCGGGATGGCGTGCGTGTGCAGCTGCGGCCCTTCGGTGTTCATCACTTCCACCAGAGTATCGACGATCAGCGGATCGAAGCTGCGCAGCGGCGCATGTTTACGCACGAACAGGTGCGTTTCGGCGCCGAGGCCGTTAATCACGCCCGCCAGCTCAACGGCAATATAGCCCGCGCCCACCACGGCGACGCGCTTCGGCAGAGCCGGTAGCTCAAAGAAGCCGTTGGAGTCGATGCCGTACTCAGCACCCGGAACAGACGGATGGCTCGGGCGGCCGCCGGTGGCGATCAGGATATGATCGGCAGTGATCGTTTCGCCATTCACTTCCACGGTGTTGGCATCCACAAAACGGGCGAAGCCTTTGATGACATCCACCTTATTTTTGCCTAACACATTGTCATAGGAGGTGTGGATACGGTCGATATATGCGCTGCGGCTGGCTACCAGTTTGTCCCAGTCGAAGTGATTAATCGTGGTATCGAAACCGTAGTCCGGGCCATACAGATGAATCGCTTCGCGAATCTGCGCCGCATGCCACATGATTTTCTTCGGTACGCAGCCGACGTTGACGCAGGTGCCGCCCAGATCTTTAGCTTCAATCAGCGCGCACTTCTGGCCATACATTGCCGCACGGTTGATGGAGGCGATGCCGCCGCTGCCGCCGCCGATAGCGATGTAATCATAATGTTTGCTCATAGCCTGTATCCTTAGAAGACCTATCCTGATAGGCCCTTAATCGTTAAATGACCGCGATTGTAGCGCGAGGCGTAAAAGGTTCCACCGATGGCTGTGATTACTCCGGTACGATCCAGCCGACGGTGGCGTGTCCGATGCCGGTCGGCGAAAGCTTCTTATGCAGCCACGGCAGAACGTTGTTCATCTGCTGTTCCAGCTTCCACGGCGGGTTAATGACGATCATCCCGGAAGCGGTCATGCCGCGCTGGTCGCTGTCCGGACGCACGGCAAGTTCAATCTGCATGATTTTGCGAATACCGGTCGCTTCCAGATCTTTGATCATGCGCTTAATCTGCGCGCGCAGTACCACCGGATACCACAGCGCGTAGGTGCCGGTGGCAAAGCGTTTGTAGCCTTCGTGGATACCGGTCACGACCGCCTGGTAGTCGCTTTTAATCTCGTACGGCGGATCTATAAGAATCAGGCCGCGACGGGACACCGGCGGCAGCTTAGCCTTCAGCTGCTGATAACCATCGGACTTTTCCACGCGCGCGCGCGCGTCTTTCTGGAATTCTGAACGCAGCAGCGGGAAATCGCTCGGGTGCAGCTCGGTCAGCTGCAGGCTGTCCTGCTCGCGCAGCAGCTGGCGGGCGATCAGCGGAGAGCCCGGGTAATAGCGCAGCTGGCCGCTACGGTTGAAATGCTGGATGACGGAAATGTAGGCTGCCATCTCGGCCGGCAGGTCGTCCTGCTGCCAGATACGGGAAATGCCTTCCAGGTATTCACCCGTACGCTCGGCGTGCTCGCCGCTCAGCTGATAGCGGCCCGCGCCGGCGTGAGTGTCCAGATAGAGAAACGGTTTTTCTTTCTCTTTCAGCGATTCAATGATTAGACTCTGAACGGTGTGTTTAAGGACGTCGGCGTGGTTGCCTGCGTGAAAGCTGTGGCGATAACTGAGCATGGATGCAGAGATTCCGGGAATTAAACAAGATGACCGATAGTTTACCGCAGATCCGTGCAGATTACCGCTGTAGCGCCGCGCTGTTTCAATGAGGTCAAAAGCGTTGCAAAACATGACCGTGTCATAAAAACGTCAAATATCAGCGCTAGCGTCGCGTGAAGGCAAGGTAATTGTTTGAATAAAAGGAAAAATAATGAAACTGCAAATCACACTCCTGACCTCGGCGTTAATCCTGGCGCTGCCGGCTCTGGCGAAAGAGGTTCCGCTGAATCAGGCGGCGGCGATCGCGGCCAGCGTGACGTCCGCGGCGGCCAGCCCGGCGTTTGACGGTCTTGAAGGTCAGGCGCTGGCGCAGCTGCGCGCTGCGCTGAAGGGCGATGCCGCCACGCTCACCCGCGGTCAGCTCGCCCATGCGAAACAGAGCAAAACCCAGGCAGATAAGGCCTGGCTGAAGGCCAGCGGCTATGACTTCCAGGAGAAAGCGAATCAGCAGGCGGGCATCGCGCTGCTTGGCGCTTTCAGCAAGCTCCCGGATTCGGTGGTGAAGGATAACCTGGCGACGGTGACCGCGATTAACCGCGATGCGACGCAGGCTACCCGCCATCAGGCGCTGGCGGATGCGGAGGGGATTAGCTATCTCTATTTCCTCAGCGATGCGCTGGGCCCGCGGCTCGGCAAAGCGTTCCTCACGGCCTACGACAAAGGTGAGCTGGGGAAAGCCGCGGCGCTGATTAAGGCCAGTGAAGTCAGCACCGGGGCGGCGAAAAAGCATTTTAACAACCCGCGTCCGTTCCTGATTCAGGGCAATACCATTCATCTGGTGCCGGACGATGTGGTTATCAAGGACAACCAGCCTTACACCGCCGACGGCGGTTCCTTCCCCAGCGGACACACCAACACCGGCTACACCGATGCGCTGCTGATGGCGGAAATGATCCCGGAACGCTTTGATGCGCTGGTCACCCGCGGCGCGCGCTACGGCTATTCCCGCATCGTGCTTGGCGTTCACTACCCGCTGGATGTCATGGGATCACGGATGGTGGCACAGCGCAACGTCGCGCATTACCTCAACGACGCGAAGTACCGTGCGCTGTTTAATGAAGCGCGCGATCAGCTGCGCGCCGCGCTGGAAAAAGAGTGCGGTACCTCGCTGGCCGAATGCGCGAAGCCGGCCGGAAAAGACGACCCGTATCGCGATCCGGCGATGCGCGATTTCTACCGTTTCACGATGACCTATGACCTGCCGCAGCAGAAGGGCGAGAAGCAGAGCCTGAAAGTGCCGGAAGGGGCGGAAGTCCTGCTGGAAACCGCGCTGCCTCATCTGTCCGCCGCCCAGCGCCGGGCGCTGCTGGTGAAAACCGCGCTGCCGGCAGGCTATCCGCTGTCGGGCGAGACCGCCGACCAGCAGTTCTGGCAGCGTGTGAATCTGTCTGCGGCCTGGCAGATGGCGCAGAAAACGCGCTAATGGCGCCCGTCGCGTAAATCCTTCGCGTTGCAGGAAGGCGTCGCCATCGCTCCTGCAATGCGTCATATGCGGCGTCGCCTCTGCCAGCGGGGCGCCCGGCGTCTTCCCCGGCCGATGCCCGGCAAATGCTTATTGCAGCAATACCCGGCGCCTGGCACGGTGTGACATTGAAATTCCCGTTACGATCCCCCATTCTAGATCTCATGCTAAAGCGCCAGACCGCGCGCTTCATTCACCCTTTTCAACAGGACTGCGCATATGACCAATCCATTATTGACGCCTTTTTCATTGCCGCCTTTTTCTGCGATCAAGCCGGAACACGTCGTCCCTGCGGTGACCAAAGCGCTGGACGACTGTCGGGCTGCGGTAGAAAGCGTGGTGGCGCAAGGCGCGCCGTACAGCTGGGAAACGCTCTGCCAGCCGCTGGCTGAAGTGGATGATGTGCTGGGACGTATCTTCTCGCCGGTCAGCCATCTGAACTCGGTCAAGAACAGCCCCGAGCTGCGTGAAGCCTACGAGCAAACCCTGCCGCTGCTGTCGGAATACAGCACCTGGGTCGGTCAACATGAAGGGTTGTATCAGGCGTATCGCGATCTGCGCGACGGCGACCATTACGCCACGCTAAACACCGCGCAGAAAAAAGCGGTGGATAACGCGCTGCGCGATTTTGAGCTGTCGGGGATTGGCCTGGCGAAAGAGCAGCAGAAACGCTACGGCGAAATCGCCGCGCGCCTGTCTGAGCTTGGCAACCAGTACAGCAACAACGTGCTCGACGCCACCATGGGCTGGAGCAAGCTGGTGACCGACGTCGCTGAGTTGTCCGGGATGCCGGAAAGCGCGCTGGCGGCAGCCGAGGCTCAGGCCCAGGCGAAAGAACAGGAAGGCTATCTGCTGACGCTGGATATTCCGAGCTATCTGCCGGTGATGACCTACTGCGACAACCAGGCGCTGCGTGAAGAGCTGTATCGCGCTTACTCCACCCGCGCGTCAGACCAGGGGCCGAATGCCGGCAAATGGGACAACAGCCCGGTGATGGCGGAAATTCTCGCGCTGCGCCACGAACTGGCCCAGCTGCTGGGCTTTGACAGCTATGCCTCCAAATCGCTGTCGACCAAAATGGCGGAAAACCCGCAGCAGGTGCTCGACTTCCTGACCGACCTGGCGAAACGCGCTCGTCCACAGGGGGAGAAAGAGCTGGCTCAGCTGCGCGCCTTTGCGCAGGCGGAGTTTGGCGTCGACGAACTCCAGCCGTGGGATATCGCTTACTACAGTGAAAAACAGAAGCAGCATCTCTACAGCATCAGCGATGAGCAGCTACGCCCTTATTTCCCGGAAAATAAAGCGGTTAACGGCCTGTTTGAAGTGGTGAAACGTATTTACGGGATTACCGCGAAAGAGCGCACCGATGTGGATGTCTGGCACCCGGAAGTGCGTTTCTTCGAGCTGTATGATGAGCACAACGAACTGCGCGGCAGCTTCTATCTCGATCTGTATGCGCGCGAGCACAAACGCGGCGGGGCGTGGATGGACGACTGCGTCGGGCAGATGCGTAAACTCGACGGTTCACTGCAAAAGCCGGTCGCCTACCTGACCTGCAACTTCAACCGCCCGGTGAACGGCAAACCCGCGCTGTTCACCCACGATGAAGTGATCACCCTGTTCCACGAATTTGGTCACGGTCTGCACCATATGCTGACCCGTATCGATACTGCCGGCGTCTCCGGCATCAGCGGGGTACCGTGGGATGCGGTCGAGCTGCCGAGCCAGTTTATGGAAAACTGGTGCTGGGAGCCGGAAGCGCTGGCGTTTATCTCCGGTCACTATGAAACCGGCGAACCGCTGCCGCAGGCGCTGCTGGAAAAAATGCTGGCGGCGAAAAACTATCAGGCCGCGCTGTTCATTCTGCGTCAGCTGGAGTTCGGCCTGTTCGATTTCCGCCTGCACGCGGAGTACCAGCCGGAGCAAGGGGCGAAAATCCTCGAAACGCTGGCGGAAATCAAAAAGCAGGTCGCCGTGGTGCCGGGTCCGTCCTGGGGCCGCTTCCCGCATGCCTTCAGCCATATTTTTGCCGGGGGCTATGCGGCAGGTTACTACAGCTATCTGTGGGCCGATGTCCTGGCGGCGGACGCCTTCTCGCGCTTTGAAGAGGAGGGGATTTTCAACCGTGAAACCGGCCAGTCGTTCCTCGATAACATCCTGAGCCGCGGCGGTTCCGAAGAGCCAATGGTACTGTTTAAACGCTTCCGCGGTCGCGAGCCGCAGCTGGATGCGATGCTGGAGCATTACGGTATTAAGGGTTAAGTCCGCTGTGAAGATCTGCTTAATTGATGAAACGGGCGCCGGAGACGGCGCCTTATCTGTTCTTGCCGCTCGCTGGGGCTTGATGCAGGACGATGACAATCCGCTGGCGCTGGTCATGACCTGCGAGCATCTCGAGCTGCGTAAACGCGACGAGCCAAAACTTGGCGGCATCTTCGTCGATTTCGTCGGCGGGGCGATGGCCCACCGGCGTAAATTTGGCGGCGGTCGCGGCGAGGCGGTGGCGAAAGCGGTGGGCGTCAAAGGCGACTACCTGCCGGATGTGGTGGATGCGACGGCGGGACTGGGGCGCGATGCCTTCGTGCTGGCCTCGGTGGGCTGCCGCGTACGCATGCTGGAACGTCATCCGGTCGTGGCGGCCCTGCTTGATGACGGACTGGCTCGCGGCTACGCCGACCCGGAAATCGGCCCGTGGCTGCGCGAGCGTTTGCAGCTGATCCATGCCTCCAGCCTGACGGCGCTGACCGACATTACGCCGCGCCCGCAGGTGGTCTATCTTGATCCGATGTTCCCGCATAAGCAGAAAAGTGCGCTGGTGAAAAAAGAGATGCGCGTGTTTCAGTCGCTGGTCGGGCCGGATCTGGATGCCGACGGCCTGCTGGAGCCAGCGCGTCAGCTGGCGACCAAACGGGTGGTGGTGAAACGTCCGGACTATGCGCCGCCGCTGGCGAATGTCGACACGCCGAATGCGGTGGTCACCAAAGGCCACCGTTTCGATATTTACGCCGGGATGCCCGAGTAGTCGCGTTGGTGAAAAATAACAACGCCCGCAAAGGCGGGCGTTGGCATTCTGCTGGTTAACCGCGCGAACGGTTATTCGTCTTCTTCATCGCGCAGCGGCACAATCAGCATATCGACGTGAACGGTATTGATGAGCTGACGTGCGGAAGACATCAGCTTGCTCCAGAAATCCTGATGGTGACCGCAAACCACCAGATCCATATCGTATTTTTTAATCGCATCAACCAGTACCTGGCCGAGATCGCCGCTGCCGCTCAGGGTTTCGGTAATCGGATAGCCCGCGTTGGTGGACAGCTCGCTCAGGGCGTGGTGCGTCTCTTCGGAAATGCGTTTCTGCATGTCGCCCAGGTTGACATCGATCAGACCGGTGTACAGGTCGGAGTAATTAACATCCACGTGAATCAGAGAGACTTTGGCATTATAAGGACGCGCCATAGAAACGGCTTTCTCTACCAGAACTTTGCTTTCCGGGGAGAGGTCTACTGCGATAAGAATATGTTTGTAAGCCATAGTGTTACTCCTTCCATAAGTTGTCGATGACCATTGGACCAGACAGCGGGTGCTGCCGCTTCGCCCGCGTCCTGCGTGCTAATCCGCGGGGGTACAGCCCTTTAAGGACTTAATTGTAGAAGATATTTCTACCTTATAGAGCCCCTCATGCTCCGTCAATGCACCTGATTCACCAAAAGTTAAACAAATATATTCATCTTACGCATTGATAACGATTAACCTTGTGGTAAAAAAATTGACTGATCTCCTACACTATTTAATGAGCCGATCGGATAAATAAACGTGATCGGAATCACACTCTCGTATTGTGTTGGGTTGGGTATTGGGAAGCGCTAGCTCCGGAGATGTCTCCGAGGGCGGGTCGCCGGGGAGGACGTATGATCAGCACTATTGCGCTGTTTTGGGCCCTGTGTATCGTTTGTGTGGTGAATATGGCACGTTACTTCTCTTCATTGCGTGCATTATTGGTTGTGCTACGTGGTTGCGATCCCCTGCTTTATCAATATGTTGATGGCGGAGGCTTTTTTACTTCGCATGGGCAGCCGGGCAAACAGGTGCGCCTGGTCTGGTACATCTACGCCCAACGTTATCGCGATCATCACGATGATGAATTTATTCGTCGCTGCGAACGGGTACGGCGGCTGTTTATCCTGACCAGCGCCCTGTGCGGCCTGGTGGTGGTGAGTCTGATCGCGTTACTGATTTGGCACTAGCCGGATGACAGGTAAAAAAAACGGGCCAGTTTCCTGACCCGTTTAGGGTTGCTCGCTCAGCGGTAATGACCTGAACTTAGATAATCTTCAGGGCTAGCCAGTACAGCCCGCCTGACAACAGGATTGCTGCCGGCAAGGTCAGCACCCACGCCATCAGAATACTGGTGACGGTCTTTTTCTGCAGGCCGCCGCCATCGACGAGCATCGTCCCCGCCACGGAGGAGGAGAGCACGTGGGTGGTCGATACCGGCATACCGGTGTAACTCGCCAGGCCAATCGAAATCGCCGCGGTCATCTGGGCGGACATACCTTGCGCGTAGGTCATGCCTTTCTTACCGATCTTCTCGCCGATAGTGGTCGCCACGCGACGCCAGCCGATCATGGTGCCGATACCCAGCGCCAGCGCCACGGCCATAATGATCCAGATTGGCGCGTACTCGATGGTGCTCAGCATATCGGTTTTCAGTTTCTTCAGCAGGCGCCGATCGTCAGCATTCACTTCCGGTAGTTTCGCGACTTTGTCGGTGGTGTCGGAAATGCACAGCATGATGCGACGCAGTTGACTCCGCTGATCCACGGAGAGCGAGTCATAGCTTTCAATACCGGTCAGCGCCGTTTTCACGTGACTCAGTGCGTTGATGGTATTCGCCGGATGGCAATGGAACTCACCGCCGCTGGCGGCCGTTCCGGCCTCCGGAGAAGGAATCAGTTGCTCAACGCCGGTGACCTTTTTCAGCAGCTCAGGGCGCTGCTCGAAGAAGGTTTCCACGTTGTTCACCGCATCGCGGGTCCGGGTAATCTCATAGCCGGAGGCATTCATGTTCACGACGAAACCTGCCGGTGCCACGCCGATAAGTACCAGCATGACCAGGCCAATGCCTTTCTGGCCGTCGTTAGCGCCGTGGGAGAACGATACGCCAATGGCGGACAGAATCAGGGCAATACGGGTCCAGAATGGCGGCTTTTTCTTGCCGTCTTTCTTTTCACGTTCTGCGGGAGTCAGGTGAATACGAGCACGTTTTTTGGTACCGCTCCAGTAACGACGCAAAATGAAAATCAGGCCGCCCGCGACCACCAGACCTACAATTGGTGAGATGATAAGTGAGCCGAAAATACCCATGACTTTCGGGATATTCAACGCGTCAACCACAGATGTGCCGGTCATCAGCGCATTGGTTAAACCAATCCCGATGATAGCGCCGATCAGCGTGTGCGAACTGGAGGCCGGAAGGCCAAAATACCAGGTACCGAGGTTCCAGATAATCGCTGCCAGCAGCATAGAGAACACCATGGCGAGGCCATGTGCGGAACCCATGTTAAGCAGCAGATCGGTCGGCAGCATATGCACGATGGCATAAGCGACGCTAAGACCCCCCAACAGAACACCGAAGAAGTTGAAGAGGGCCGCCATCGCAACAGCAAGTTGTGACCGCATTGCGCGTGTGTAAATCACAGTAGCAACAGCGTTTGCGGTATCATGAAAACCGTTAATCGCTTCGTAAAACAGCACGAAAGCTAAAGCAAGCAATAGTAATAGTCCGGTATGTAAATCCAGACCGGCAAATAAATGTAGCATAGGACGTTACGCCATTTTGAGGACATGAACGCGGCGCATTATCAGTGACTTTAGCGGCGCGGGCAAAGTGAAATATAGACTTTTTTTGATTTTCTTCCGGTCGGGATTTTACCCGCTTGAGAGTAATCTTATATCTTTCAATAATGTACATGAATACATGGATTTTCATGCTGGTGCGACCAGCGTGAAAAATTTACAATTCCCGACAATCGGGATATGAGGAAGGTTGTGTGGAAAGGTTTGATGCCGTTGTAATTGGCGCCGGGGCGGCGGGAATGTTTTGTGCAGCGCAGGCGGGCCAGGCGGGGCTGCGCGTGCTGTTGCTGGATAATGGCAAAAAGCCGGGCCGTAAAATCCTGATGTCCGGCGGTGGCCGCTGCAACTTTACCAATATGTATATTGAGCCTGCAGCTTACCTCAGCCTGAATCCGCATTTTTGCAAATCTGCGCTGGCGCGTTATACCCAGTGGGATTTTATCGAACTGGTAGGCAAGCACGGAATTGCCTGGCATGAGAAGACCCTTGGCCAGCTGTTTTGCGATGATTCCGCCGGGCAAATCGTCAACCTGCTGCTGGCCGAATGTGAGAAAGGCGGCGTGCAAATTCGCCTGCGTAGCGAAATTATCGGCGTAGAACGCGATGATGAAGGCTACAGGTTACAGCTCAATGGTGACGAGGTGGCGGCGAAAAAACTGGTCGTGGCCTCCGGCGGCCTGTCGATGCCCGGGCTGGGCGCGTCGCCGTTCGGCTATAAGCTTGCTGGGCAGTTTGGCCTCAAGGTCCTGCCGACCCGTGCGGGCCTGGTGCCCTTTACTCTGCATAAACCGCTGCTTGAGCAGTTGCAGGTGCTTTCGGGCGTGTCGGTGCCATCAACCATTACCGCACAGGACGGCACGCTGTTTCGCGAGAATCTGCTGTTTACCCACCGCGGGCTTTCCGGGCCAGCGGTGCTGCAAATATCCAGCTACTGGCAGCCGGGCGAGTTTGTCACCATCAACCTGCTGCCGGATTGCCATCTTGATGATTTCCTTAACGCGCAGCGTAGCGAACATCCGAATCAAAGCCTGAAAAACACCCTCGCCATGCAGCTGCCGAAGCGGCTGGTGGAGTGCCTGCAGCAGCTGGGACAAATTCCGGACGTCACGCTAAAACAGCTCAACGTGCGCGAGCAGGAAATGCTGGTGGAGACGCTGACCGCCTGGCGCGTGCAGCCCAACGGCACTGAAGGCTACCGTACGGCGGAGGTGACGCTCGGCGGCGTAGATACTCACGAACTGTCGTCGCGGACCATGGAAGCGCGCAAGGTAGCGGGGCTCTATTTTATCGGTGAAGTGATGGATGTGACCGGCTGGCTGGGCGGCTATAACTTCCAGTGGGCCTGGTCTTCCGCCTGGGCCTGCGCCCAGGCGCTGGCAGAGGCGTAAAACAGGGGACAGCCTCTGGTGACGGCAGGCTGCCCTCCGGTTTATCCGTTCAGACCCAGAAAATACTGGGCGATTTTGAAGTAGATAATCAGCCCGGTACCATCAATCAGCGTGGCGATAAACGGCGCGGAGACCACCGCCGGGTCGATACCCACGCGCTTGAGCGTCAGCGGGATCACTGACGAGACCACCGCGCTCCACAGCGTAATGCAGACCAGCGTCAGGCTGACAATCAGGGTGATCTCCAGGCCGATACCCATCATCCAGGCACGCAGGCAGCCCGCCAGACCGAGAGTGAGGGCAATCAGCAGCGATGTCGTCATCTCTTTACGAATCACTCGCCCCACATCGCGCAGGCGTACTTCGCCGAGCGCCATGGAACGGACCAGCGTGGAGGTGATCTGCGTCCCGCTGTTGCCGCCGGTGCCGATCAGCAACGGAATAAAGAAGGCCAGCGCAATGGCGGATTCCAGCGCCTCTTCAAAATGTTGAATCACGCTGCTGGTGTAGGCTTCCGCCACGAACAGCAGCAGTAGCCATACCGAACGTTTCTTCCACAGCGTCCACGGGCTGATCTCCAGATAGGGCTTCTCCAGCGGGAGCGTGGCGCCCTGGCGATGAACATCTTCGGTAACGTCATCTGCCAGCAGATGGGCAATCTCTTTTTCCATCAGGCAGCCGACCAGTTCACCTTTTTCCACCACCGGCACCAGATCGAGGCCGCGTTCGCTCAGTTCGGCGACCACCTCCTGGCGCTCATCATCGGGCTTCACGCGGAACAGGCAGCTGTCCATTAAATAGCGAATGGATTGCGCCGTATCGCTCTCCTGAAGCAGCTTTTTAATCGATAAACTGCCGCGCAGCTTCTTTCCGGCCACCACAAAGACCTGGCCTGGAATATCATCGCTGGCGAGCTGTGAGACAAAGAGCTCCCGCGCTTCATAGACGCTGAGGTGCTCGGGCAGGGTGATAAAATCGGTACGCATATACTGGGCGATCGCATCGCCATCGAAGGCGGCGGTAGCCAGGTGCGCGGCGCGGTGTTGCATTGAAGACATGGTGTAATTCCCTATAAAAAATCACTCATAGGGGCGAACAAGACAGGATGAGCACAGGCAGATCCCTACGTCCTGGTTTTAGCACTGCACAACGTATCTGTCCGGCATGAACGCCGTCAGAAGTTACCTTGGCAACACCTTGATTCGATGGATGCCTGTATTTCCCTGAGTGGTCTCTCTCGATACCAACAGGGCGGTAACTTGTATTTGTGCAGGAGCCTCGCCATAACGAGATCGTTAAATGAGCGGCCATTATAGGGAAGCCGGAGGGCGGTGAAAGCGTATCATTTACTTGGTTTATCAACAGTTGATAAACCACGTTAATTACCGTGGTTTATCAGGCGGTATTGTGCTTCAGCGGTGCGTATGCTCATCTGAAGCCGTTAAGCAGTGCAAATGACCATGGCGTACGCCGCGCTGGGCAATCACCTCATCGGCAAAATGCTGCACCTCGCCCATCTCGCCTTTAAGGACGGCAATCTCCAGGCAGTCGTCGTGGCTGATATGCACGTGCAGCGTCGCAACGGACAGGTCATGGTGGTGATGCTGCGTGGCGATAAGCCGGCTTGCCAGCTCGCGCTTTTCATGTTCATAGACATAGGAAAGCACCGCGTAGCCGCGCTGTTCGGGCTGTTGCGCATGCTCATGCATCAACGTATTGCGCAAGATATCGCGCACCGCCTCCGAACGGTTGTGATAGCCGCGCCGGGCGCTCTGCGCGTCCAGGGTGGCCAGAAGATCGTCATCAAGAGTCAGGGTTACGCGCTGCATGGTCGTTTCTCTTTAGTAAGGGTAGGTGGAAAAGCGGGAAGGACCGCACGCTGGAGTGTCCGGCCCGCCATTGACTGCAGACGCAGCGGTGTGTTGACCGCGGTGGTTTCAACAATCTGCCCACTCTCCATCACCATCACCCGCTGACAAAAGCGCTCGACCAGCCGCAGGTCGTGCGTGATAAACAGGCAGGCGGTAGAAAACTGTACCTGCAGACGCTTTAGCAACGCAACGATCTCCGCCTGTAAAACGAGGTCAAGATTCGAGACGGCCTCATCGAGGATCAGTAACGGGGGATGCACAACCAGCGCCCGCGCCAGGCAAACGCGCTGTAGCTGCCCGCCGCTAAGCTGGTGCGGACGTGTGTCGAGCAGGAGAGGAGAAAGGTCCACCGCCTGCATCATCGCTTCGACCCGCGCCTGGCGCTCATCGCGCGCGAAGCGGAACAGATGGCGCAGCGGCTCGCTGATGATCTCATTCACCGTTTTGCGCGGGTTCACCGCGCTTTGAGCATCCTGGAAAACCAGCTGGATATCGCGACGAAACGCCCGCTGCGCGTCGCCTTTTAGCGTCTGAATCGGCGTCCCGCGCCAGGTTATCTCGCCGTTATCCGGTGTCTCAAGGCCGACCAGCATCCTCGCCAGGGTGCTTTTGCCGCAGCCGCTGCGTCCGAGCAGCGCCACCGTTTCACCCGCCCGGATGCTCAGGCTGACGTCGCGCAGCACGCCCGGCTGGTGCGGGTAATCGTGGCTGACGTCGGTCACGTTCAGTAGGCTCATTCTGCACACTCCATTCCGTACAGCGCCAGGTGTGCCGCCAGCAGCCGTTGACTCACCGGATGCCGGGGAGCGCTGAACAGGGTGTTGACGTCGCAATGCTCGACGATGCGCCCGTGGTCCATCACCGCGACTTCGTGCGCCAGTCGCGCCACTACGCCCATGTCGTGAGTGACCAGCAGCAGGCCCTGGCCGCGGCTGGAGACAATCTCTTCCAGCAGCTCCAGAATGCGCCCCTGCGCCACGGTATCGAGGTCGGTGGTGGGTTCATCGGCGAAGATAAACGGCGCCTTACTCAGCAGGGCGAGGGCGATCATCATGCGCTGCAACATTCCGCCGCTCATCTCGAAGGGATAGCGTTTCAGGAGCTGAGACGGGTTTTCCAGACCAACGGCGGCCATGGCGGCAATCAGCGCCGCATCATCCGCCGGCTGGCCGGCGGCGCGGCAGGTTTCTCGTGCATGGGTCGCCATCGTGTACAGCGGATTAAAGGCGCTGCGTGGATTTTGCATAATCGTGGCAACGGTGCCGCCGCGCAGCTGCTCGCCGTGCACCGGAATGCCGTCCAGCAGCAGATGCCCGGCGGTTTGCCGGACGCCGGGGGGCAGCACGCCAAGCGCGGCGGCGCAGGTCAGCGATTTCCCGCAACCGCTGCTGCCGAGCAGAGCCAGTACCTGCCCGCGACGTAAGGTTAACGACAGGTCCGTGACCAGCGGCTGACCGGCGCACAGCGTCAATTGTTCTAACTGGATCTTTTGCGGCATCAGTGGCTGTGCTCCGCGATCAGGTGAGGATCGAGACGATCGCGCAGCGCGTCGCCCACCAGGTTAAAGGCCATCACGCTGATAAACAGCGCCAGACCGGGCCACAGCATCTGTAGCGGCTGGGTCCAGATAAACTGCCGCGCATCGTTGATCATCACCCCCCATTCCGCCGTCGGCGCGCTGACGCCAAGGCCGAGGAACGACATCCCGGCGACGTGCAGCATCATATGACCGATATCGAGGGTGGCGAGAACCAGCAGCGAGGGCACCACCGCGCCGGCCAGGTGATCGAGGAAAAGCCGCCAGCGATTCGCTCCGCTCAGCCGTGCGGCGAGAATAAACTCGCGCTGGCGCAGGGAGACTACCAGGCTGCGAACCATGCGCGCGTACCAGGCCCAGTGAGACAACGCGATGGCGATAATGACGTTGGTCAACCCGGTTCCCAGCACGCCGACCATAAAAAACGACAGAATGGAGGTTGGAAAGGTCATAAACATGTCGGCCACTCGCATGATGAGCTGATCGACCCGCCCGCCCATGAGTCCGGCACAGCCGCCAACGAGAAGCCCCAGCGCCAGAACCAGCAGTAAACAGGCCATCACCGCTCCCAGCGACACCCGGGTCGCCGCCAGCAGACGGGAGAAAATATCGCGGCCCAGATGGTCGGTCCCCAGCCAGTACTGGCCGTCCGGCGACAGCAGACGGGAAGATAAATCAATGGCCTGCGGATCATACGGCAGCCACCACTGGCTGGTGAGCGCCACCAGCGTCAGCAGGACGATGATGACCAGCGCCGCGCGCACCGAACCGCGCGCTGAGAAGAAAAAGCTCATGAGTGCGCTCCTTCATGACGACGAATACGCGGGTCCAGCGCGGCGTTGAGCAGATCGACCGCCAGATTGCACAGGGCGAATACCACCACCATGATAAGCGTAAAGCATTGAATCACTGGATAATCGCGATTAAAGATCGCCGAGACGGCATAGCGGCCGATGCCCGGCCAGGCAAAGATATTTTCGATGATCATCGTCCCGCCGATCAGTTCGCCAATGTGCATGCCCACGGCGGTAATCATCGGTAGCGAGGCGTTGCGCAGAATGTGGCGACGTTCGATTTGCCTGGCATTCAGGCCGCGCAGGCGCGCCCAGGTGACATGGCGCTGTCCGGCCACGTCCAGCATGCTGGCGCGCAGAAGGCGGGCGTTAATCGCCAGCGACATAAACGCAATCGACACCGCCGGCAGGACGATATGCTGCCAGCCGCCGTAGCCGAGAGCGGGCAGCCACTGTAAATAGACCGAGAAGAACAGCACCAGTAAAAAGGCGAGCCAGAAGTTTGGCATCGACACGCCAAGAAAGGCGATGAGCCGCACGATGAAATCCGGCAAATGCTCGCGGTGGCGTGCGGCCCAGATACCCAGCGGTACGGAGGTCAGCAGAATCAGCACCAGCGCCGCGCCCGCCAGCTGCAGCGTCGCGGGCAGGAAGCGCAGCACATCGTCAAGCACCGGACGCTGGGTGGCAAATGATACGCCAAAATCGAGATGCAGCGCGCGCCATAGCCAGTGGCCATACTGGACGACGAGCGGCTGATCCAGCCCGAGCATCGTTCGCGTAGAGGCCACCATCTCCGGCGTCGGCGGCAGGTTTGACAGCCGCAGGTAGTCGAGCGCCGGGTCGCCGGTGCCGAGGCGAAGCATCAGGAAGATAATCACCGAGGCGGCAAAAATCATCGGAATCAGCAGCAGAATGCGCCGCAGCAGATAACGTTGCATCAGGGATTCACCGGCTGGATCTGTTCGAACGGAATTTCAGCGGTAACCGGCGCGTAAGGAATCGGCCCCAGGTCGGGTTTCGCCACCACCATCATCGAGATATAGCTGACGGGCAGATAGACCGCGTCGTTGTGCAGACGGGTCAGAATATCGCGATACAGCGCCTGACGTTGTGTTGCGTCGCTGGTGGTCAGTACCTGGCCAATCTCTTTATCGATCAGCGGTTTGTCTGCTAACCCTTGCTGGGCCTGATAATCGGCGTGCGAGGGGACGCGCATTGAGCTCATAAACGCGTGCGGGTCATATGGCGCCCCCCAGGTACGGTTAAAAATCATGCCAAAGCGGCCGTCGCGCTGGCGGGCGTAAATGCTGCTCTCCTCTTCACCGACCAGCGCCACGTCCACCCCGACCTGGCGCATATCCGCCTGGATTATCTCCGCCATCGACTTACTCAGGGCATCGGTGCCGATAAACGACAGTTCGATGTGCAGCGGCTGGCCGTTTTTCTCGCGAATCGCTTTGCCGGC
Source organism: Raoultella sp. T31 (assembly GCF_002806725.1). NCBI lineage: Bacteria > Pseudomonadati > Pseudomonadota > Gammaproteobacteria > Enterobacterales > Enterobacteriaceae > Klebsiella > Raoultella sp. T31. The sequence goes on from NZ_PIBO01000004.1 coordinate 222,826, forward strand.
AGGGCGGATCCAACCGGCTTTCTCCAGCAGGGCGTTGGCCTGCTGCGGGTCGTAGTGGCGTGGTTTGAGGCCAATATCGGCGTACGGCACGGAGGGGGCAAACAGCGTGTCGGCCACCTGTTGCGTACCGTACAGCGCATTGTCGATCAGCGATTTTTTATTCACCGCGTAATTCAGCGCTTCACGCACCGCCAGTTCGTTCGTGGGGGCTCTGGCGGAGTTCAGGGCCAGCATCACCGTTTCGACAGGCTGAGAGAGCTGGGTACGCCAGGCCGGGTTATGGCTGAAACGGGCAAAGGTATCCAGCGGCAGCAGGCCCTCGTTACCGTAAAGCAGATCGATCTCGCCGGTTTCAAAGGCGACGGCGCGGGTCATCGGGTCCGGGATCACTTTCACGGTCACCTGGCGGATTGCCGGTTTGTCGCCCCAGTAGCGGTCGTTGCGTACCAGCACATCATACTGGTTAAGTTTCGAGGTTTTCAGCACCCAGGGGCCGGTGCCGACCGGCGCTTTGATGCCGTGCTGCGTTCCCCCTTCAACAAACTGCGAAGGGGCGATAAAACGGAACGGGCGCGGCAGGGTCAGCTCCTGCAAGAAAGGGGAGTAGGCGCTTTTGAGCGTAATCTGCAGCTGCGTATCGCTGAGCGCCCGCACGTCGGTAATCTGATTGGTCAGCTCCAGCCAGGCATGGCGCTGTCGGTTAGCCAGTACCGCCTGGAAGTTGGCGACCGCGGCCTGCGCATTGAACGGCTCGCCGTTAGAAAACTGCACGTCGTTACGCAGAGTAAAGCGCCACACTTTCCCGTCCGCAGAGTGGCTCCAGTGGGTGGCCAGCCACGGTTTTACTGAGCCATCCGCCTGATACTTTACCAGCGGCTCATACACCATGCTTTGGGCAAACATCTGGTTGGGAGTATACAGGTGCGGGTTCAGCGGACCCACGTTCACCGGCCAGGCGGTAGTGATATCGTATGAAGCGGCGGCGGTCAGCAGAGGTGCGCAGGCGAGAAGCGCCAGCAGCGCGGTGCGGAAAATAGACAAGGTCTTTATCTCAACAGGACGGAAAGTATGATGATTTTAATAATTCATCATACTTCAGGCCTAACCTGGATCAATGTCAGACCGGAAAGTATAAGAATTTCATATATACACGTCGTCCTTCAGGTTGTCTGCGGGGTAGCCGGGTCGCGATAGCCTGAAGGATTCGTGTGCCCGCAGGCCCGCGCACGCGGGTGATTCACGGTGTCCTGAACAGCGCCAGCAGCGTTTCGAGCTGTTCATCGAGGGGAGCCAGATCGCGCTTGACGATCAGATGCAGCGGCGTGGCGCGTCGGGCGCCGTGGCTGAGCGGCAAGATTTTCAGCACACCCTGCTCCAGCCGGGAGCCGATGCGCTCTTCGGGAAGCCAGCCGAAGCCGACCTGATACAGCACGGCATCGATAGCGGCATCAATGGTGGAAAATGTCCACGCATCGCGGCCTGTCTGCGGGTCGTCGCTGCGATCGGCGATACGCACCAGCGGCCAGGGGGCCAGCGCGCTGTCGTCGAGAGGGCCGCTCAGCCTGGCAAGCGGATGGTCCCGGTGGGCAACGGCGACAAAATCAATGTTCATCAACCATTCGCCGCGTCCGCTAATATCCTGGCGGCGGGTAAGTACCATTACGTCGGCCTCGCTGCGGGCCTCCTGCTCATCTTTCATATTTTCGAGGACTTCGGTCAGCCTCACCTGAGTCTGCGGATGGCGCTGCTGAAACTGGCGCAGAATGGCAAACAGCCGTTGGCGGGGGAAAATACTATCCACAACCAGGTCCAGACGGGTTCGCGCGCCGTTGCGCAGGGTCGCCGCACGGGTTTCAACATATGAAAACGCTTGCAGGAGCGGTTTTACCTGGCTTAGCAGCAGCTCCCCGGCCGGGGTGAGTACCGCGCGGCGGCCTGCAGGGTGCAGCAACGCGACGCCCAGCCTTTCCTGCAGCAGGGCGAGGTTATAGCTCACCGAAGACTGGCTGCGATGGGTCTCTTCTGCCGCTTTGGCGAAGCTACCCAGCTCAATGACTTTTTCCAGCAAGGACCATTGTTCCAGCGTCGTTTTGTGCATTATTTATCGAAAAAGTGAATGAATTTCATCAAAACATAGCGTTATTCATTCATTTTTTAAAGCCGTATGCTGAGTCTCAACAGCAAAGGAGGAATCATTATGAGCACTTTTGATAAACATGATTTGCGTGGTTTTATCGGCAAACATCTGGTTTATACCTACGATAACGGCTGGAATTACGAAATTTACGTCAAAAACGGCAACACCCTGGATTACCGGATTCACAGCGGTATTGTCGGGAACCGCTGGGTGAAGGATCAGCAGGCCTGGATTGTGCGGGTAGGGGAGAGCATTTATAAAATTTCGTGGACGGAGCCGACCGGTACCGACGTGAGTCTGATTGTGAACCTGGGCGATAAGCTGTTCCATGGCACCATCTTTTTCCCCCGCTGGGTGATCAACAACCCGGAAAAAACCGTCTGCTTCCAGAACGAACACATCCCGCTGATGGTTTCTTATCGTGAAGCCGGACCGGCTTACCCGACGGAAGTGATTGACGAGTTCGCCACGATCACCTTCATACGCGATTGCGGTGCAGATAATAACAGCGTCATTAATTGCCCTGCTAATCAATTAGCGACTGACTTTCCTGCAAATTTGTCATCTTCCGGAAATGATTTGTGATCTAAGGTAGGTTTTTAAAATTCTGTTTGTTGTTTAACTGTTTAATGTTTGTTTACTTTACTGCACCGCGCTCCTGTTTTGCCCATAAACGGGGGCCATTTTCCCGCTTTACCCCTGCCTCATTTCCTGCAAATTTCCTTTAAAAACAATTTATTATTTTCTTCCTGGTAAATTATATTAATTTCTTAAGATTATCCTAAGCAACTCCGTCTAAATTTAATAACGTCAAATACCCTGGAATGAAAAGTGGCATTGAAGAGATTCCATTTTCATTTTGTTTAAGTCCGCTGGCGCAGGATATTTTTTCTATCGACCCGTAACCCTGAAAGGGTCATATACAGAACAGGAAAATGATGAGCGAATTTTTGCCGTTTTCGCGCCCGTCGATGGGCGACGCAGAGCTGGCTGCGCTGCGTGAAGTTTTGCAATCGGGCTGGATTACTACCGGACCGAAAAACCAGGCGTTGGAAGAGGCATTCTGCACGCTGACCGGCAACCGTCACGCCGTGGCGGTGAGTTCGGCGACCGGCGGCATGCACGTTACGCTGATGGCGCTGGGCATTGGCCCTGGCGATGAAGTCATCACGCCCTCCCAGACCTGGGTTTCCACGCTGAACATGATCTGTCTGCTGGGCGCGACACCGGTGATGATCGATGTCGATCGCGACAATCTGATGATTACCGCCGAGGCGGTTGAAGCGGCGATTACCCCCAACACCAAAGCGATTATTCCCGTGCACTACGCGGGCGCGCCTGCGGATATCGACGCGATTCGCGCCGTGGCGGAACGTCACGGTATCCCGGTGATTGAAGATGCCGCGCATGCGGCGGGGACCTATTACAAGGGCAAACACGTGGGCGGACGCGGCTGCGCGATCTTCTCTTTCCACGCCATTAAAAATATGACCTGCGCCGAAGGCGGACTGATCGTCACCGATGACGATGCGCTGGCATCGCGCATACGTAGCCTGAAATTCCACGGCCTTGGCGTCGATGCCTATGACCGCCAGACGCATGGTCGGGCGCCGCAGGCGGAGGTGATTTCGCCGGGCTTCAAATACAATCTGGCTGATATTAACGCCGCGCTGGCGCTGGTGCAGCTGGATAAACTGGCCCATGCCAACCAGCGTCGGAGCGAGATTGCCCAGCGCTATCTGCGCGAACTGGCGGATACGCCGTTTAAGCCGTTGGCGATACCGGAGTGGCAACACCAGCACGCCTGGCACCTGTTTATTATCCGCGTGGATGAAGCCACCTGCGGGATCAGCCGCGATGCGTTAATGGAAAAACTGAAAGCCATGGGCATCGGCACCGGCCTGCACTTCCGCGCGGCGCACACGCAAAAATACTACCGCGAGCGTTTCCCGACGCTTTCCTTACCGAATACGGAATGGAACAGCGCACGTATCTGTTCACTCCCTTTGTTCCCGGATATGACCGACGATGACGTCACTCGGGTCATTTCTGCGCTGCACCAGCTGTCAGGATGTTGATATGTTTACTTACTCTCCCGTGAAAAAGGTCTCGGTCGTTATTCCGGTTTATAACGAACAGGAGAGCCTGCCCGAGCTGATTCGCCGTACGGATACCGCCTGCGCGACGCTGGGTCGCCAGTATGAAATTCTGCTGGTCGACGATGGCAGCAGCGATGATTCTGCCCGCATGTTGACTGAGGCTGCAGAAGCCGAAGGCAGCCATGTGGTCGCGGTGTTGCTTAACCGCAACTATGGCCAGCACTCGGCCATTATGGCGGGCTTCAGCCATGTGACCGGCGATCTGATTATTACCCTTGATGCCGACCTGCAAAACCCGCCGGAAGAGATTCCGCGCCTGGTGGCGAAGGCGGACGAAGGCTACGACGTGGTTGGTACCGTGCGGCAGAACCGCCAGGACACCGTATTTCGCAAAAGCGCGTCGAAGATGATCAACCGTCTGATTCAGCGCACCACCGGTAAAGCGATGGGAGACTACGGCTGCATGCTGCGCGCCTATCGTCGCCACATCATCGACGCGATGCTCAATTGCCATGAGCGCAGCACGTTCATCCCGATTCTGGCGAATACCTTCGCGCGGCGGGCGGTTGAAATCCCGGTGATGCACGCGGAGCGTGAATTTGGCGATTCCAAATACAGCTTTATGCGCCTGATTAATCTGATGTACGACCTGGTGACCTGTTTGACCACCACGCCGCTGCGTCTGCTTAGCGTCTTTGGCAGCGTGATTGCCCTGCTGGGCTTTACTTTTGCCTTCCTGCTGGTGTTCCTGCGCCTGGTATTTGGCCCGCAGTGGGCGGCGGAAGGGGTATTCATGCTGTTTGCCGTGCTGTTCATGTTCATCGGTGCACAGTTTGTCGGCATGGGGCTGCTCGGGGAGTATATCGGACGCATCTATAACGATGTCCGCGCCCGTCCCCGCTACTTTATTCAACGTGTTGTACGTCAGCCGGAAACGGCGTCTCAAGAGGAAGATCGTTCATGAAAGCTGTAGTCTTCGCTTATCACGATATGGGTTGTGCCGGCATTCAGTCTCTGCTGGATTCCGGGTATGAAATCGCCGCTATTTTCACCCATCCGGATAACCCTGGCGAAAACCATTTCTTTGGCTCGGTTGCGCGTATTGCTGCGGAACAAGGTATCCCGGTGTGGGCACCAGAAGATGTTAACCACCCGCTGTGGATCGAACGCATCCGCGACATGAAGCCGGACGTCCTGTTCTCTTTCTACTATCGCAACATGCTGGGCGACGATATCCTCAGCCTGGCGCCAAAAGGCGGCTTTAATCTGCACGGTTCTCTGCTGCCGAAATATCGCGGCCGCGCGCCGCTGAACTGGGTGCTGGTCAACGGTGAAACGGAAACCGGCGTGACCCTGCATCGCATGGTCAGCCGTGCGGATGCCGGCGCTATCGTGGCGCAGCAGACGGTTGCTATCGACGCTGATGATGCCGCGCTGACCCTGCATCGCAAGCTGTGCGCCGCGGCGTCAGAGCTGCTGAGTCAGGCTCTGCCGGCGATTCGTGAAGGGAAAACCCAGCAGTGTGCCCAGGATGAAAGCCAGGCCACCTACGTTGGTCGCCGCACGCCGGAAGATGGCCGTCTCGACTGGGAAAAACCGGCGCTGACGCTGCATAACCTGGTTCGCGCGGTGTCCGATCCGTGGCCGGGGGCGTTTGGCTATGCCGGCGCGAATAAATTTATCGTCTGGAAATCCCGCGTGCGTCAGGACCTGGCCGCGGCGAAGCCGGGAACGGTCATTTCCACCTCTCCGCTGGTGGTCGCTTGTCAGGATGGCGCGCTGGAGATAGTCACCGGTCAAACCGAGCGCGGCGTTTACATGCAGGGTACGCAGCTGGCGCAGGCGCTGGGGCTGGTATCCGGCGCGGTAATAAGCAGCAAACCGGTTGTGGCGATTAAACGCCGTACCCGCGTGCTGATCCTTGGCGTCAACGGTTTTATCGGTAACCACCTGACCGAGCGTCTGCTCGCCGACGACAACTACGAAATCTACGGTCTGGATATCGGGTCGGACGCGATCGGTCGTTTCCTCGGCAACCCGCGCTTCCACTTCGTTGAAGGCGATATCAGCATTCACTCCGAGTGGATCGAATACCACATTAAGAAATGCGACGTGGTACTGCCGCTGGTGGCCATCGCGACGCCAATCGAATATACCCGCAATCCGCTGCGCGTGTTCGAGCTCGACTTCGAAGAGAACCTGAAGATCATCCGTGACTGCGTGAAATACGATAAGCGCATTATCTTCCCGTCGACCTCCGAAGTGTACGGCATGTGCACCGACAACAACTTTGACGAAGACACCTCAAACCTGGTGGTCGGCCCGATCAACAAACAGCGCTGGATTTACTCGGTATCGAAGCAGCTGCTCGACCGCGTTATCTGGGCCTACGGCGACAAGTCCGGCCTGCGCTTCACCCTGTTCCGTCCGTTCAACTGGATGGGACCGCGTCTGGATAACCTGAATGCCGCGCGTATCGGCAGCTCCCGGGCGATTACCCAACTGATCCTGAATTTGGTTGAAGGTTCGCCGATCAAACTGATTGAAGGCGGTAAACAAAAACGCTGCTTCACCGATATTAGCGACGGTATCGAAGCGCTGTTCCGCATTATCGAGAACAAAGATGGCCGCTGCGACGGGCAGATTATCAACATCGGTAACCCGGAAAACGAAGCCAGCATCAAAGAGCTGGCGGAGATGCTGCTGGCGTGCTTCGAGCGTCACCCGCTGCGCAACAACTTCCCGCCGTTCGCCGGTTTCCGCGATGTCGAGAGCAGCGATTACTACGGTAAAGGCTACCAGGATGTGGAACATCGTAAGCCGAGCATTCGTAACGCGAAGCGCTGCCTGAACTGGACGCCGACGGTGCCGATGGAAGAAACCGTGGAGCATACGCTCGACTTCTTCCTGCGCACGGTTGAGCTGGCGGACGACAAGACATCATGAAACAGGTCGGCTTACGCATAGATGTCGATACCTTTCGCGGTACCCGGGACGGGGTACCGCGCCTGCTGAGTCTGCTGGGCCAGCACGGGGTTCAGGCAAGCTTCTTCTTCAGCGTTGGGCCGGACAATATGGGGCGCCATTTATGGCGCCTGATAAAACCGAAGTTTCTGTGGAAGATGCTGCGTTCAAACGCCGCTTCGCTGTACGGCTGGGATATTTTGCTGGCCGGCACCGCCTGGCCTGGGCGACGGATTGGCGCGGGTAATGAAGAGGTTATCCGTGCGACGGCGCAGACGCATGAAGTAGGTCTGCATGCCTGGGATCATTACAGCTGGCAGGCATGGAGCGGCGTCTGGCCACAGGAGCGGCTGACGCTGGAGGTCGAACGCGGCCTGCTCGAGCTGGAGCGGATCATCGGCCGGTCGGTCACCTGTTCCGCCGTGGCGGGCTGGCGCGCGGATCAGCGGGTGGTTAAAGCCAAAGAGTCCTTCAATTTCCTCTACAACAGCGACTGTCGTGGCTCGCGCCCCTTCCTGCCATTGTTGGGCGACAAGATGACGGGTACGGTGCAGATCCCCGTTACGCTGCCTACCTGGGATGAAGTGGTCGGCAGTAGCGTCGATGCCGGGGGCTTCAATCGCTATCTGCTGGATTGCATTCACCGGGATAGCGGTACGCCGGTCTACACCATTCATGCTGAAGTGGAAGGGATTGCCTTCGCCCAGCAGTTTGATCAACTGCTGACGATGGCGGCACAGGAAGAAATCCAGTTTTGCCCGTTGAGCCAACTGCTGCCCGCAGATTTTAGCGAGCTGCCGCTGGGTAAAGTGGTTCGCGGTGAATTGGCTGGCCGGGAAGGCTGGCTTGGGCGTGAACAATTATTGAGTCAGGACGTATGAAAAGCATTCGTTATAGCGCCTCTTTAGTGGTGTTATTTGCGCTGTATTACCTACTGCCGTTGAATTTTCGCCTGCTCTGGCAGCCTGATGAAACGCGCTATGCGGAGATCAGCCGCGAGATGCTGGCGTCCGGTGACTGGGTGGTGCCGCATTTTCTTGGGCTGCGCTATTTTGAAAAACCGATTGCCGGATACTGGATTAACAGCATCGGGCAGTGGTTGTTTGGTCACAATAACTTTGCCGTGCGCTTTGGCTCGGTCTTCTCCATCAGCGTCACCGCGCTGCTGATTGCGTGGCTGGCATGGCGAATCTGGCAGGACAAACGGGTGGCGATTCTGTCCGCCGTGATCTTCCTGACCGCTCTGCTGGTCTACAGTATTGGCACCTATGCGGTGCTGGATCCGATGATCACCCTGTGGATGGCGCTGGCGATGTGCAGTTTCTGGGGCGCCGCTCAGGCGCAGAGCCGAAGCGGTAAAATCATCGGCTACGCGCTGCTGGGGGCGGCCTGCGGCATGGGCGTCATGACCAAAGGCTTCCTGGCGCTGGCGGTGCCAGTTATCGGGGTTCTGCCGTGGGTGATTGCCCGCAAACGCTGGCGTGAAGTGCTGACCTACGGCTGGCTGGCAGTGGGCGTCTGCGTCCTGGTGGTCCTGCCCTGGGGCCTGGCTATCGCCAAACGCGAACCGGACTTCTGGCGCTACTTCTTCTGGGTGGAGCATATTCAACGCTTTGCCGAGAAAGATGCCCAGCACAAGGCGCCGTTCTGGTATTACATCCCGTTCCTGATCGCCGGAAGTCTGCCGTGGCTGGCGCTGCTGCCCGGAGCGCTGAAGCGCGGCTGGAGCGAGCGCGATGACGCGCGCGGCGCGCTGTATCTGCTGGGCTGGGTGGCGATGCCGTTCCTGTTTTTCAGCATCGCCAAAGGGAAACTGCCGACCTACATTCTGCCGTGCTTCGGGCCGCTGTCGATTCTGATGGCTCGCTATGCGCTGGATGCGGCGAAGGCGGGAGCGAAGGCGCTGCGCATTAACGGCCTTATCAACCTCATCTTTGGTCTGGTTGGTCTGATCGCCGTGCTGGTGGTGTCGCCGTGGGGCGTGATGCATAAACCGGTCTGGACGCAGATTGAGCTGTATAAATGTCTGCTGGCGGCGATTGCGTTTGCCGTCTGGGCGCTGATGGGCTGGCTGGCGATGAAAGATAACGGTCGGCGCTGGACATTAGCCGCCTGCTGCCCCCTGGGGCTGGCGCTGCTGGTTGGCTTTGCCATTCCTGACCGGGTGATCGATAGCAAGCAGCCGCAGTTCATGGTGGATATTATTAGTGAATCGCTGGCGCCAAGCCGCTATGTGCTGAGCAACAACGTCGGCATTGCCGCCGGTCTGGCGTGGGAACTCAAGCGTAACGATATCATCATGTATGATAAGCAGGGTGAACTGCAATACGGTTTAGACTGGCCGGATGCGAAGAGTCGCTTTGTGAGCCAGGGTGAGTTTGCCGGCTGGCTGGCAGCGCATCGCCAGGAAGGACCGATATCGCTGGTGCTGCTGATGGACAAAGGAGAAAACATGGCCGATTTACCCCTACCGAAACCTGACAACACCTATGTGTTAGAGCGGGTTGTGTTTCTCCAGTATCTGCCGCAATGAGTACCTGGATCTGCCTGGCGCTGGCGAGCCTGTTAAGCTGCGTCGGGCAGTTGTGCCAGAAACAGGCGACGCGCCCGTCTAAGTCACGGCGGCGCGGTCGCCATATTCTCGGCTGGCTGGGCCTTGCGCTACTGGCGCTTGGCGGCGGTATGCTGCTGTGGTTGAGCGTGCTGCAATCCATTCCGGTGAGCGTCGCCTATCCGATGCTGAGTCTCAATTTTGTCTGGGTGACGTTAGCGGCCTGGGGGATCTGGCGCGAGCCGGTGGCCCGGCGGCACTGGGTTGGCGTAGGGCTGATTGTGGTCGGCATCGTGGTGCTCGGGAGTAGCGTCTGATGGGGTTAATCTGGGCGTTATTCAGCGTCGGGCTGGTCAGCGCCGCACAGCTTCTGCTGCGCGGGGCGATGGTCGAGCTGCCGCCGCTGAGTGACCTGTTCGCGTTTCTGAATCATCTTTTACATCTGCGGGCCGGAACTCCCGGCCTGGTGCTGGGGCTGAGCGGCTATCTGCTGTCGATGGTCTGTTGGTACTTTGCGCTGCACCAGCTGCCGCTGGCCAAAGCCTACGCCCTGCTCAGCCTGAGCTACATTCTGGTCTGGGCCGCCGCCATCTGGCTGCCCGGCTGGCATGAACCGTTCCACTGGCGTTCCCTGCTGGGCGTGCTGATTATCATCGCTGGCGTGCTGACTATCTTCTGGCCGGCGAAGCGCAAAACCTGAGTCAGCGAATCCCGTCGGCCCGAATGCTCTGCTTCCACCTCCGCATGTTCCCCGAGACGGAATACGGCGGTAGCCAGCCTGCGCCAGTTGGTTGTGGCGAATCATGCCGATTCGATATATCAGGATCAGCGCGGAATACTGATTGATATATTATCCTGCCAAAAGCGGAGGGATTACCGGTAAAAATTCGCCGTCAATCTGGTGGGCCTCTCCCATAATGTAATCCGGCCCTCCGCACCGTGGGGCCGGGTGGCAAGTTGAGCGCAGGGGCAAAGTAGCCTTCCCAGACCATTTGCAGGCCCATCCAGGGTTCCGGTGCCGGCGCATGATCAAAATAGCTTTTCAACGAAGAGATCGGGAGGCGGTTGCCAGACACGGCCGCGAATTTGCTGACAGATAAATATCGCCTCCGGCGAGTCGAACAGCGTGATTTTTGTCGCGGCAGGCTGCTTTTGCGCAGACGACGTGGTAATAGTGAAACACTGTTGTCAAAGTCTGGTGGACCCCATGCCCGAACCCGTTGACGAACCGGCGCTCAATGGACTGCGCCTTAATCTGCGGATTGTCTCCGTGGTGATGTTTAATTTTGCCAGCTACCTGACAATTGGCCTGCCGTTGGCCGTTCTGCCGGGTTATGTCCATGACGTGATGGGATTCAGCGCGTTCTGGGCCGGCCTGGTCATTAGCCTGCAGTATTTTGCCACGCTCCTCAGTCGCCCTCATGCCGGACGCTACGCCGATCTCCTTGGGCCGAAAAAGATCGTAATCTTCGGGCTGTGCGGCTGTTTTCTCAGCGGGTTGAGCTATCTGCTGGCGGCCGCCGGAAGCGGCTGGCCGATCCTTAGCCTGGCTCTGTTGTGCCTTGGCCGCGTGATTCTCGGCATCGGGCAAAGCTTTGCCGGCACCGGTTCAACGCTATGGGGCGTGGGCGTGGTGGGGTCGCTGCATATCGGGCGGGTGATTTCGTGGAACGGCATCGTGACTTACGGGGCGATGGCGATGGGGGCGCCGCTTGGCGTGCTCTGCTATTCCCTTGTCGGGTTATCGGGGCTGGCGTGGGCGATTATGGCCGTGGCGCTGGTCGCTATTCTGTGCGCGTTGCCGAGGGCGGCGGTTAAGGCGACGAAGGGCAAAGCGATGACGTTTCGCGCCGTGCTGGGCCGGGTCTGGCTGTATGGGATGGCGCTGGCATTGGCGTCCGCCGGGTTTGGCACCATCGCGACGTTTATTACCCTGTTTTATGACGCCAAAGGCTGGGATGGCGCGGCGTTCGCGCTGACGCTATTCAGCTGCGCGTTTGTTGGCGCGCGTCTGCTGTTCCCCAACGGCATTCATCGGCTGGGGGGACTGAATGTCGCTATGCTGTGCTTTAGCGTTGAGATTGTCGGGCTTCTGCTGGTGGGGCTGGCTGAGACTTCGTCGATCGCCAAAGTCGGCACCTTCTTCGCTGGCGCCGGTTTTTCCCTGGTCTTCCCTGCGCTGGGGGTGGTGGCGGTGAAGGCGGTGCCGCAGCAGAATCAGGGCTCGGCGCTGGCGACCTATACGGTATTTATGGATCTGTCTTTAGGCATTACCGGTCCGCTGGCCGGGCTGCTGATGGCGTGGGCCGGGATTTCGACGATTTATCTGGCGGCGGCGGGACTGGTGGCGGTGGCGCTGCTGCTGTGCTGGCGGTTAAAAAAACGGCCCCCGGTTGTTGCGCCGGAGGCCGCAGCGTCAGCCCAGTAGTTACTGGATGACGAGGGTGTTGATGATGCTTTCAGCTGCGCTTTGCGCCTGCTGCTGATTGTCTGCCGGCAGCGTGATCTGCAGGGTCAGCAGCTTATCGTCAACCTTGCCGAGAATGACGGAAGACCACGCGGTCTGGCCCTTGGCGGAGATGATGCTGTCCAGCTGCTGCAGCGTGTGGCCTTTGATATCAATCGATTTATTGGTGACAACCTGCAGCTGCGGATCGCGGCTGCGCTGCTGATCTTCCAGGCGTTGAGCCAGCACGCTCAATTCTTCATTGGTGTTGTCGCCAACAATCACGATCACCGCTTTCTGCCCGGTGGCGTCGGAATAGACGTGCATGTTGTTGGCCTGGGTACCCAGCTTGCCGCTCTGGTCGGTCATTCCTGCAGGCAGGGAGAAACTCAGCTTACCGTCCAGCAGGCTGATATTCTGTCCGCTGGCGTTGCTTTCCGCAGCGGCCCCGGCAGTCGGCGTTTTTGTATCGCTGTTATCACAGGCAGCAAGCCCTATCACCAGCAGGCCAATACCGACATATTTAACCAAATTGCGCATTGACATCTTCCTTTCGATAAACGGCCATTAACGGCTCATTCGCTTATCTTATCACATCAATCTGCGAGTACTCTTAACCTGGCTGCAATGCGGATAAATCAGATTTATCTGCCAGTTTTTTCAGCAGCATATTCAACAACATGCCATACATTGGCAGAAAGAAAGCAATGCTAATCAGTACCTTAAAGCTGTAGTCGACAATGGCGATTTCGCCCCAGTTCGCCGCCATAAACGGGTCCGGACTCCGCCAGAAAGCGATAAAGAAAAAGGCCAGGGTATCGCTGACGTTGCCGAACAGGGTCGAGGCGGTCGGCGCCAGCCACCAGCGGCGGTTTTGACGCAGGCGGTTAAAGACGTGGACATCGAGGATCTGACCCAGCGCGTAGGCCATGAAACTGGCGGCGGCGATACGGGCGACGAACAGGTTAAAGTGGGTCAGCGCGGCAAAGCCTTGCCACTCGCCCATATAAAACAGGGACGAGATGCCGTAGGAGATCAGCAGCGCCGGGACCATCACCGCCAGGATAATGCGTCGTGCCAACGGCGCGCCGAAAATCCGCACCGTCAGATCGGTGGCGAGGAAGATAAACGGAAAGCTGAACGCGCCCCACGTGGTATGAAAACCAAAAATGGAGATCGGTAGCTGCACCAGATAGTTGCTGGAGGTGATCACCAGCAAATGGAAAAGAGAAAGCCAGACCAGCGCTTTTTGACGCTGTGACGTTGTAAATGGACTCATATTATGACCTTTTTAGTGATTGGGGTGAGGGAACCCAATAAATCAATACTCGCGCTGTGTCATTGCCAATACGCGAGTACCAGTTTGAAGCGGCAGAATGATACTGCGTTGAGCGGGTATTGCAATGGTTGTTTTTCACGCAAACGTTAACCTGACTTGCGTAGCGCAAAAGTGGGGGTAAACTAGGGCCGTTTTGTTGATGTGAGATGAAAATGACCGAACTTTTCTCCAGCCCTGACCACACTCTGGACGCTCAGGGCCTGCGTTGTCCGGAGCCGGTAATGATGGTGCGTAAGACCGTACGTACCATGCCGGTGGGTGAAACGCTGCTGATTATCGCCGACGATCCGGCGACAACCCGCGATATTCCGGGTTTTTGCCGCTTTATGGAGCATGAGCTGCTGGCGCAAGAAACCGCGGCGCTGCCCTACCGCTATCTGATTCGTAAAAGCCATTAAGCACGGGTTTGCGTGCCGCACTGCCTCTCCCGGAGGCGGGGCTGCGCCCCTTGTCCGGTCTACCCATGCCAGAGACCACACGCTCCCGTAGCTCCGGTAAGCAACGCGCCACCGGGGGATAAACGGAGCGATTGCCGCAGGCCGTCTTCCCGGAGGCGGGGCTGGGCCCCTGTCCGGGCTACCCATGCCAGACCACACGCTCCTGTAGCCCCGGTAAGCAACGCGCCACCGGGGGATAAACGGAGCGATTGCCGCAGGCCGT